>NZ_JAUASW010000001.1:2749355-3098710 GCF_030345705.1 Pelomonas sp. SE-A7
CTGCCAAGGCCGGCTCAGAACGAACTGCCGTTCGACGTGTTGTTGTTGCCGTTGGGGCGCTGCATCGGCAGGAAGCTGGTGGTGCCGCCGTTCAGGCTCAGGCCGTAGACGCCCTTGATGTTGGCGGCTGCGGCGCGGAAATAGAACGTCACAGAGCCGCGAACACCATTGGGAAAGACGCAGATGTCCCTGGGGTCGAGCACCAGCAGGCCTTGAGGCAGCGTGCCGGCGAATGCAAATGAACCAGTTGGCACTTCGCCAGGATCGGCCTGACAAAGTGTGCTGTAAGTGGTGGCTGGGCCCAAATTCTGAAGGAAGAAGCGACTGACGACACCGGCGCTCGGGTCGGTTGAAAAGTACGGCGACATCAGCTGCATGCCGTTGGAATTCCAGAACCACCAGCCCCTATTTCGGTTTTGCAGCAGATTTTCATCGGCACCGGTGATGACATCGCCAATGGCAGTCATAAGGAAACTGCGGCCCGTGCCCATTGAGGCGTTGCCGGCCGCGGTCATCGTCACAGTCACGTCCTGCGCCGTGTTGGCGGCGTTGAAGTTTGAGGGCAGCAAGGCAAAACTTGCATACCAAGGCAGTCCAGCTATGGCGGTGATCGTCACCTCTGGTGCTGCGCCGACAGCGGGAATCACGGCAACGGGCGCTGTGGCGTGCAACTGCAGCAGGTTGCCCTCTAGCGTCACGTTGATTGCCGTGCCGTCAACGGTGAACTCCCAGTTGGTCGTGCCATCCGGCTTCTTGTATGGCAGGCCACCCGTGTTGTTGTTTACTGTGAACTTGGCGGCGGCCACTGAAGCCGTGTCGGCTGGCGCCGCGCCGCCGGCCACGAACCCAAACAACGGGCCGTTGGCATTGTTGACGTCAATGATGGTGGCGTTGTCGGCAGTGAAAGTAAGTGTCAGTGCCATGCCCGACACGGCAACGGACGCGCTCGCATCACTCGAATTGTCAATGCGGGCAGTTTCGCCAAGGTCCCACAAGCCAATAGTCACACCGGCGGTGTTGCCCTCGATATTCAGAGTATGGGTATCCAGCACCAAGCCAGGAAAGTTCAGCGACACGACGTCAGCTCCGGCGGGCGACGAAAAGGCCGTCGTCACGTCGATTTCATAGGCGCACTCGGTCGCGCTGGAGCGCTTGATGGTAGGCGTGAACGCGCCTGTTGCGGCACCGCCGAGGGTGATGGTCGGCAGAGCGGCGGTGCAACTGGTCGTGGTGAACGTAGCGCCGGTGGTCGGCTTGACGATCACGGTGAAGTCCTGGGCCGTGGTCCGCGCAACTCCCATTTGATACCGGACCGTGGGCAGCGTGACGTCGGTGGTCCCGATCAGCGATTCAATCGCAAACCTGGTCGGCGTGGTGGGCAGCGTGAGCGCGCCAGCGACAGCCGTCGATCCGCAGATACAGGCAATAGCCGCGACTACGAACTTGCTCATGCAGAGTTTCTCCACGAACTCGCCGCGCAATCCCTTTGCCGATCAGTGATGGAACTGCGCTGCCGGACCGGCGAATGCTACTGAAGCACTCTCCTTCGTCAAGTTCGTCATTTCCCTTGCCGACCGGCGAGTCGGCCGCAGGGCACTATGGCGAGCCCTCTGTGTGCCAATAAGGCCTAGCAAATTTCCTTGGCGTAGAAGACACCATAGCGGGCGGCATGAACGACGGCGCCGTTCCTGATCAAGAGGCCATAGGTCTTGTAGCCGTCGTAGTTGCCATTGGTGTTCCTCGCCGCCAAGGCCACGCACACCAGGTAACCGTGGGTGGCGCCTTCGCTGGTGCTGTCGACCGAGTACTTGCGCGGCTCGCTGATCTCGCCGTAGAAGGCCTGGCCGCGATCCTGGAGCGCGCGCTGGTAATAGCCCTTGACGATGGCCTCGTGCTGGTCGGGGAAGGCCCCGTGATCCGTGGCTGCGACCTGGGTCGCAAGCGGCGGGCTTGCGCAACCCGACATGAGGGAAGCGAGGCACAGACAGATTGAAGCGCTGGCAGTCTTCATCACTTTCATCGTGGTCCTCCACAAGAAGCGGCGTGGTCGGCTGACCTACCACGGCGATGTTGGCGCTGCATCAT
Source organism: Pelomonas sp. SE-A7 (assembly GCF_030345705.1). Lineage (NCBI taxonomy): Bacteria > Pseudomonadati > Pseudomonadota > Betaproteobacteria > Burkholderiales > Sphaerotilaceae > Roseateles > Pelomonas sp. SE-A7. Next base: position 2,751,441 of record NZ_JAUASW010000001.1, read on the forward strand.
TGAGCGATCCGCCAGTTCCACGTCGGACCAAGTCCCGTCGAGGCGGCACCTGCCGGAAGATCGCAGAAACCGATCACGCAAAGCAAAACGGCGACCTCTTGGGGAGGTCGCCGCTTGGGCTGAGTCCTTGAGTGGCAAGGACTCGAATCTTGGTGGCCTGGGGCGGAATCGAACCACCGACACGCGGATTTTCAATCCGCTGCTCTACCAACTGAGCTACCAGGCCTTGTGTCTTGCGCCTTTCGAGCCGGGGCCCGTTTTGCGAAGACCGCGACTATAGCACAGGATTTTCTGGATTCCGCCGGGCCAATGCCGGCGCCAACATCAGAGTCCGCCGCCGCGCTTGTTGCGCGAGAGGTCGACACCCAGTTGCTTGAGCTTGCGGTACAGGTGGGTGCGCTCCAGGCCGGTCTTTTCGGCCACGCGGGTCATGGAGCCGTTTTCCTTGGCCAGGTGGAACTCGAAGTAGCTCTTCTCGAAGGCGTCGCGTGCCTCGCGCAGCGGGCGGTCGAGCTCGAAGCTCTGCTCCGAGGCCAGGCCGGCCGGCGGCAGCGTGGCCAGCGGCAGGCTGTTGCCCGAGACCGGCAGGCTCATGGGCATGGCGTTCATCTCGGGGCGGACGTATGGGTTGTGATTGGCAGCGCCCAGCGGAGGCGCCGGCCGCGGGGCGGTCTTGACCAGGGCCTGCTCCACCGCACGCAGCAGCTTCTGCAGCGTGATCGGCTTTTCCAGGAAGGCGATGGCACCGAACTTGGTGGCCTCGACCGCCGTGTCTATGGTGCCGTGGCCGCTCATCATGATCACCGGCATCGAGAGCTGGCCGCTGCTGCCCCACTCCTTCAGCAGCGTAATGCCGTCCACATCGGGCATCCAGATATCGAGCAGGACGAGGTCGGGTCGGCCCTTTTCGCGCTGGGCGCGGGCCTGGGCGGCGTTCTCGGCCAGCTCGACGGTGTGACCCTCGTCGGTGAGGATTTCGGACAGGAGGGCGCGGATGCCCAGTTCGTCGTCGACTACGAGAATAGTTGCCATGGATGCCTAGTTCTAGCGGGGCTGCGTCGCCGCGCCGGGATCGGCGGGGCCCTGTGCGGCAGTCGCAAGATTTGAAAATGATAACGAAACTTGCGCGCCCACCGTCGCCTGGGCCTCGTCCCCGTCCTTGTGGACGTTGGAAAGCCGGATGCGGGCGCCATGTTCATCGGCGATCTTCTTGACCACCGCGAGGCCCAGCCCAGTGCCCTTGGTCTTGGTCGTCACATAGGGTTCGAAGGCGCGCTTGAGCACCTTGTCGGCGAAGCCCGGGCCGTTGTCGATCAGCTGCAGCCGCAGCGCGCGGATGCCACCTTGGTCGTTGAAGGACTTCTGCGTGCGCAGCAGAACATGGCCGTCGGGTCGCTCGCTGACCGCGTCCAGCGCGTTCTGCACCAGGTTGTGTATCACCTGGCGCAGCTGGGTTGCATCACCCATGATCTGCGGCGGGTCCGGGTCCAGATCGGTTTGCAGCAGCCCCGACTCCTGGGCCGGGCCATAGAGCATCAGCACCTCGCCCACCAGCGCATTCAGGTCCAGCGGCTTGAGCTGGGCGGCCGGCAGCCGGGCGTAGTCACGGAATTCGTTGACCAGCTGCTTCATCGCCTGCACCTGGTTGACGATGGTGCCGACCGAGCGCACCAGCATGGCCTGGTCCGTGCCTTCGAGCTTGGCCTCGAGCTTGTGCTGCAGCCGTTCGGCAGAGAGCTGGATAGGCGTCAGCGGGTTCTTGATCTCGTGCGCCAGGCGCCGCGCCACCTCGCTCCATGCGGCCGAGCGCTGGGCCGAGACCACCTCGCTGATGTCGTCGAACACCATCAGCCGCGCCTCGTGCGGCAGCGTCGCGCCGCGCACCAGCAGCGTCAGGATCTCGCCGCTCTCCAGCTGCAGCTCGAAGGAGTCCTGCCACTGGCCGCGCTCGCCGTCTTCCGGATTGGCCCGCAGTGCATCGAAGCGCTGGGCGACCGACTGGGCGAAGCCCTGCAGCGCCGGCAGGTCGCTCATGCGGCGGCCACGGTAGGCGAACAGGGGCTGGCGCAGGATGCGCGTGGCACCCGGGTTGACCGTGTCCAGCTTGCCGTCGGCGTCGAACACGATGACGCCGGCGGTCAGGTTGTCGAGGATGGTCTGCAGATTGGTGCGGGCGCTTTCCAGCTGGGCCACGCCGCGCTCCACCATGGCCCGGGCCTCGGCCAGCTGCTCGGTCATGTCGGCAAAGGCGCGGGTCAGGCCGCCGAGTTCGTCGCGGGTGTTCAGCACGGCCTTGGCCGAGAGGTCGCCCTGGGCCACCTGATGCACGCCATCGGCCAGCAGCAGCAGCGGCCGGGCCAGCTGGTTGCCGAGCGTGACCGCCAGCAGCAGGGCCGCGAACAGCGCCAGGATCAGCACCAGCGTCAGCGTGCCGAGGTAGACCCGGCGCAGGCCGCCGCTCTCCAGCGCGCGCTGCTCGTATTCGCCACGGGCGGTCTGCACCGCCAGTGCATTGGCCACGGTGGCCGTGGGCAGGCGCTGCACCGCCATCAGGTAGCGCTCGGAACTGCTGCTCACGCCCAGGCTGCGTTCGCTGCCATGCAGGAAGGCCAGGGCACGCACATAGACCTTGCCCTGCAGCACCGCGTTGTCGTCGTCCAGGCCCTCGGGCTTGCTGACGGCGACCTCCTCGCTCTTGGCCCGGCGCAGCAGGGCCGCATCGGGCCGCTCGGGCAGCAGGGTGCCGGCATCGCCGCCCACGGCCGCCAGGATCTGACCATTGGCGCCCACCAGGGCCAGGGTGCGCACCCGCATCTGTTCGCGGATGCGCTCCAGCGCCAGCACCTGCTGCGAGAAATTGGTGTCGGCAAGGCGTTCGGCCGCATCGCGTACCTTGTCGCCCAGCTCCGTGCCCATGCCTTCCAGCGTGGTGGCACCCAGCTCCAGGCCCGACTGCAGCGCGCTGGCCAGGCGCACGTCGAACCAGCTGTCGATGCTGCGGTTCACGTACTGGTAGGACACGGTGTAGATCATCAGCCCCGGCACCACGCCCACCAGGGCGAAGATGCCGGCCAGCTTGAGCAGCAGGCGGCTGCCGAACTTGCCGCTGCGCACCCGCAGGAACAGCCGCACCGCCGCCACGCCGATCACGGTGACCAGCACCACGGCCACGGCCACGTTGACCCAGAACAGCCAGGCGTAGTGGCGCTCGAAGAAGCCGCGCGGCGTGGTCGCGCCAATCGACAGCATGAAGGCCAGCACACCGCAGATGCCGGTGATGGTCACCAGCGAGATGACCCAGGCCCATCGAGCGGCACGGGTCATGGCGTGCTCTGGCGCAGCGTGAAGTCGGCGTTGAAGCCCAGGGTCCGCTCGACGCCCAGGTTCCAGCCCTGGGGCAGGCCCAAGCCGATCTGCATGGGCTTGGGCAGCTGGCTGGTGTCGAGCTTGAAGCTGAACTCCAGGTAGTAGCGGCCGTCGTCTTCAAGCTCGCGCAGCTCGGCCACGCGCCAGCCGGCCACCCCGCGCACCGTGGCCAGGGCCTCGGTCAGCGTGGAGAAGCTCTGGTTCAGGCCGCCGGTGCTGAGCCGGTACTGCCGGGTCAGCGCCTGCCAGGTCAGCCGCCAGCTGCGGGTGACGCGGGCCACTCGGGCGTCGCGCCAGTACCAGCGGTTGCGGAACACGGTGGCTTCGGCGCTGAAATAGATGGGCACGCCCTTCATCAGCGCCTCTTCGACCGAGCGGGGCAGCTCGAAGCGGGCGCTGTAGCTCAGTTCCAGGGCCTCCTCGGCCTTTTCGGTCTTCAGACTGGCCAGCTCGATGCCATCGGCCAGGGCCGGCGCCGCCAGGCCCATCAGGGTGGCGGCGACAGCGGAGCAGGCAGCGGTGACAAACGTACGCCGGCGCAAGATCGGTCTGGCTCTCTAGGGTTGCTTGGTCAGCAAGGCGTAGAAGAAACCATCGATCGTCGAGGGCCCGCCCGGCTGGTCTTCATTGTCAGCGAGGGGCAGCAGGTGACCTGTGAAGCCGTCCACCGGAACCGCCCGGGCGTCGGGGTGGCGTTGCAAAAATGCATCGACCTGGTCCTGGCCTTCGGCCCTAAAGACCGAACAGGTGGCGTAAACCAGCCTTCCTCCCGGCTTGAGCAAGGGCCAGAGCGCGTCCAGCAATTCCGACTGGATCGCCGCCAGCTGGGCGATGTCGCCGGCGCGGCGCAGCCAGCGCACATCGGGATGGCGGCGCACGATGCCCGAGGCGCTGCAGGGCGCATCGAGCAGGATGGCGTCGAAGGGCCGGCCATCCCACCAGGCTTCGGTCTGGCGGCCGTCCGCCGCCTTCAGCTCGGCCTGCTGGGAGAGGCGGGCCAGGTTGTCCTTCACGCGCGCCAGCCGATCCGCATCGGCATCCAGGGCCAGCAACTCGGCCGCGGGGCTGAGCTCCAGCAGATGCGAGGTCTTGCCGCCGGGGGCCGAGCAGGCGTCCAGCAAGCGCGGCTTGGCCGGCAGGGGCGGCAAGCCGGCGCGATCCGCCAGCAGCAGCGGCGCGGCCAGTTGGGCCGCCACGTCCTGCACCGAAACGTCGCCCTGCGCAAAGCCGGGCAGCTGCGAGACCGGCGCCGGCCGATCCAGCACCACGGCCTGCGTGGCGCGCGGGCCCAGGGCCCGGCCCGCCAGCCCAGCCTCGGCCAGGCGCTTCAGATAGTCCTCGGCCGAGCCCCGGCCAGCATGGACCCGCAGGCTCATGGGCGGCTGGCGATTGTTGGCGGCCAGGATGGCCTGCCACTGCTCCGGCCAGTCGGCCTGCAGGCGCTTGAGCCACCAGGCCGGGTGGTTGAAGGCGGCCGCCGGGTCGCGCCCGGCCTGGGCCACCAGGGCCTCGCGCTCGCGCAGGAAGCGCCTAAGCACCGCATTGAGAAAGCCGGCCGATTGGCCCGAGCGCTTGCGCATGGCCGAGACCGCCTGGTCCACCACCGTGTGGTCGGCATAGGCCGGTTCGGCCACCGGCCACAGCAGGGCCAGGGCGCTCAGCAGCAGGGCATCGACCTTGGCCGGCGGCGCCTTGGGCGCCAGCAGCTTGCGCACCGCCTCGGCCCCGCCCAGGTGGCGCAGCACATGGAAGCTCAGCGCCTGCGTGCCGGGCCGCAGCTCGGCCGGGCAGCGGGCCAGCAGCTCGTTCAGCGACTGGCCGGCGCGTACGCCCTGGACGGCATCGGCCACCTGGTTCAGGAGGCGCTGCAACGGCGGGGCAAGGGAGGGGGAGGAGGCGGGGGCGGACACGGCCGCAGTGTAGGGGTCATTCCCTAGTCTCCTGGGCGGGATGCGGCGCAAGCAGCCACAATCGCCGCTGCATCATGACTGACAAGACCTCCCCCATGACCGGCGCTACCGCAGACGACACGCCCTCCGGCCTGAGCGCCTCCGAGCGCATCCGCTACCGCCTGGTCGGTGCCGGCTGCCGCCACCATGCCAACGACAACATCGCCGGCTTCATCCGCGAGGGCGAGCTGGACGAGCTGCAGGCCGAGGTGGCAGCCAAGCTGCAGGACGTGCTGCGCAGCCTGGTGATTGACACCGAGAGCGACCACAACACCCAGGAGACCGCCAGGCGCGTGGCCAAGATGTTCGTGCGCGAGGTCTTCGCCGGCCGCTATGCCGAGGCGCCGCCGGTCACCGAGTTCCCCAATGTCAGCCGGCTCAACGAGCTGATGATCGTGGGCCCTATCAAGGTGCGCAGCGCCTGCTCGCACCACCTCTGCCCCATCCTCGGCAAGGTCTGGATAGGCCTGCTGCCCAACGAGCATTCCAACCTGATCGGCCTGTCCAAGTACGCCCGGCTGACCGACTGGATCATGAGCCGGCCGCAGATCCAGGAAGAGGCCGTGACCATGCTGGCCAACGAGCTGCAGGAGCGGGTCCAGCCCGACGGCCTGGCCATCGTGATGGAGGCCGACCATTTCTGCATGCATTGGCGCGGCGTCAAGGACAGCGAGTCCAAGATGACCAACAGCGTGATGCGCGGGGCCTTCCTGAAGGACCCCAATCTGCGCCGCGAATTCCTTTCGCTGCTGTCCGGCAAGCAATAGACCGTCGTCGTCATCGGAGCGCCACCGCCATGCTCGTCCGCCTTCTCTACGCCAGCCGCGCCGCCACGCCCATGGGCGAGGCCGAACTGGCCTCCATCCTCAAGCAGTCGCGCGAACACAACCCGGCCGAGGGCCTGACCGGCCTGCTCTGCTACAGCGACGGCATCTTCATCCAGGTGCTGGAGGGCGGCCGCGAGGCGGTCAACGCCCGCTACAAGCACATCGTGGCCGACGCCCGCCACAAGGACGTGATCCTCTTGAGCTACGAGGAAATCGCCGAGCGCCATTTCGCCGGCTGGACCATGGGCTCGGTCAACCTGCAGAGGCTGAACCCGGCCCTGGTGCTCAAGTACTGCGCGACCACGAAGCTGGATCCCTACGCGACCAGCGGCAAGGCGCTGATGGCGCTCTTCCACGAGCTCGTCAGCACCGGCGCCATCGTCTGCAGCTGAGTCATAGCGAGCGGGCTTCGGTGAATCCGTAGAAGCCTGTCAGCAGGCGCGTCGGGAATTCGCGCACCGCCTCGTTGTACTGCTTGACCGCCTGGTTGAAGACCTGGCGGTTGAAGTCGCGCTGGCGCTCGACCATCTTGAGCTCGTCCTGCAGGCCGTAGAGCTCGGCATGCTCGCGCAGTTCGGCATGGTGCTCCAGCAGCGACTTCAGCCGCGTCAGCGCAGCGGCATGGACGGCGGCCGCCACCGCCAGGCTGGCCACCGGGTCGGCCGCATAGGGCTTGGCCCGCACCTGGGCGGCCAGCAGCTGCGCCTCGGACTGGGCCGCGGCCAGGGTGTCGAAGGTCGACTGCTCGGTCGGCAGCAGCGGCCGCATCAGCTCGCAGAGCTGGTCGCAGATCGCGGCGCGCCGGGTCAGATGCTCGTCCAGCGCCGCGAAGGCCTTGGCGATGGCCCCGCGCAGCCGCATCAGCCGGTTGTAGGCCCCGATGGCCCAGAACACCAGCAGGGCCAGCAGCAACCAGACGACGTAGCCGAACATCAGTTGCCGCCCCGCGCCGCCAGGAACTCGGCATGGCCGCGCGCCCGTAACTCGCAGGCGGGGCATTGGCCGCAGCCGTAGCCCCAGGCATGGCGGGTCTTGCGCTCACCCAGGTAGCAGGTGTGGGTGTGCTCGACGATCAGCTCGTTCAAGGCCGCGCCGCCCAGCTGTTCCGACAAGGCCCAGGTCTCGGCCTTGGTGATGAACATCAGCGGCGTCTCCAGCGTCATGGGCTGATCCAGGCCCAGGCTCAGTGCCACCTGCAAGGCCTTGAGCGTGTTGTCGCGGCAGTCCGGATAGCCCGAGTAGTCGGTCTCGCACATGCCGCCCACCAGCACCGAGGCGCCGCGCCGGTAGGCCAGCGTGGCGGCGAAGGTGAGGAACAGCAGGTTGCGGCCCGGCACGAAGGTATTGGGCAGGCCGTTGGCCTGCATCTCGATCTCGCGCTCGGCGGTCAGCGCGGTCTCCGAGATCTGGCCCAGCAGCGACAGGTCCAGCACATGGTCCTCGCCCAGCTTGGGCGCCCATTGCGGAAAGCGGCTGCGCAGCTCGTGCAGCACCTCGCGCCGGCACAGCAGCTCGACAGCATGGCGCTGGCCATAGTCGAAGCCCAGGGTCTCGACCTCGGCATAGCGCTCCAGCGCCCAGGCCAGGCAGGTGCTGGAGTCCTGGCCGCCGGAGAACAGCACTAGGGCCTTGCGGCCGCGGTTGGCTTGCGGGGGCGTGTGGTTGGGAAGGGTGCTCATGCAGAAGGACTACGGATGCGGGATCAAGGGCAGGCTCATCGCTGCCAGGACCGAATGTTAGGGGCCGCTGCGCCCGGGCAGCGGAATTCCGATGAGAACGAAACAACAGTCGCATCGGCGGCCAGCGGAGCGGCTTGCATCGCCAGTCGCACATCCAAAGGGAAAACACCGATCCTGGCCGCCCCACCGGTTGGGCGGGTCACCCAGACAATCTCAGCGCCCACCGCGCCGCACCTGCGGGGGCGGCGCCCCTGGCCAGACCGGGCGGCTGCGCAACAAGACCATCCAGGGCGGCAGGGAGTAGCTTCATGCTGAGACAAGCGACCAGCGCGCAGCGCTGGCTATGGGTCGGCCTTTTGTCCGTTGCATTGCTTTCAGCGTGCGGCGGCGGCGCCGGGGGCGATCAGCCCGGCCCGGCTCAAGCACCGAAGAAGCTGCTTTCCATCCAGCTGAACGCCCCCGCCCAGGTTCGCCCCGGAGAGAGCCTGCAGCTCTCGGGCAGCCTGGCAACGGACAGCGCCCTCCCCGACAAGATGGAGTGGCTGCTGCTGGAGCGGCCCTCGGGCAGCCAGGCGGCCCTGGGCCAGACCCAAAGCAGCAGCCAGCTGCTCCGCACCGATCTCGCCGGTCGCTACGTCGTGCAGTGGACCGTCACCAGCGCCGACGGCCAAAGCGTGCAGCGGCAAGCCGTGGTGGAAGCGGTGAACGGGCCGCTGATACAGACCTCGGCCTCGGCCGACCGCCTGCAACTGGGCCAGTCGACCCTGCTGCAGGCTGTGCCGACCACGGCCACTGGCGAAGGACTGACCTCCTACCGCTGGACCCTGCTGCAGGGACCGAGCGGCAGCCGGGCCCAGCTCAGCGGCAGCTGGGGACAGGAAGTCAGCCTGAACGCCGATGTGGCCGGCCAATACCAGGTCCAGGTCGAGGCGCATCAAGGTGGCACGGTCAGCCGCAGCATCAGGACACTCTCGGCCACGGCAGCGCCCAGTGTGACGATCTACCCCACCTACGTTTGCGGCCAGGTCATGGGTTGCAACAAGGTCGTGGGCCAGCCGGTGACTCTGACGACCCGTGCCTTGGGTTCGCTCGAGGGCGCCAAGCTGGACTACCGGTGGACGCTGGTGTCCTCACCGCCGGACAGCCGCCTCAGCCGGCACATAGGCAACGGTCCGACGGTGGTCCTGACCCCGGACGTCGTTGGCTACTACCTGATCGAGCTGACGCCGACCAGCTCCGACCTGCAGGTCAGCGGCGCGATGGTGGGTCTCCAGGTCGTCGCCAACAAGGCGGTCGGCAGTATCCAGGCGCCCGGCACGGTCAACGTGGGCCAGTTGGTGACCCTGGACGCGAGTGGCAATCGAGGCATTGATGGCCAGCCCATCATCGGTACGCGCCATATCTGGACCCTGGTCCAGGCGCCCAAGGGCAGCAGTGCCGTGATCGATGCGGGCCCATGGGGAGACCCGGTCGCCAAGCTGACGCCGGATCGCCCGGGCGACTATGTGATCTCGCTGAGCTTCGATGACGCGCCGGACTTCGCCACCGTCACGGTTCGCGCCATCTCGGCCGATCAGGCGATGCTGTACCCGCCCAAGCTGGTGGCCACGCTCAGCCCCTTGGTGCCTGGCGAAGAGATTCAGCTGCGGGCCGAATCCACCTCCTACGTCGGCCACGAGATCGTGCACGAGTGGAAGTTCGGCGACGGCACCAGCACGACCGGCGACTCGGTGACGCATCGCTATGCCTACCCCGGGGTCTACCAGGCCCAGGTCGTGGCCAGGGATACCGTCACGCAGCGCATTGCCCGCCAGACCTTTTCTGTCACCGTGGTCGCCAGCCGCCTGAGCAACATCCCACCGGCGCCTTGCAAGGAAGAGCCCTGCCCGGCCCTGGCGGCCGACAGCTACGCCGGCAAGGGCCTGGGCCGCTGGCTGCTGGTCAACGAGCAGCCGCATCCACAGGTGGCCAACATCGACATCGCCGGTGTGCCGGCGGGACGCGAGGTCCTGGTCAGCCTGAGCAATGCCAGTGCTCTGAGCGGTGGCAGGGCCGAGTTGGGCCAATCCGAGGGCGTGGCGCCGCGGCCCATGCCCGCGGCCCAGGCCCAGGCCCAGACCTACCAGGCCGACCGGACCTTGTCGCTGAACTCGTCCCTGCTCAAGCGCGATGAAGCCCATGCCGCCCACCGGGCCCTGGATCGCGCCGTGGCGCTGGCCTTGCCGGGGTCCGCCAGCAAGGCGCAGGCCAGAACCGGCCGGCGCACCATCCAGAGTGCGGTTGCGCGGCAGGCACTGCCAGTTCCCGCGATCGGCAGCAGCCGCGACTGGCAGAACCTCGGCGCCACCGGCGTCTACAAGAGCCGCCTGGCGGCCAGCTGCGGCCTGACCGGCGGGCGACAAATCCTGTTCTGGCTCGATGAGCAGGTCCACAGCAACGAGTTGATGGACACCGGCCAGATCGAGCGGGACCTGCTGCCCATGGTCTGTGGCGAGCAAGGGGGATTCCAGAAACTGCAGCAACTGCTGGGCGCGGAAGTCTTCGGCCTGCATGAGCGCGTGGACATCATCAGCGACGCGGCCCTGCAGCCGGTGCAGATCCTGCTGGCCGATCCGGGTCCCAATAGCTATTGGGGCGCCTATGTCTACAGCGGCGACCTGGCCCGCAAGGACTTCTGGCCCACCAGCAACGAGGCGGTGCTGATGGTGGTCAACGCCCGCTTCCTGAAGTCCGACCTGAACTTCATCAAGTCTTCGCTGATTCATGAGTTCATGCACCAGATCAACAACTACCAGCGCTGGATCCTCAACGGCTGGGAGCGGCACGAGTCCTGGCTGGAGGAGACCACGGCCATGATGGCCGAGGACCTGGTGTCCTCGGCCCTGATCACCAAGGCCGACGGCAGCCGCTATGCCGCCCTGGCCATGCGCATGGCCAACTACCAGTCCTATGTCGTGCCAGGAACCTACCTCGGTGGTGGCGGTGCGGACTACAGCATCGGTGGCAGCCTCGCCGGCTATCTGGACCGGCGTCTGGGCGCCGGCCTGCTGAGAGGCCTGACCTTCAACTGCCCCGACGAGGGCCAGACCCAGGGCAGCCTGCGCTGCCTGGACGATCAGGTGTTCCTGCTCTCCGGCACCAGCCTGTCAGACCACTATGGCGCCATGAATGCCAGCCTGATCGGACCGTTCAACCCGGCCGACGGCGCCGGCCTGGGCATGCCGGCCTATGTCGGCAGCGAAGTGGATCTGCCGGCCATCGATCTCAAGACGCTGGGGATCAGCCTGCGCGAGCAATTGCTGCCGCCCTGGCAGCTGAATGCCGGCAGCCATGTCTACCAATGGGAGAGCACGACCGAGGCCGCCGGCGGCCGCTACCGCCGCAAGGGCATCATGGTGCCCCCGGGGCATGTGCTGCAGATCGTGATCAGGTGATGCGCCGCGGGCCGGGCGCAGGTTTCAAGCCCTGACCTCGCCCTGCCCCAGCACTACCCACTTCATCGAAGTCAGGCCTTCCAGGCCGACCGGGCCGCGGGCGTGGAACTTGTCGGTGGAGATGCCGATCTCGGCACCCAGGCCGTATTCGAAGCCATCGGCGAAACGGGTGCTGGCGTTGACCATCACGCTGGCCGAATCGACCTCGCGCAGAAAGCGCATCGCGTTGGGGTGATTGGTGGTCAGGATCGCATCCGTGTGGTGCGAGCCATGGCGGTTGATGTGGGCAATGGCCTCGTCCAGCGAGTCCACCAGCTTGATGCTGATGATGGGCGCCAGGTATTCCGTGTCCCAGTCGGCCTCGGTGGCCGGCGCCAGCCGGGCGCCTTGCAAGGGACCGAGCAGGGCCAGCGTGCGCGGGCAGCCGCGCATCTCCACGCCCTTGGCCGCAAACACCGCGCCGATTCGCGGCAGGAAGGCCGCCGCCTGGGCCGCATGCACCAGCAGAGACTCGGTCGCATTGCAGGGGCTGTATTTCTGGGTCTTGGCGTTGTCCACCACCTGGACCGCCAGGTCCAGGTCGACCTCGGCGTCCACATAGCTGTGGCAATTGCCGTCCAGGTGCTTGATCACCGGCACCCTGGCCTCGGCGCTGATGCGCTCGATCAGGCCCTTGCCGCCGCGCGGAATGATCACATCGACGAACTGGGGCATGGCGATCAAGCGGCCGACGGCGGCGCGGTCCGTGGTCGCCACCAATTGCACGGCCTCGCGCGGCAAGCCGGCTTCATGCAAGGCATCGCCGACCAACTGGGCCAACGCCCGGTTCGAATGGATGGCCTCGGAGCCGCCGCGCAGGATGCAGGCATTGCCGCTCTTGATTGCCAGCGAGGCCGCCTCGATGGTCACGTTGGGCCGGCTCTCGTAGATCATGCCGAACACGCCCAGGGGCACGCGCATCTGGCCGACCGAGATGCCCGAGGGCCGACGCTTGACGCCGGTGATCTCGCCGACCGGATCCGGCATGGCGGCGATCTGCTCGCAGCCCTCGGCCACCGTGGCCAGGGTCTTGGCATCGAGCCTGAGACGGTCGCGCAGCGGTGCGTCCAGGCCCGCGGCGGCTTGCAGGTCCCTGGCATTGGCCTCGGCCAGCTGCGCTCCGGACTCGCGCAGGCGGCGGGCCAGGGCCAGCAGGGCCTGGTTCTTGCCAGCCGTCGAGGCGGCGGCCATCTGCGTGGCGGCAGCCCGGGCGGCGGCCCCCAGGCGATCCATGTAGGCAGCGATGTCGTCAGCAGGCGTACGGCTCATGCCGGCGATTGTCACCGAGGGTCCTCCGGCAGGGCTTCGGCAGGGCCGAACCGGGGCTTCTCCTGCTTCAGCCCAGCGCCGCCAGCAGGGCCAGCCAGAGCGGCGCCGTCAGCACGTACAGCACGGTGGAGAGCACGATGGCGGCCGTGGTCTCGCCCTCCTGCGTGCGGTAGCGCTGCGCGAAGATCAGCGCGTTCGAGCCCACCGGCAGAGCACCCAGCATCACCACCACGGCCAGCGGCTGGCCGCTCAGGCCGAAGCCCCAGCGCGCCAGGCCCAGCACCAGGGCCGGCAGCAACAGCAGCTTGAGCATCACCAGGCCGACCATGCCGCGCCAACCCGCCGGCCAACCGTAATAGGCCAGCGACATGCCAATCAGCGTCAGGCACAGCGGCACCACCGCCGTGCCCAGCATGGAAAGCACTTCGTCCAGCACCGCCGGCAGCTTCAGGCCCAGGGCATTGAAGACCAGGCCGGCCACCACCGGCAGCACGACCGGATGGATGACCGTGTTCTTCAGCGTGGTCACCAGGGTGGCGCCCAGGCCGGCCGGTGCATCGCGCGAGCGCTCGCGCGCCAGGTCCAGTTCGACCAGCAGGGTCAGCACGGTCAAGAGCGTCAGCGCATGCAGGCTGACCACGGTGATGTGGATGGCCAGGCCGGCCTCGCCGAACATGCCGGCCGCCACCGGAACGCCGATCTGCAAGGTGTTGCCGAACACCGTGGTGATGGCCTGGGTAGAAGGCGTGGCCGCCGTGCCCCGGCCGCGCCAGCGCTGGACCGTGTAGACCGCCAGCATCAGGCCCAGCACCGGGATGAAGAAGGCCAGCAGCGTGCCCCAGGGCAGGTGGGCCAGGTCGACCCGCGCCGTGGTGCGGAACAGCAGGGCCGGAACAAAGATGTAGAAGGCCGCGTTGGACAGCACCCGGGCCGGATCGCCGCCGCTGCCGCCGGCGTCGGCCTCGCCCAGCCAGCGCATGCGGCCCACGAACCAGCCTATGGCCACGGCCACGAAGATGGCCAGCAGCTTGTAGAACACCAGCCAGGACATCGAGACTGCCTCAGGCGGCGACCGGCACTTCCAGCTCGAAGGAGAAGCAGCTGCCCCGGCCGGGCTCGCTCTGCACAGCGATCTGGCCGCCCATCAGGCGCACCAGCTGCTGGCTGATCGACAGACCCAGACCGGTGCCGCCCAGACGGCGGCTGAGGTCGGAGACCTGTTCGAAGGGCTTGAACAGCCGCTCCAGCTCGGCCGGCGGAATGCCAATGCCGGTGTCGCTGACCTCGAAGCGCAGCCGCACCCGGCCCTCGCCCTGCCACAGCGGCTCGCAGGCCAGGCGCACCTCGCCGGCATCGCTGAACTTGACACCGTTGGACAGCAGGTTCAGCAGCACCTGGCGCAGGCGCTGGCCATCGGCGCGCACCCGGCTGGGCAGCTCGGCATGCAGGTCCAGCTTCAGGCCCAGCTGCTTCTCGTCGGCCCGCACGCGCACCGCGTCGCAGGCCACTTCCATCAGCGCGCGCAGATCCAGGGCCTCGCTTTGCAGGCGCACGCGGCCGGCCTCGATGCTGGCCATGTCCAGCACGTCGCTGATCAGGCTCAGGAGATGCTCGCCCGAATCGCGGATCAGGTTGATCTTGCCGACCTGGCCGGCATTGAGGCTGGCATCCATCTGCAACAGCTGCGAGAAGCCGAGGATGGCGTTCAGCGGCGTGCGGAACTCATGGCTCATCGTGGCCAGGAAGCGGCTCTTGCTCTGGCTGGCCGCTTCGGCGCGCAGCTTGGCCTGGCTCAGCTCGGCGGTGCGCTCGGCCACCAGTTCTTCCAGGTGGTCGCGGTGGCGGGTCAGCTCCTGTTCGGCGGCACGGCGTTCGCTGATGTCGCTGAGCATGCCCTCGATGCGCGGGCCGGCGGCGTCGGGCACGATGTTGGCACTGAGCTCGACCCAGCGTTGCTGACCATCATGCGTGGTGATCAGCAGCGGGACCTGGGTCAGCACCCGGTGGCGCTGCAGGGCGGCCCCGAGGCGGCGGTACTCGGGCGGCTCGATGCGGGCCAGGCGGCGCAGGCTGTGACCATGGACCAGCACCTGCTCGGGCCGGGCATAGCCCAGCATCTGCGCCAGGGCGCGATTGAGCCGCAGAAGGCGGCCGCGAGCATCGCACTGGAAGATGCCCATGGTGGCGTTCTCGAACAGGCTGCGGTAGCGCTCTTCGCTGGCGCGCAGCACCTCGGCCGAGCGCTGCAGCTGCAGGCTCATGGCGTTGAACTGTTCGGTCAGCACGCCTATCTCGTCGCGCCGCTCGACCGGTGTGGTGACGCCCAGCTCGCCGTCGGCCACGCGCTGGGCCACCGCACCCAGGCGCGAGACCGGCAGCTTGACCAGGCGGCGTATCAGCCAGGCGCTGGTGGCCGTGACCGCCAGCAGCACGGCCGCCAGCAGCGTGCCGACGAAGCGCCGCGACTGCGCCACGGCCTCGCCCACGTACTGGCGCGTGTAGACCAGCTTGCCGCTGCCGACCTTGGCGGCTGGAGCCTGGGGCGCGGCCTGGTGGACGATGTCGAACTCCACCGTCAGCGGCCGCACCGCCTCCTGGCTGCGCGTGCGCTTGGTCGGCTCGGCATCGACACCGACCGCATTCAGCTCGATGGCATGGACCTCGGGCTCGGCCATCACGGCGTCGAGCAGATTGGCGATGGCGCCAGTGTCCAGGTTCCAGATCGGCCCGGCGAAGCCGCGGGCCGCCAGTTCGGCCATGCGGGCCTGGCGGCGCTGCAGCGCCTGCGTGAGTTCGCGCTCCTCGCGTTCGGTCCAGTACCAGCCCAGGGCCGTCACCAGCACCGCGGCGGCCACGGCGATGGCGGCGGTCAGTCTCGTCTGCAGGCTACTGCTCTTGGATGCCAGGCTCAAACGCTACTCCCTGAACTCTTTGGCGGGCATTGTGCGGGCCCGCCGCCCTACTTGCTTGCCTTCTTGGCGGCGGCCTTCTTGGCCGGCGCCGCCTTGGCCGCCGTCTTGGCGGCACGAGGCTCGAACTCGAAGCCCACCTTGCCGGCCTTCTTGTCCCAGACCAGGAAGGCCTTGAACTTGCGGCGCGTCTTGTTGGACACGAAGTTCTCCAGCAGGTCGGTCTTGCCCTCGCTCAGCAGCTTGTGCACCTGGGCGGTCTCGATCGGCTGCTGAAGAATGATCTTGCCGCTCTTGAAGTCGCAGCTGACCTTGGCCCCGACCGAGTGCTCGCAGACATAGTTGCTGCCGTGCTCATAGACCTGGCCCTGGCACTTGGGGCAGGCGCCCAGCGAGCTCTGGCCGCTGAAGTCCACCGGCTCGCCGTCACCCTCGGCCTTCTTGGCGTCCTCGCCGAAATCGAACTCCAGCTTCCAGTTGGCGATCTCCTCGTCGTAGACCAGGGCCAGCTCGGCCGTGAAAGGCCAGCCGGCCTTGGAGCGGAAGCCCTCCAGCGGGCCGATCTTTTTGTCGCGAAGGAACTGCTCCACCTCGTGCAGCTCGAAGCTGCGGCCGCCGGGGATCTTGCCGATGGAGAAGCCGCAGCCCTCGGCGTCGCCGGATTTGCCGGTGCAGGTGAAGCGGCGGTAGTTCTCCTTCACCACACCACCGCACTTGGGGCAGGCCGTCTTCAAGGTGGCGTAGTCGCCGGGGATGGTGTCGCGGTCGTATTCCTTGGCCTTGCGCACCACCTTCTCGGTCATGGCCGCGATCTCGGCCATGAAGGCGTCGCGCTTGAGGCGGCCCTTCTCCATCTCGGCCAGCTGGTATTCCCAGTTGCCGGTCAGCTCGGGCTTGGTCAGCTCGTCCACGCCCAGGCCGCGCAAGAGCGTCATCAGCTGGAAGGCCTTGGCCGTGGGGATCAGCTCGCGGCCTTCGCGCAGCATGTATTTCTCGGTCAGCAGGCCTTCGATGATGGCGGCCCGCGTGGCCGGCGTTCCCAGGCCCTTCTCGGCCATGGCCTCGCGCAGCTCGTCGTCCTCGACCAGCTTGCCCGCGCCTTCCATCGCCGACAGCAGCGTGGCTTCGCTGTAGCGGGCCGGCGGCTTGGTCTGCAGGCCCTTGACGTCCACGCTCTCGGTCCGCACCACCTCGCCGGCCTTGACCGGCACCAGGCTGGCACCGCTGCCGCCCTCTACGCTGTTCTCGTCCTCGGCTTCCTTGCCGTAGATCGCCTGCCAGCCCGGCTTGACCAGCACCTTGCCGTTGGTCTGGAACTTGAATTCCTTGCCACTGGCCTTGACGGTGGAGATGCGGGTCGTGACCTGGAACTCGGCCGGCGGGAAGAACACGGCCAGGAAGCGCTTGACCACCAGGTCGTAGAGCTTGGCCTCGATCTCGGTCAGGCCCTTGGGCGACTGCAGGGTCGGGATGATGGCGAAGTGGTCCGAGACCTTGGCGTTGTCGAACACCTTCTTGGTCGGCTTGATGTAGCCGGACTTCAGCGCCAGCTTGGCATGGACCGCCAGCGGGCCGCCCTCGTCGGCCAGCATCTGGGCCGTCTGCTGGGCCACGGCCAGGTAGTCCTCGGGCAGGTAGCGCGAGTCGGTACGCGGGTAGGTCAGGGCCTTGTGCTTCTCGTACAGCGCCTGGGCCAGCGACAGCGTGGTCTTGGCCGAGAAACCGAAGCGCGAGTTGGCCTCGCGCTGCAGCGTGGTCAGGTCGTAGAGGCCGGGGCTGGCCTGCGTGCTGGGCTTGCTTTCCTCGGTGACCGTGGCCGGCTGGGCCTTGACCGCGGCAGCGATGGCGTCGGCCTCGGCGCGGGTCCAGAGGCGGTCAGCCTTGCGCTCGGCATCGTTCTCGTCCTTTTTCCAGGACGGGTCGAACCACTTGCCCTCGTACTGGCCGGCTTCGGCGTCAAAGGTGCCGCGCACCTCCCAGTAGTCGCGGTACACATGCTTGCGGATCTTCTCTTCGCGCTCCACCACGATGGACAGCGTCGGCGTCTGCACCCGGCCCACGGTGGTCAGGAAGAAGCCGCCGTCGCGCGAGTTGAAGGCGGTCATGGCCCGCGTGCCGTTGATGCCCACCAGCCAGTCGGCCTCGGAGCGGCAACGCGCGGCATCGGCCAGCGGCAGCATCTGCGCATCGCTGCGCAGCTTGTCGAAGCCCTCGCGGATCGCGGCCGGCGTCATGCTCTGCAGCCACAGGCGCTGCACCGGCTTGTCCAGCTTGCCCTTGGCGGGCTGCGCATATTGAAGAATCAGGCGGAAGATCAGCTCACCCTCGCGGCCCGCGTCACAGGCATTGATAAGGTTCGTGACGTCCTTGCGCTTGATCAGCTTGACCAGGGCATTGAGCCGGCCCTTGCTCTTGTCTATCGGGTTCAGGTCGAAATGCGGCGGGATCACCGGCAGGTGGGCAAAGCTCCACTTGCCGCGCTTGACGTCGAATTCCTCCGGCGCCTTGATCTCGACCAGGTGACCCACGGCCGAGCTGACCACATAGCTGTCGTTCTCGAAGTACTCGTCGTGTTTCTCGAACTTGCCCGAGCTCGCGGTCAGCGCGCGCACCAGGTCCTGGGCCACGCTGGGCTTCTCGGCAATGATCAGGGACTTGCTCATCTGTCTTTCATTTCTTCTACAACAGGCGCCGGGGTCGGCACCAGGGCCTGCCTACAATCCGGCCTCGCGTACGCGCGCCCACGCGCACGCACACCCATGAATTCAATGTAACCACAAGACTCGATGACGCAAGCCGCCGCCAAGAATTCCAGCCGACGCATCCAGGTCCGGCAATCGGGAGTCCACGGCCGCGGCGTCTACGCAGCGCTCGACATCGAGGCCGGCGACCGCATCATCGAGTACACCGGCGAACTGATCGACTGGCCCGAGGCCTTGCGCCGCCATCCGCACGATCCCAAGCAGCCGGACCATACCTTCTACTTCCACATCGAGGGCGGCAACGTCATCGACGCCCTGCACGGTGGCAACAGCTCGCGCTGGATCAACCACAGCTGCGACCCCAACTGCGAAGCCGAGGAGACGCCGGAGGGCCGGGTCTTCATCAAGGCGCTGCGCGACATCCTGCCGGGCGAGGAGCTGTTCTACGACTATGGCCTCGTGATCGATGAGCGCTATACGCCCAAGCTGAAGAAGCAGTTCGCCTGCCATTGCGGCAGCCCGGTTTGCCGTGGCACGATGCTGGCGCCCAAGCGCTGAGCGCCCTCTGCAAGGCCCAAGCCATGAACAATCCTTCGAACGGACACCTGAACTGGGGCGCCGAGGCGCTCTGGCAGGAACTGGAACCGCTGCTGCCCGGCCTGTCCATCGAAGTGCTGGCCCGTTGCGGCTCGACCAACACCGAACTGCTGGAGCGGCTGCGCCACAGCCAGGAAGAACAGGGCAACCGCGGCCAGGCGCGCCGCAGCCACGACCTGCAGCCCTGCCTGCTGGTGGCCGAGCACCAGACTCAGGGCCGCGGCCGCATGGGCCGCAACTGGGTGGCCAGCCCCGGCGCCTCGCTGACCTTTTCCGTGGCCATTCCCATGGCGCTGGAGGCTTCGGCCGGCCTCTCGCTGGCCGTGGGCACGGTGCTCGCCGATGCGCTGGAATCGCCGCGCGAAGGCGCGCTGCACCTGGGTCTCAAGTGGCCCAACGACCTCTGGCTGGACGGCCGCAAGCTGGGCGGCATCCTGATCGAGACCGTGCCGGCCGGCGCCAGCCGCATGGTCATCGTCGGCGTGGGCCTCAACGTGCTGGCCGAAGGCAAGCCGGCCGAGGGCCATGGCTTCGCCACCGGCTATGCCAGCCTGGACGAGCTCTACCCTGGCGTTGACGCGCCGCGCGCCCTGGCACTCGTGGCCCGGCCGCTGATTGCGCTGCTGGCCGGCTACGCGACCCAGGGCCTGGTGCCCTGGCTGGCTGCCTACCAGCGCCGCGACCTGCTGCGCGGCCAGCTGATCACCGCCGGAACCCTTGAAGGCCTGGGTGCCGGCGTCAATGCCCAGGGCGAGCTGCTGCTGCAGACCGGCAGCGGCGCGCCCACCGTGGTCAGCGGCGGCGAGGTCACGGTCCGCTTTGCGCCTTCCGAGTCTTCCAAGGACCCCAACTGATGCTGCGTGCCCTCCTCGCCCTGCTGCTGGTCGTCAATGCACTGTTCTTTTCCTGGACCCAGGGCTGGCTGGATGGCATCACCGGCGTTCGGGCCATCGGTCAGCGCGAGCCCGAGCGGCTGCAACGGGCCCAGAACGCCGAGCGCCTGAACCTGCTGAACCCGCAGGCCGCCGCCGCGCTGCAGCTGACCGCCTGCGTGGAGATAGGCCCGGTGCAAGGCGACGAGGCGCTGCAGCGGGTGCAGGCTTCGCTGGAGCGCGCCGGCATCGCCGCGGCCAGCTACGAGCTGAGCAAGGCCGAGGCCGCGGGCCAATGGGGCGTGGCGACCATCAAGCTGGGCACCAAGGATTTCCGCGAGCGCAAGGAAGAAACCTACAAGCGCCTGAAGGTCGCGTACGAGCCGCTACCCGGATTTCCGGACGAGCAGCCCAGCCTGCTGCTGAGCCGCCATCCCACCCAGAAGGCCGCCGAGGCCGCGCTGGAGTCGTTCTCGCAGCGGGCCCTCAAGGGTCTGCGTGTCCTGCAATTGCAGGCGGCCCCACCCAGCAGCACGCTGCGCTTCGAGGCCGCCGACGGCGCCCTGCAGGCCCAGCTGCGCACGCTGGCCGCCCGCGAGTTCGGCGGTCCCGGCCTGATCGCTTGCACGCCCACGGCGGCGGCTGCCGCGGCGAGCAACCCGGCGAGTGCTGCCAGCGCCGCCAGCCGCTGAGTTCCCGCGCCGACGCTCAGGCGGCTGCTTGCCGCCGACCGAGCAACAGCCCCGCCGCCACCAGGCCCAGCAGCCACAGCGGACTCGTCGTGCCACCGCCTCCACCGCCACCACCGCCACCCGAGGTGACCGGCGGGTTGCTGGTCACCGGCGCGGCCGCCACCACGAAGCTGGCATCACTGGCCGGATAGACATTGCCCTGGTCGTCCGTCACCGTGACCCGGACCACGAAAGTGCCGGCCGCCGAGGGCGTCAGCGTCACCGTCTGCAGATTGCTGGCCGAGCTGAAACCCGTGACGATGCCGCCGCCATCGACCAGTGCCCAGGCATAGCCGGCCACGGCACGGCCGGTCGGCAGGCCGCTGGCGGTGGCCGTCAGGCCGAGGCTCTGGCCGGCCGTGGGCGTGCTGCTTGTCTGGATGCCCACGCTGATGGACGTGGTCACGGCCCGCACCGCCGCGGCCGCGTCCAGCATGCCGGCGCCGCAGAAGCTGGTGTTGCAGTAGCACTCGAGCTGGTCGCTGCTGGTCGGCGCCACGCATTGGCCGGTGCCGGCCGTCGCACCGGTGCTGACGAAGGGCCGCGCACTGGCACGCAGGGCCGCAATCGCCTCGCTTGGGGTGAGGCTCGGCCGCGCGGACATCATCAGGGCCAGGGTGCCCGAGACCAGCGGTGCCGAGAAGCTGGTGCCCACCGAAGCCGCGCCGTCGGTGTAGGCGTTCTCCGCGGTCCGTGGCGTGGTCGCGCCGGTGTTGGTGGTGCTCAACATCGGATAGAGGCAGGGCTCGCCGGCGCCGGTGTTGACGCAGTTGCCGCCCGGCGCGCTGATCGTCACCTCGGGACCCAGGCTGGAGAAGCCGACCTTGCTGCCCGCATGGCGCAGCGCGGCCACCGCGACCGCGCCAGGGCAGTTGCCGGGAATGTTGACCGGCTGCCCCGCGGTGTTGCCGGCGGCGACCACGACGACGGCATTGCGGGCCGTCACGTCGCTGATCACCTCGCGGTAGAGCCGGCCGGTGCTGTCGGCGGCCGAGCAACTGCCGGCGCCGCCCAGGCTGAGGTTGAGCACCCGTGCCGGATTCGGATTGACCGGCACGCCGGGCAGGCTGATGCCCACCGCCCATTTCATGCCGGCAATGATGTCGGAGTCGTAGCCGCCGCACTTGCCGAGCACCCGCACCGGCAGGATGGGGCTGGACCAGCTGACCCCGGCGATGCCCAGGCCGTTGTTGCTGGCAGCGGCGATCAGGCCCGAGACCCGCGTGCCATGCCAGGAGCTGTTGCCAACGTCGTCGCTGCTGCAGGCGCCGAGCCGCCCGCTGTTGATGTCCGCCTGGGTCACCCAGTCGCCGGGGTCGCTGGCATCGCTGTCGTGCAGGTCGCCGTCGTTGGCCGTGGCCAGGGCAACCGTCGAGGAGCTGCTGTAGCCCACCATGTCGTAGCCGGGGAGCAGCTTGCCGGCCAGGTCGGGATGGTCGTAGCGCACGCCGGTATCCAGCACGGCCACGACGACCGAGGCCTTGCCCGTCGTCAGGTCCCAGGCGGCAGGGGCATTGATGCTGGAGACCACCTCGCCGGCCGGCGCCTTCAGGTACCACTGGCCGACCGCCGGCAGGCCGCCATTGCCGACGGCATAGAGCGGGTCATTGGGCGTGGTCGCCGTGTGGCGGCGCCGGTGGTCCACGGCCACCAGTTCCACTTCGCTGTCCTGGGCCAGGCGGCGGGCCAGCGTGGCCGAGTCCACGCCGTCGGCCAGGATCACATGGGTGCGTTCGTCCAGGCTGCGCAGCGCGGCCAGCTGCCGGCCTATGCGCATGCCGAGGCCGGTGGCACGGGTCTGGGCAATATGGCGCGCCTCGCCGGCTGCCGTGCCGGCCGCCATGATCTTGGCGCGCACGCTGGGCGCCTGGGCCTTGAAGCGCACGATCACGCGCGCATTGCTGCTTTCTTCTTGAGCGGCCTGGCTCGTCGTTGCCAGCAGGGCCAGGCTCAGACCCGCCAGCCGGCAGATCCTGGAGAAACGGAACATCGACAGCCTCGCAAGTGCTTCTGCTGGCGCCAGTGTAGGAGCCGGCCGTCGCGGCAACTGTGAAGAAGCGTCAAGGCTTTCCCTGCCCGCCGACAAAGAAAAAGGGCCCCGCTCGCGCGAGGCCCTTCAGCTGTCGGCAGTGGCCGTGGATCAGGCGGCGACAACGCGCACCATCTCCAGCACCTTGTTCGAATAGCCCCATTCGTTGTCGTACCAGGAGACCAGCTTGACGAAGGTGGAGTCCAGGGCGATGCCGGCTTCGGCGTCGAAGATCGAGGTGCGCGAATCGCCACGGAAGTCGGTGGCGACGACCTTGTCGGTCGTGTAGCCGAGCACGCCCTTGAGCGCGCCTTCGCTTTGTGCCTTCATCTCGGCGCAGATTTCGGCGTAGGTGGCCGGGCTGTTCAGCTCGACGGTCAGGTCAACGACCGACACATCGCTGGTCGGCACGCGGAAGCTCATGCCGGTCAGCTTCTTGTTCAGCTCGGGGATCACCACGCCGACGGCCTTGGCCGCGCCGGTGCTCGAGGGGATGATGTTCTCGAGGATGCCGCGGCCGCCGCGCCAGTCCTTGTTGCTCGGGCCGTCGACGGTCTTCTGCGTCGCGGTGGCCGCGTGCACCGTGGTCATCAGGCCGCGCTTGATGCCCCACTTGTCGTTCAGCACCTTGGCCAGCGGGGCCAGGCAGTTGGTCGTGCACGAGGCGTTCGAGATGATGGCCTGGCCGGCGTAGGTCTTGTGGTTGACGCCGTAGACGAACATCGGCGTGTCGTCCTTGGACGGGGCCGAGAAAACGACCTTCTTGGCGCCGGCGGCCAGGTGCTTCTCGCCGCTGGCCTTGTCCAGGAACAGGCCGGTGGCCTCGACGACGATGTCGGCGCCGACTTCATTCCACTTCAGCTCGGCCGGGTCCTTGACGGCGGTCAGGCGGATGCGCTGGCCGTTGACGATCAGGGTATTGCCGTCGACCGAGACTTCGCCGTCGAACTTGCCGTGCACGCTGTCGTACTTGAGCATGTAGGCCAGGTAGTCGGGCTCCAGCAGGTCGTTGATGGCTACGACTTCCACGTCCTTGAAGTTGGCGATGGCGGCACGGAACACCATGCGGCCGATGCGGCCGAAGCCGTTGATACCGATCTTGATCGTCATTGAAAGCTCCTCAGAAGATGTTGGAAAGAAAAAAGGGGCGCCAGTGACACCCCTTGGAATTCAGCGCTTGGCCTGGTCGAGGCGCGCCACGCCCAGCGCGACGCGAACGGTGTCGGCCACATTCTCGGGCGTAAATCCGAAATGCTTGAACAGCACCGGCGCGGGCGCCGATTCGCCATAGGTATCGATGCCGACCACGGCGGCGCAGCCGTACTTCCACCAGTAGTCGGTCACGCCCATCTCGACGGCGATGCGCGGCAGGCCGGCGGGCAGGACTTCCTGCTTGTAGGCCTTGTCCTGGCGGTCGAACACCGTCGTCGACGGCATCGAGACCACACGCACCGCGATGCCATCCTTGGCCAGCTGCTGCTGGGCATGCAGGGCCAACTGCACTTCGGAGCCGGTGGCGATGATGACGGCTTGCGCCTTCTTGCTCAGGCCGACCTCGGCCGGCTCGGCCAGCACGTAGCCGCCCTTGGCGATTTCGTCCACGGCAGTCTTGGGCGCATAGGGCAGGTTCTGGCGGCTCAGGGCCAGCACCGAAGGACGGGTGGGGTTGCCGATGGCCATGGTCCAGGCGACCACGGTTTCGGTGGTGTCGGCCGGACGCCAGACATCCAGGCCCGGGATCAGGCGCAGCGAGGCCACATGCTCGATCGACTGGTGGGTCGGGCCGTCTTCACCCAGGCCGATGGAGTCGTGCGTGAACACATGGATCACGCGCTGCTTCATCAGCGCAGCCATGCGGATGGCGTTGCGGCTGTAGTCGCTGAAGGTCAGGAAGGTGCCGCCGTAGGGGATGTAGCCGCCATGCAGGGCGATGCCGTTCATGATGGCGGCCATGCCGAACTCGCGCACGCCGTAGTTGATGTGGCGGCCGCCGTTGGAGGCACCATTGGCTTCGAAGCGCAGGGCCGGGGTCGACTTGGTGTTGGTCAGGTTGGAACCGGTCAGGTCGGCCGAGCCGCCCAGCAGTTCCGGCAGCGCGGCGGTGAAGGTTTCCAGCGCCAGCTGGCTGGCCTTGCGGCTGGCCACGGTCTGGGCTTCGCCATGGGCCTTGACCACGGCGTCAACAGCGGTCTGCGCGAAGTTGGCCGGCAGCACGCCGGCCATGCGGCGCTGGAACTCGGCAGCCAGCTCGGGGAAGGCCTCGGCATAGGCGTCGAACTGGGTGTCCCAGTCGGCTTCCAGGTTGGCGCCCTCGGTCTTGGCATCCCAGGCGTCGTACACCGCCTCGGGCACGACGAAGGGCTCATGCTCCCAGCCCAGGGCCTCACGGGTCAGCTTGATCTCGTCGGCGCCCAGGGCCTCGCCATGGGCCTTGGCCGTGCCGGCGCGGTTGGGGCTGCCCTTGCCGATGGTGGTCTTCGCGATGATCAGCGTGGGCTTGGTCTCGCTCATCTTGGCCTTGGCGATGGCAGCGTCGACGGCATTGACGTCGTGGCCGTCCACCGGGCCGATCACGTTCCAGCCATAGGCCTGGAAGCGCTGGGCCGTGTTGTCGATGAACCAGGGCTGGACCTGGCCATCAATGGAGATGCCGTTGTCGTCGTAGATGGCGATCAGCTTGTTCAGCTTCCAGGCGCCGGCCAGGGCGCAGGCCTCGTGGCTGATGCCTTCCATCAGGCAGCCGTCGCCCAGGAAGGCGTAGGTGTGATGGTCGACGATGGCGTGGTCTTCGCGGTTGAATTCCTTGGCCAGCAGCTTCTCGGCCAGGGCCAGGCCCACGGCATTGGTGATGCCCTGGCCCAGCGGACCGGTGGTGGTCTCGACGCCCGGGGTGATGCCGACTTCCGGATGGCCCGGGGTCTTGCTGTGCAGCGTGCGGAAGCCCTTCAGCTCGCCGATCGGCAGGTCGTAGCCGGTCAGGTGCAGCAGGGCATAGATCAGCATCGAGCCATGGCCGTTGGACAGCACGAAGCGGTCGCGGTCGGCCCAATGCGGATTGGCCGGGTTGTGACGCAGGTGGCGGCTCCACAGCGCGACCGAGATCTCGGCCATGCCCATGGGGGCACCCGGGTGGCCGGAATTGGCTTGCTGCACGGCGTCCATGGCCAGTGCGCGGATGGCGTTGGCCATCTGGGAGGTATTGCGGACGACTGCAGCTTTCTCGGCCATGGTGTTCGGGGCTGGTTGGGGGAAAACCCGGCATTTTACGGGCACCCCGGTTCGAGGCCCCGGCTTGATGCAGAGCAAAGCCTGATGACGACGATGCCGGCACCCTTGAGTCATGAATCCGCTGACGCTGCGCGTGATCCGCGACGAGCACCGGGCGCTCGCCGCGATGCTGCGCTCCATCCCCCTGCTGCTGGCCGAGCACCGGCGGCGCGGCACGCTGCCGGACTTCGCGGCGCTGCGCGCCATGCTGTTCTACGTGGACGAGTTTCCCGAGAAGCTGCACCACCCCAAGGAAAGCGAGCTGCTGTTCCCCAAGCTGCGTGCCCGCGCACCGGAGATCCGCGACACGCTGGACCGGCTGGAAGACGATCACGCCCGCGGCGAGCGCGCGATCCGCGACCTGGAGCATGGTCTGCTCGCCTTCGAGATGCTGGGCGAGCCGCAGCGCGAGGCCTTCGAAAAGCAGGTTCAGCGCTATGTGCACGGCTACCTGCGCCACATGGAAATCGAGGAGCGCGAAATCCTGCCGCTGGCCGTGAAGATGCTGACCGCGGCCGACTGGCAGGACCTGGACGAAGCCTTTGCCGCCAATCGCGACCCGCTGACCGGTCATGCGCCGGAGCAGATCTATCAGGCGCTGTTCGAACGCATCGTCCAGGTGCTGCCGGCGCCGCTGGGACTGGGCGAGCCGCTGCAGTGAGGCGATGACTCACTACACTGCCGGCCCATGCGAGCCATCATCCTCGCGGCCGGGCGTGGCGAGCGTCTGCGGCCGCTGACCGACACCACCCCCAAGCCGCTGCTGAAAGTGCACGGCAAGCCGCTGATCGAGTGGCACATCGAGGCCCTGGCCCGGGCCGGCGTGCGCGACATCGTCGTCAACTGCGCCTGGCTGGAAGAGCAGTTCCCCGCGCAGCTCGGTGACGGCCGCCGCTGGGGCCTGCGCCTGCACTACAGCTTCGAGCAGCAGGCCTACGGCGGCGCGCTGGAGACCGGCGGCGGCATTGCCACCGCCCTGCCGCAACTGTGTGCCGAGGGCGAGCAGGCCTTCTGGGCCGTGTCGGGTGACATTTACATGCCCGGCTTCGAATTCAGGGCCCAGGTGGCCGCCGAATTTCTCGCCTCCGACCGACTGGCCCATCTGTGGATGGTGCCCACCCAGACCCTGCATCCGCAGGGCGACTTCGCCATCGATGCCGGCGGCCATGCCCGTGCCGATGGCGGGCCGCTCCAGGTCTTCGCCAACATCGGCCTGTACCGGCCGGCCCTGTTCGAGGTGATTCGCAGCGGCGAACGGGCCCGCATGCGCAAGGCGCTGGACCATGGCATCGCCCAGGGCCGCGTCACGGCCGAGCTCTACGGTGGGCCCTGGGTCAACGTGGGCACGCCGAAGCAATTGGCCGAACTGAATGCCTGATCAAGCCTGGGGCTGGCTGCGGACGACCTTGATCGCCGGATCTTCCAGCCAGTCACTGGCCGAGGCGCGCGCGCGGCGTTGCATCTCGGCGACCTGCAGGGCCTCGTCTATGCCCAGCACGCCGACCCAGCGATTGCGGCCGGCCCGCTTGGCGGCGTAGAGCGCGCCGTCGGCCAGCGTCACGACGCCGGCCCAGTCCACGGCCCTTGGCCGCGACTTGGACAGCGGGAACACCGCGAAGCCGACCGAGCAGCTGCGCGAGATCAGCGCACCGCCGGGCAGCTTGAAGGGCGTGTCCGAGACCATGGCGCGGGCCCGCTCGGCCAGCTCCATCGCATGCTCGCGTGAAGCCGCGCGGGCCACGATCAGGAACTCCTCGCCGCCCCAGCGCACCAGGTAGTCGGCCTCGCGGAACACCGGCTGCAGCCGCTCGCGCATCTGCACCAGCACGGCGTCGCCGCCGGCATGGCCATATTCGTCGTTGACCGACTTGAAGTGGTCGATGTCGACCAGGAAGAAGATCAGGTCGCCGTCCTGCGGGGGCGAATGGCCATGGGCAACGTCTTCGTAACGCCGCAGCGTCAGCGACACGTCGGACTCGATGTGCTGGGTGAGGAAGCGGCGGTTGCGCAGGCCGGTCAGCGGGTCGGTCAGGCTCGACTCCTCCAGCGCCGCGCTCTTGACCTGCAGCGTGGCCGACAGCGTTTCCAGCTCGGCCGTGCGGTTGCGCACCATGTCCTGCAGCACCTGCTGGCGGCGGCGCAGGTAGCCGGTGCGCAGCTGGATCACGCCCAGCAGGGCCAGCAGGGCCAACACCGCAAAGACGGCATTGGCCCACCAGGTCTGCCACCAGTTGGGCAGGACCTCGACCTGCAGCATCAGCTCCTGCGGGCTCCAGGCCCCGCTGCGGTTGGTGGCGCGCACCTTGAGCAGGTATTGCCCCGGGCTGAGGTTGCTGTAGCTGGCCACCCGGAAATCGGCCCCGGTGTTGACCCAGTCGTTGTCATAGCCCTCGAGCTTGTAGCGGTAGCGGCAGCGAGCCGGATCGCTGTAGTCCAGCGCGGCGAATTCCGCACTGAAGCTGCGCTGGCCGGGCTTGAGCGAGAGGCCGGAAGCCGCCTGTCCCAGGCCCTGGCGCCGGCCATCCACGCGCAGTTCGGCCAGCACCACCGGTGGCTGGAAGTTCCAGCCGTCGAACAGGTCGGGATTGACAACAAGCAGGCCGCGGCTGCCGCCGAACAGCATGCGGCCGTCACGCGTGGCGCTGTAGGCGCGGAACCAGCCGGTGCCGATATCCACGCCATCGGCGCCGGTCAGTTCATAGACCTGATCCTTCAAGGGGTCGTAGATGTGGTGCTGGGTCCAGATGCGGCCCCGGTTGTCCTGCATCAGGTTGGCGCCGAAGGCACGGCCGCCTATGCCGTGATGCTCGCTGATACGGTCGAAGGCGGCCAGGCGGCCGTCCCATTCCAGCATCTTGTGCAGGCCTATGGCCGTGTCGACCCACAGCCGCTGCTGGCGGTCGACCAGCAGGCCCACCACCGAGACATGCGAAAGCTCCTGGCCGGCGCGCGCCTGCACGGGCAGCAGCTCGACCCCGCCCGGCGCCACGCGGAACAAGCCGTTCTCGGTACCCACCCAAAGGCCGCCGTCGGCCGCCTCGGTCAACGCATTGACGTCGCCGCTGAGCATGCGTCCGCCGGCCATCGACAGGCGCTTGAGCTGGGTGGCGCCGCGCTCGTAGAGGTAGAGCCCGTCCTGGGTCGCGATCCACAGCCGGCCGTCGCTGCCGGCAAACATGCGTCGAACGCGGCCCTGGCCCGGCTTGAGCGTCATCACCACCTGGGTACGTGCCGCATTCAGCTGGTGGACGCCGGCATCGCTGCCCAGCCAGACCACGCCGTCGCTGGTCTGTGCAATGGCGCCGACGCGGCCATTGGGAAGACCGCCGGCCCGGCCCGGCGCCGGCAGCAGCGAACGCGCCAGGCGCATTTCCCGGTCGAAGATGGCTACGCCCTTTTCGGTCGTGCCGACCCAGGTCTCGCCATCGCTGAGCTGGGCCACGCTGCGGACATTGGGATCGTCGAAAACGCCGCCATGGCCCTCGGCCTCGCGCTGTACCCAGATGCTGCGATTGCCCGGGTCATGCCGCTGCAGGCCGCCACCATACCCGCCTACCCAGAGCCAGCCCGAGCGGTCGCGCAACAGTGCGCGGACCTCGTTGCCGGCAAGGCTGGCCGGGTTGCGCGGGCTGTGGCGCAGCACCCGCAGCAGCCGGCCGTCATTGCCACGCACCTCGATGCCGCCGGTGCGGCCCACCCAAAGCTCCGAATCGCTGGCCCGCACGAATGAGGCCACGGTGCCCCGTTCTCCTTCCCGATCCAGTTGCTGGGCCTGACCGGTGGCAGGGTCCAGCACCAGCAGCTGTCCTTGCTGCGTGCCTATCCAGAGGCGACCGTCCTCGGCCTGGTGCAGTGCGTAAACGATGCGGTCGTGCAGCGGCTCGCCAGGCGCCGACAGCACGTTCTCGAAACCCTGCTTGCCGGGCCTGCGTACCGACAGGCCCTTCCAGCTGCCAACCCAGAGCGAACCGCCGCGATCGACGAGCAGCGCCTGCACCCGGTCGTCGGGCAGTCCGCCCGCGCCAGCCCGGTGGTGCTCGAAGCGGCTGCTCGCCGGATCGAAACGGTCCAGGCCACCGCCGATGGTGCCGACCCAGATGCCGCCCTGGCGATCCTCGGCCAGCGCGCGAATCGTGCCCGGCGCCAGGCTGTCGCTCTTGTCGGCCTCGCTGCGAAACACCTGCACCCGCTCGGTCGCCGGGTCGTAGACGGCCAGGCCGTCTGATTCAGTGCCGATCCAGAGCCGGCCGTCCTCGGCCGGAAACAGGGCCCGTACAAATCCCAGGCCCTTGCCGGCCTTCTCGCCCTCGGTGCGCAACTGCACCCTGAAGCTGTAGCCGTCGTAGCGCACCAGGCCCGCGCCTGTGCCAATCCAGAAAAAGCCGAACTTGTCCTGCGCCAGCGCGGCGACCACACCCGACGGGATGGCGCTGGCCTGGCCCACCGACTCGAAGCGCGGCTCGACCGGCAAGTCGGCCGCAACCGGCCCGCCCACGCAACTCAAGGCCAGACTGACGACGATGGCAAGGAGACGGCGCATTGCAAACATCCTAGCCGAGCCCCGAGCGCAGCTCGCACCGGGGCGAGGACACCGCGGCAAGCGTGGCGCAAATTGAACAAGCGATGTCTTGATCGGAGCGAGCCAGCCACCAGGACTTGGGCCACCATCAGGGCGATCCCTGAGGGTTCGTGGATACCGCCAGCACCAGGCTTCGACGTTGGGTGCCGCGTACCGCACTTTGCTGACTCACATCGCAAGAAAGCTCGAAAATTTGTGAACTAATTCCATTCGATGCGCCGTAAGCTCGCTTACCTTTGTCCCATTTTGTAACGACGCAGTGAGGGCTGGCCCCTCAGGGAGTACTGCCGTGACCGTTGCAGCGCAAGACAGCCGCTGGACCAAGTTCGCCCCGCTGGGGCTTGGCGCCCTGGGCGCCCTGGCCTGCCTCTATGGCAATGGCTTCGGGATGTTCGGCTGGATCGCCGGCGCCCTGCTACTGGCCGGCGGCGCGCTGGTCTGGCGCATGAATCGCTCAGGCCCCGACGAACTGTCTGGCCAGGTGCAGGACTACCTGCAAGGCCAGCAGCAGCTGGGCGAACAATTGCTGCCGGTCTGGAGCGGCCACATCGAGAACTCGCGCGCCCAGATGGAAACCGCGGTCGCGGCCCTGGCCCAGCGCTTCGGCGGCATCGTCGAGCAGCTGCACCAGACCGCGCGCATCAGCGATGCCGGGGCCGGCGGCAGCGGCGGCCTGGTGGCGGTGTTCGCCCATGGCGAGCAGCAGCTGGGCGAGGTCGTCGCCTCGCTGAAGGCGGCCATGCAGGACAAGGCCGCGATGCTGGCCAAGATCAAGGAGCTGGAGCGCTTCACCATCGAGCTGCAGGACATGGCGACCGAGGTCGCCCTGATCGCCCAGCAGACCAATCTGCTGGCGATCAATGCCGCCATCGAGGCGGCCCGGGCCGGCGAGCAGGGTCGCAGCTTCGCCGTGGTGGCGGCCGAGGTCCGCATGCTGTCCAACCGTTCGGCCGAGACCGGCAAGCGCATCGCCGACAAGGTCTCGACCATCAGCAGCGCCATCGTGGCCACCTGCGGCGCTGCCGAGCAGTCGGCCGCGCAAGAGCAACGCTCGATCCAGCAGTCCGAGGCCTCGATCAGCACCGTGCTCGACGAGCTGCGCCAGACCACCAACGCCCTCGTCGCCAACACCGAGGAGCTCAAGAGCAGCCGCGACTACCTGCAGGGCGAGATCAGCGAAGCCCTGGTCCACCTGCAGTTCCAGGACCGCATCAGCCAGGTGATGAGCCACGTGAAGCACAACATCGAGCAGCTGCAGTCGACCCTGGCCGGCAGCCAGCTGCACTACGAGCTGCACAGGCGGCTGGACCCGGTCGATGCGCGCGGCCTGCTGGCCGAACTTGAGAAGACCTATGCGATGGCCGACGAACGTGCCGTCCACAAGGGCAAGGCCTCGGCTCCGCAGCCGCAGCCGGCCGACGAAATCACCTTCTTCTGAACAGAGAGCAATCGAATATGGCAAAGACCATCATGGTCGTCGATGACTCGGCGTCGCTGCGCCAGGTCGTTGGCATCGCGCTGCGTGGCGCCGGCTACGACGTGATCGAGGGCTGCGACGGCCGCGACGCACTGGCCAAGCTGACCGGACAGAAGGTCCACCTGATCATCAGCGACGTCAACATGCCCAACATGGACGGCATCACCTTCCTGAAGGCGGTCAAGCAGATGCCGGCCTACAAGTTCACGCCGGTCATCATGCTCACCACCGAGTCGGCCGAGGGCAAGAAGGCCGAGGGCCAGGCCGCCGGCGCCAAGGCCTGGGTGGTCAAGCCCTTCCGGCCCGAGGTGATGCTGGGCGCGGTGCAGAAGCTGGTCCTGCCCTGAGGACCGCGCCATGCTCAAGACCCTCAGCGGCGAGCTGACCATCTACCGCGCGGCCGAGCTCAAGGACGAGCTGCTGCGCGCCCTGGACGACTGCGGCGGCATGCTGGAGCTGGACCTGTCCCAGGTCAGCGAGCTCGATTCCGCCGGCCTGCAGCTGCTGATGCTGCTCAAGCAGCTGGCCGTGCAGCGCCGCCACGAGCTGCACCTGCTGTCGCACAGCCCGGCCGTGGTCGAGGTATTCGAGCTGCTCAACGTCGCCGCCTTCTTCGGGGATCCGCTGGTGATCCCGCAGAACGTCTGAAATCCGCCGGAAGCCACGCCCCATGGATCTTGACGCCGCCCTGCAGACCTTCATCGCCGAGAGCCGCGAGCTGCTCGCCGACATGGAGAACGCACTCCTCAACCTCGACCAGCATGGCGAGCACGGCGAGGCGATCAATGCGATCTTTCGCGCCGCCCACACGATCAAGGGCAGCTCGGGCCTGTTCGGCCTGGACCATGTGGTCGCCTTCACCCATGTGGCCGAGAGCGTGCTGGACGAAGTCCGCGACGGCAAGGTGCAGATCGACGACGAGCTGGTCGTGCTGCTGCTGTCCTGCTGCGACCATCTGAACGAGATGGTCGAGGCCATCGCGGCCGGCCAGCTCGACGGTGCCGAGCAGCAGGCCCAGTCCACGCTGCTGGTCAACCAGCTGGGTCGCTACCTGAAACACGACGACGGCGCCGTATCGCTGAACCTGCCGGGCGAGGCCCAGGTCGAGCGCATCGCCCGCGACGAGGATGCGGCCGACCACTGGCATATCTCGCTGCGCTTCGGCGCCGACGTGCTGCGCAACGGCATGGACCCGCTGTCCTTCATCCGCTACCTGGGCACGCTGGGCCGCGTCGTGGGCATCGCCACCCTGCCCGACGCCCTGCCCACCGAGCCGGCCCAGATGGATCCCGAGTCCTGCTACCTGGGCTTCGAGATCGCTTTCGCCAGCAGCACCGACAAGGCCACCATCGAGGGCGTGTTCGAGTTCGTGCGCGACGACTGCGCGCTGCGCATCGTGCCGCCGCGCAGCCGCATCGCCGAGTTCGTGGCCCTGATCAACGAGTTGCCCGAGAAGCCGGCCCGGCTGGGCGAGATCCTGGTCGCCTGCGGCAGCGTCACCGAGCGCGAGCTGGACGTGGCACTGAACCTGCAGGCCGAAGCCCAGGACGACCAGCCCGAAGCTCCGCCGCCACCGCTGGGCAAGATCCTTGTGGACAGCCAGGCGGTGCAGCCGGCCGTGGTCGAGGCGGCACTGAACAAGCAGAAGCAGGCCAGCGAAAACAAGGGCCGCGAAGGCAAGGCCGGCGGCGAGGCCCGCTCGATCCGCATCGACGCCGACCGGCTGGACCAGCTGATCACCCTGGTCGGCGAGCTGATCATTGCCGGCGCCAGCACCGACCTGCTGGCCCGCCAGCGCCAGGACGGCGAGCTGATCGAGGCCACTTCGCGACTGACCGGCCTGGTGCAGGAGGTGCGCGACAGCGCCCTGCAGCTGCGCATGGTCAAGATCGGCGCCACCTTCGGCAAGTTCCAGCGCGTGGTTCACGACGTGGCGCGCGAGCTGGGCAAGGACATCGCCCTGTCGGTCAGCGGCGAGGACACCGAGCTGGACAAGACCGTGGTCGAAAAGATCGGCGACCCGCTGATGCACCTGGTGCGCAATGCCATGGACCACGGCATAGAGCCGGCCGAGATCCGCGACGCCCGCGGCAAGCCGCCGCGCGGCACGGTCAGCCTCAACGCCTTCCACGACTCGGGCAGCATCGTCATCGAGGTCAGCGACGACGGCGGCGGCCTCAAGCGCGAGCGCATCCTGGCCAAGGCCATCGAGCGCGGCCTGGTCGAGCCGGGCGAGCAGCTGAGCGATTCCGAGGTGTTCGAGCTGATCTTCGAGCCGGGCTTCTCCACCGCCGAGGCCATCACCAACCTGTCGGGCCGCGGCGTGGGCATGGACGTGGTCAAGCGCAATATCCAGGCCCTGCGCGGCAGCGTGGGCATCAGCAGCCAGGAGGGCGCCGGCACCACGGTCAGCGTGCGCCTGCCGCTGACCCTGGCCATCATCGACGGCTTCATGGTCAAGGTCGGCGACTCGGTCTTCGTCGTGCCGCTGGACATGATCCACGAGTGCATCGAATTCAGCACCGAGCCCGGCCACGACTACTGCAATCTGCGCGGCGAGGTGCTGCCGCTGGTGAAGCTGCGCGACTTCTTCGAGATCGAGGCCGCGCCGGTGCGGCGCCAGAGCGTGGTCGTGATCCACCACGCCGGCCAGCGCGCCGGCCTGGTGGTGGACGCGCTGCTGGGCGAGTTCCAGACGGTGATCAAGCCGCTCAGCAAGGTGTTCCAGCAGGTCAAGTGCATCAGCGGCTCGACCATCCTGGGCACCGGCGCCGTGGCCCTGATCCTGGACATCGCAGCCCTGCTGCACCAGACCGGCCACCGCCACCATGCCAAGACCCTGACCCACGAACCCAAGGCCCATTGAGGCGTTGAGCGAGCCAACCAAGAAGCTAGGAGACCTCGAATGCTGAACAAACTGACTGTGGCCTGGCGCCTGAGCATCCTGGTGGCCGTGATGGCCATCGCGATGCTGCTGATCGGATTCGCCGGCCTGCGCGGCATGGACTTCAGCAATGCCAAGCTGAAGACGGTCTACGAGGACCGGACGGTCGCGCTGGTGCAGCTGAGCAAGATCATGGACGCCGCCTACCAGGTTCGGGTCAACCTGCTCAAGCTGGCGCGTGCCACCAGCGCGGCCGAGGCCGAACCGCTGCTCCAGCGCATCACGCGCGAGGATGGCAACTACGACAAGAACATCAAGGCCTATCTGGCGACCTATCTGACGCCGGAGGAAAAGAAGCTGGCCGACGACTTCGTGCCGGCCTACAACGCCTTCCGCGAGACCGGCGGCAAGGTGATGGCCGCCCACAAGGCCGGCGACAACGCCGGGGCCCTGGCCACCATGCAGGCGGCCGACGAGCAGTTCCGCACCGCGCGAGCCGCGCTGGGCAAGCTGCAGGAGCTGCAGGAGAACGTGGCCGAGGAAGAGTTCAAGGGCGCCGTGGCCCAGTCGGAATCGACCACCAAGCTCAACATCGGCCTGATCGTCGGCGGCCTGGCCATCGGCGTTCTGCTGGCCTTCTTCATCATCCGCAACCTGCTGGCCCAGCTCGGCGGCGAGCCCGACTATGCGGCCGACATGGTGCGCGAGGTGGCGGCCGGCAACCTGACCGTGGACATCCAGACCAAGCCGGGTGACCACAAGAGCCTGCTGGCGGCCATGAAGGTCATGGTCGAGAAGCTGTCGCAGGTCGTGTCCGAGGTCAGCAATGGCGCCGAGGGCATCACCGGCGCGGCCGAGCAGGTCAGCGCCACGGCCCAGTCGCTGTCGCAGGCCACCAGCGAGCAGGCGGCCGGCGTCGAGGAGACCAGCGCCTCGGTCGAGCAGATGACCGCCTCCATCGCCCAGAACACCGAGAACGCCAAGGTCACCGACGCCATGGCCTCCAAGGCCGCCACCGAGGCCGCCGAGGGCGGCGAGGCGGTCAAGTCCACGGTGTCGGCGATGAAGCAGATCGCCAAGAAGATCGTCATCATCGACGACATCGCCTACCAGACCAACCTGCTGGCCCTGAACGCCGCCATCGAGGCGGCCCGCGCCGGCGAGCATGGCAAGGGCTTTGCGGTCGTGGCCGCCGAGGTGCGCAAGCTGGCCGAGCGCAGCCAGGTCGCGGCCCAGGAGATCGGCGAGGTCGCGACCAACAGCGTGGAACTGGCCGAGCGCGCCGGCCACCTGCTGGACGAGATCGTGCCCAACATCAAGAAGACCTCGGACCTGGTGCAGGAGATCACCGCCGCCAGCGAAGAGCAGAGCTCGGGCGTCAGCCAGATCAACTCGGCCGTCAGCCAGCTCAGCCAGACCACGCAGCAGAACGCCGCCGGCTCCGAGGAACTGGCCGCCACGGCCGAGGAGATGTCCAGCCAGGCCGAGGAACTGCAGACCATCATTTCCTTCTTCCGCGTGTCCGGCAGCGCTGCCCGCAGCATGGCGGCGCCGCGCCGAAGCAGCGGCGGCGGCTCGCGCGGCCGACGGGCTGCGGCCCATGCACCCTCGGCCAGCGATGGCAAGTCGGCGTTCAGCGACGTCGAGCCCGACGAATCCATGTTCACCAAGTACTGAGCCGCGGAGCCTGCGATGAGCAACAACGCCCTCGCTACCCGTCCGGGCCTGGCCGGCATGGCCGGGTCCGCCCAGTACCTGCTGTTCGCGCTCGGCGACGAGACCTATGGCATAGGCATTCTCTCGATCAAGGAGATCATCGAGTACGGCGGCGTCACGCCCGTGCCCATGATGCCGGCCACGATACGCGGCGTGATCAACCTGCGCGGCTCGGTCGTGCCGGTAATGGACCTGGCGGTGCGCTTCGGCAAGCCGCCCAGCACCATAGGCCGGCGCTCCTGCATCGTGATCGTCGAGATCGAGAACGAGGGCGAGCAGCAGGTCATTGGCGTGGTGGTCGACTCGGTCAGCTCGGTGCAGGAGATTGCCGGCAGCGACATCGAGCCGCCGCCGTCCTTCGGCCTCAAGATCGCCAGCAGCTTCGTCGCCGGCATAGGCAAGGTGCTGGGGCGCTTCGTCATCCTGCTGGATGTGCAGCAGGTCCTGTCGATGGAAGAACTCGGCGCCCTGCAGAGCGAGCAGCTGGTGCGCCTCGCGCAGGCCTGACAGGAGCACGGCGAACCGATGGTGATCGAGATCAGCGACCAGGAGTTCGCACGCTTCCAGGGCTTCATCTTCGAGGCGGCCGGCATCACCCTGGGTCCGTCCAAGAAGGCCCTGGTCAGCGGGCGGCTGGAGAAGCGGCTGCGCCACCACCGGCTGCAGAGCTACTCCGAATACCTCAGCCTGCTGGCCAGCCAGAGCAATCCGGAAGAAATCCAGCAGGCCATCGACCTGCTGACCACCAACGAGACCTACTTCTTCCGCGAGCAGCGCCACTTCGAGCTGCTGCGCGAGCGCGCCGAAGCCGCCCGCAAGCAGCGCCGTCCGCTGCGCGTCTGGAGCGCCGCCTGCTCCACCGGCGAGGAGCCCTACAGCATCGCCATGGTGCTGGCCGAGCTGCAGGCCGACCTGCCCTGGGAGCTGCTGGCCTCGGACATCTCCACCAAGGTGCTGAAGCGGGCCCGCATAGGCCACTATCCTGAAAGCCGCACCACGCAGATTCCGCTGGAGCTGCGCAAGCGCTTCTGCCTCAAGGGCACGGGTGAGCATGCCGGCACCATGCTGGTCGAACGAGGGCTGCGCCAGCGGGTCAACTTCATGCAGATCAACCTGGACCGGCCGCTGCCCGCCATCGGCAACTTCGACCTGATCTTCCTGCGCAACGTGATGATCTACTTCAGCACCGACACCAAGCGCCGCGTCGTGGCCCGGCTGCTGCCTCAGCTGCGCGAGGACGGCCTGCTGCTGGTCGGTCATTCCGAGACGCTGAACGACGTCAGCGACGACGTGGTCGCCCTGCGGCCCTCGATCTACCAACGCCGCTGAGCCGGAGCCCCTGCATGCCCGAATCCAGCGTCATCAAGGTCTACCTGCTGCCCGGCGAGCATGCAGCCGGCGATGCGCGGCTGCGCATAGGCACGCTGCTGGGCTCCTGCGTCTCGGTCACCCTCTGGCAGCCGCAGCTGCGGGTGGGGGCGATGTCGCACTTCGTGCTGCCAGGCTCCAACCTGGACCGGGGGCTGCCGCCCAACGGCCGCTATGCCGAGGACTCGCTGGAGCTGATGCTGGAAGACTTGCGCCAGCTGGGCGCCCGCGCCGAGGACTGCGAGGCCAAGGTCTTCGGCGGCGGTGCAATGTTCGAGCCGCGCCCGGGTCGGCCCGTGGCCGACATAGGCCGCAAGAACGGCGAAGCCGCCAAGGCCATGTTGATGAAGCGCCGGATACGCATCGTTTCCGAAAGCCTGTTCGATGCCGGCCACCGGCGCATAGTCTTCCATGTGCGCAACGGCGAGGTCTGGGTCCGACACGGCAAGCCGGAGGACGGGCAGCGCATGGCCAGGGAGTACGCGTCATGACGATCAAGGTCATGGTGGTCGACGATTCGGCGGTGGTGCGCCAGGTGCTCGGCGGCCTGCTGGACCGCGCGCCCGGCATCGAGCTGCTGCATGCGGTCTCCGACCCGCTGATGGCCATAGAGCGGATGAAGACCCAGTGGCCCGACGTGATCGTGCTGGACGTGGAAATGCCGCGCATGGACGGCATCACCTTCCTGCGCAAGCTGATGGCCGAACGGCCCACGCCCGTGGTGATCTGCTCCACGCTGACCGAGAAGGGCGCACAGACCACGATGGAAGCCTTGTCGGCCGGCGCCGTTGCCATCGTCACCAAGCCCAAGCTGGACCTGAAGAACTTCCTGCAGTCCAACGCCTCCGAGCTGATCTCCGCCGTGCGCAGCGCCGCCGGCGCCAATGTCAGCCGCCTGGCCGCGCGCGCCACGGCGCCGCCGCCGCAGGCCCGTACCAAGAACACGGCCGACGTCATCCTGCCTCCGGCCAGCGAGGCTCGCGCGATGGCGCAGACCACCGAGAAGGTCGTGGCCATAGGCACCTCGACCGGCGGCACCCAGGCGCTGGAGGAAGTCCTGACGGCCCTGCCCCGCGTCAGCCCCGGCATCGTCATCGTGCAGCACATGCCCGAGAAGTTCACCGCGGCCTTTGCCGCGCGACTCGACCAGATCTGCGAGATCACGGTCAAGGAAGCGGTCCATGGCGACCGGGTCGCGCCGGGCCGGGCCCTGATAGCGCCGGGCGGCAAGCACATGCTGCTCAAGCGCAATGGGGCCCAGTATTTCGTCGAGGTGGTGGACGGCCCGGTGGTCAACCGTCACCGGCCCTCGGTCGACGTGCTGTTCCGCTCGGTGGCGCGCTGTGCCGGCGCCAATGCGCTGGGCATCATCATGACCGGCATGGGCGACGACGGCGCAGCCGGCCTGCTCGAGATGCACCAGGCCGGCGCCCTCACCGTGGCCCAGGACGAGGCCAGCTGCGTGGTGTTCGGCATGCCCAAGGAGGCGATCAAGCGCGGCGGCGTGGACAAGATCGTGCCGCTGTCAGCGATTGAGCGCGAGATCCAGGCGGTCTCCAGCAAGGGAGGCCTGCGATGACGGAGCTGCATGACCGCGTGGTTCTCGTCGTTGAAGACAGCCAGGTGCAGCGCAACCACCTGGTCAACCTGATGCAGCAGCTGCATTTCGGCACCGTGCTGCAGGCCAGCGACGGCCTCGATGCGCTGCGCGTGCTGGACCAGCATCCCGACCAGTCCGTCTACCTGGTGCTGACCGACATCGACATGCCGGGCATGGACGGCATCGAACTGATAGGCCGCCTGGCCGAGCGCAGCGACGTGGACAACCTGATTGCGATGAGTGCGCGTGACCCGCGTCTGCTGGAGACGGTCGAGAGCCTGACCGCCGAGAGCAGCAGCCTGCACCTGCTGGGCACCTTGACCAAGCCGGTGACGCCGGAGGCGCTCTCGCGCATGCTGCTCGGCGCCGAGCAGAAGCCGCAGCGCCGCAGCG
Source organism: Pelomonas sp. SE-A7 (assembly GCF_030345705.1). Classification (NCBI taxonomy): domain Bacteria; kingdom Pseudomonadati; phylum Pseudomonadota; class Betaproteobacteria; order Burkholderiales; family Sphaerotilaceae; genus Roseateles; species Pelomonas sp. SE-A7. Next base: position 2,791,128 of record NZ_JAUASW010000001.1, read on the forward strand.
GACCGGCCGCCGCCGAGGTCTGCCTGGACGAGATCCGCGCCGGCCTGGAGGCCAACCAGTTCCTGCCCTTCGTCCAGCCCAAGGTGGCGGTGGCCAGCGGCCTGGTCAAGGGCGTCGAGGCCCTGGCCCGCTGGCGCCATCCGGAGCGCGGCCTGGTACCGCCCGGCGCCTTCATCCCGGTGGTCGAGGGCTCGCCGCTGATGGCCCAGTTCACGCTGGTCATGGTCGAGAACTCCTTGCGCTGGCTGCGCGAATGGCAGCGCGCCCTGCCTTCGCTGACGCTGTCGCTGAACCTCTCGGCCGACGACCTGGCCGACCAGGGCTTCGTCGACCGGCTGATGGCCCTGGTCCAGGCCTACGAGGTGCCGCCACGCTCGCTGACCTGGGAGGTCACCGAAACCATGATCATGAGCAGCCAGGCGCTGGCCAATCTGGCACGGCTGGGGCTCAAGGGTTTCGGCCTGTCCATGGACGACTACGGCATCGGTTATTCATCGATGCAGACCCTGTCGCGCAGCCCGTTCACCGAGCTGAAGATCGACCGCATCTTCGTGGACGGCGCGGCCGAGCGCGCCAACCGCCGGGCCATCCTGGTCAGCTCGCTGGACATGGGGCGGCGTCTGGGCATTGCCACCGTGGCCGAGGGCGTGGAGACCGTGGCCGACTGGCAGCTGCTGCGCGAGTTGGGCTGCGACGTGGCCCAGGGCTATCTGGTCGCGCGGCCCATGCCGGCCGAGGAGCTGATCCCCTGGGCCCGCGCGAACCGCGCACGGCTGCGCGGCCTGGCGGACGGCAGCGGCGGCGACTGAGCAGGCTCAGGTCGAACGCAGCACCGCCAGCTCGCCTGACGAGAGCCAGGTCGCGGCCGAACGACCGGCCTGGCCGCCCTCGGCGCGCAGCACGCCGGTCCAGGCATTGCGCCCCCGGGCCTTGGCGTCGTACAGCGCCGCATCGGCGAGATTGACGGTCGCCTCCCAGCTGTGGGCGGCCGGATGGGCGAGGTCCGGCGGGAAGCAGGCGAAACCGGCAGAAGCGTGGACGACGAGCGCCTGGCCATCGGACAGGTCGAAGGGCCGTTCCGCCACCGCCCGGCGAGCCCGCTCGGCCAGATCGCCGGCATGGGCACGCGAACTGCCACGAGCCACCAGCAGGAATTCCTCGCCGCCCCAGCGCACCAGGTAGTCGCTTTCGCGGCAGACCGACAGCAGGCGTTCGCGCATCTGGCGCAGCACGGCGTCGCCGGCGGCATGGCCATGTCTATCGTTGATCGACTTGAAATGATCGATGTCGACCAGCAGGAAGATCAGGTCGGCCTCGAGCGGCGGCGGCTGGTCGGGCCTCCAGTCCTGGTAGCGGCGCCGCGCCAGGGCCACGTCGGTGGCGATGTGCTGGGCCAGGAAGCGGCGATTGTGCAGGCCGGTCAGGGGGTCGGTCAGGCTGGCCTGCTCGAGTTCCACGGTGCGATCGCGCACCTTGAGTTCAAGCTGCTGCTGCTGTCGGCGCAACTGGCGGGTGCGCCATTGCACGATGGCCGCGAGCACGGCCAGCCCCAGGACGGCCAGGCCCAGCTTGGCCCACCAGCGTTGCCACCAGGCCGGCAGCACCTCGACCGGGATGGCCAGCTCGCGCGGGCTCCACAGCCCGCTGCGATTGCTGCCGCGCAGCTTCAGCAGGTAGCGACCCGGCGCCAGATTGCTGTAGCTGGCCACGCGGAAATCGGCGCCGGTGGCGATCCAGTCGGGATCAAAGCCCTGCAGCTGGTAGGCATAGCGATTGCGGTGGGGTTCGCTCAGGTCCAGCGCCGCGAAGGCAATGCTGAAGCTGCGCTGTCCAGGCTCCAGCCGCAGGCCCTGCAGCAAGGGCGCAGCCGGCTGCGGCTGACCATTGATGCGCAGCTCTGACACGACCAGCGGCGGCTGGTCGGTCGAAGGCTCGAAACGCTCGGGCCGCACCACCAGCAGGCCGCGACTGCCGCCGAACAGCAGGCGGCCGTCGGGATGCTTGCCGAAGGACTGGAACCAACCGGTGCCGAAGCTGACCCCGTCGGCCGCGCTGAGCTCGTCCATGCGGTCGGCGTCGGGGTCGTAGACATACATGTGGGTCCAGATGCGTCCTCGCTCGTCCTCCAGCAGATTGGCGCCGAACGGCCGCCCGACCACGCCATGGCGCTCGCTGATGCGGGTGAAGCGGAGCTCGCCGCTGCGCCAGTCCTCGGCGCGATGCAGGCCCGCCACCGCGGTATCGACCCAGAACCTGCCGCGCCGGTCGAACAGCAGTCCCAGCACCACCGGGTTGCCGAGACCCGCCCCGGCCGGCGAGGCGACCTGCTGAAGCGCCTCGCCATCGGCCGCCAGCCGGTACAGGCCCGGCATGCAGCCTATCCAGAGGCTGTGGTCGGGCGCCTCCGCAATGGTGTGCACCTCGCCCGGCAGGACACGCCCCCCCATCAGCCCCATGCGCTGGGCCTGCGCAGCGCCCGGCCTCAGCCGGTACAGGCCGTCCTCGGTGCCGGCCCAGACCGTGCCGTCGGCCGACACATGCAGGCGCCGCGTCATGCCGCCGCCGTGGGCGACCACGCGCAGCAGGTGCCGGCCCCGGTCGTACTGGTGCAGCTCCGAACCGGCGCCCAGCCAGAGCGTGCCGTCGGGTGCCTGGGCCATCGCCCAGACCTGCGGCTGGTCGACCCCGGGCTGAGGCCGGACTCGCAAGCTGGCGACCTGCCGCAAGCCCGAATCCAGCACGGCGATCCCGCCGCCTTCGGTGGCCAGCCAGACCTCGCCGCTGGCCAGCGGCAGCACATGGCGGACATCGACGTTGACGTCGGCAGCTCCCGGCTGGCTGCGCGGCAGCAGGACGCTGATGGCGCCACTGCCCGGGTTGTAGCGCTGCAGGCCGAGGCCGTAGCCGCTGACCCAGATCCATCCGGCCCGGTCGCGCAGCAGCTGAGTGACCTGGCGCGACTTGAGTGCGCCGTCGCGTCCCGGTTCGGGGCGCAGGCGTTGCAGCAGCGCCGCAGCGCCGCCGGCCTGGTGCACGTCGATGCCCGAGGCCCGACCGACCCAGACATGGCCCTCGGGAACGTCGGCGAAGCTGCTGACCGCCTCGGCGCTGGCAATCCTGGGGTCGGGCCTGTCCCCGAGGCGCCGGTGGTGCCCGGTCTCGGGGTCCAGCACCAGCAGGTCGCCATGCTGGCTGCCAATCCAGATCCGGCCGTCGGCGGCCTGATGCAGGGCGGTGATGCGCCGGCCTTCGAGCTCGTCGGTCAGGACGGCCATTGCCAGCCGATTGCCCGGATCCAGTCGCAGCAGGCCACGCCAGCTGCCGATCCAGAGCCGGCCCTGTCGATCGACCAGCAAGGCCTCCACCCGTGGATCGGGCAGCTGCACGCGGCTGTAGCTGCCGCCATCCGGTTCATAGCGTTGCAGGCCGCCACCGACGCTGCCGATCCAGATCGCCCCGTCGCGGTCCTGTGCCAGTGCACGGATCGTCGGAAGGGCGCTGGCCGGCGGCCCGCCCTCGGGCCGGACCAGCTGGATCCGGTCGCTGGTCGGGTCGTACACCGCCAGGCCGCGCGTTTCCGTGCCTATCCAGACCCGCCCGTCGCGGCCGGCCAGCAGCTGGCGGATCCAGCCCAGGTTGCGCTCGGCGGCCGGCCCCTCGGCCAGCTGCTGGGCCTGGAAGTGGTAGCCGTCGAAGCGCACCAGGCCGTCGCCGGTGGCGATCCAGAAGAAGCCGGCGCTGTCCTGCGCCATGGAGGGCACGACCCCGCGCGGAATCGAGTCAGCGCCAACGGACTCGAAATGGGGTTGGGCCTGGTTGGGGACGGGGGCCTGGGCTCGGACCGGAGCGGCCGCGAGCAGGCCGGTCAGCAGCAGGCAAAGAAGGCAAGCTCGCATGCGCCGATGCTAAGCGCAGGCTTGCCGGCGCAGTGCGTCTGACGCCCCACCAACGGGTGGGATGCCGGCACTCAGCTAGGCCGCGAGCGGCTTGCAGATCTCGTCGATGCGGGCGAGCACTTCGGGCGTCAGCCTTGGGCTCAGCGCCAGGGCGCCCAGGTTGTCCTGCAGCTGCGAGAGCTTGCTGGCGCCGAGGATCACGGTCGAGACACGGGGGTTGTGGTTGGCCCAGGCAATGGCCAGCTGGGCGACGTTGCCACCCAGTTCGGCCGCGATCTTCTCGAGCTTGGCCACAGCCTCGTTCTTGGCGCTGCTGGTCAGGTTCTCGCGCAGGAAGGCCATGTTCTCCAGCGAGCCGCGGCTGCCTTCGGGAATGCCGTTGCGGTACTTGCCGGTCAGGAGGCCCGAGGCCAGCGGGCTCCAGGTGGTCAGGCCGAGGCCGATGTCTTCGTAGAGCCGCGCATATTCCTGCTCGACCCGCTGGCGATGGAACAGGTGGTACTGCGGCTGTTCGACCACCGGCTTGTGCAGGTGGTGGCGCTCGGCAATCTCCCAGGCGGCGCGGATGTCCGAGGCGCTCCATTCGCTGGTGCCCCAGTACAGGGCCTTGCCCTGGCTGACGATGTCGCTCATCGCCCAGACCGTCTCCTCGATCGGCGTATGCGGGTCGGGACGGTGGCAGTAGATCAGGTCGACGAAGTCCAGCTGCAAGCGCTTGAGCGAGCCGTCGATGGCTTGCATCAGGTACTTGCGGTTCAGCGTGTCCTTGAAATTGGTGGTCACGCCTTCGCGGTCTATGCCCCAGAAGAACTTGGTCGAGACGATGTAGCGGTGGCGACCCCAGCCCAGCTCCTTGAAGGCCGCGCCCATCACCTCTTCGCTCTTGCCCAGCGCATAGACCTCGGCGTTGTCGAAGAAGTTGACGCCCTGGTCAAAGGCGGCAGCCAGCATCTCCTTGGCGGCCTTCAGATCGACCTGGTTGTGGTACGTGACCCAGGAGCCCAGCGAGAGCTCGGAAACTTGCAGGCCGCTGCGGCCCAGACGACGGTATTGCATGGTGGTACTGCCTCTTGAGAAGCGCGCAGCGTAGCGCAGAGCGACGGCTATAGTCTTTCGCATGAGCAATACCCCGCCGCTTCGCCTGGCCGTGATCGGCGCCGGCCCCGCCGGCCTGACCCTGGCCCTGCATGCGGCGCGCAGCCTGCCCAACGCCAGCATCAGCCTGTTCGACGCCCGCCCGGTCGAACGCGATGTGGCGGGCGATCCGCGCACCCTCGCGCTGAGCCTGGGCAGCCTGCAGCTGCTGCAGCGGCTCAAGGCCTGGCCGGCCCTGGATGCCGAGCCCATCCTGCAAGTCCATGTCAGCCAGGCGCCGCCGACGCCGCAGGGCCTGCCGCCGGTGCGTATCACCGCCGCCGAACAGGGCGTGGAGCAGCTCGGCGCGGTGCTGCACTACGGCCAGCTGGTCGCGCCGCTGCAGGCCGCCTGGATGGCGGCCGCCGCGGCCGAACCCGAACGCCTGATCACCCGTTTCGGCGCGCCGGTGGCGGCGGTCAAGCCGGTGGACCAGGAGGTCGAGGTCGATGCCGGCATCGCCGAGCGCTTCGACCTGGCCGTCATCGCCGAGGGCGGCGTGTTCGCCGACCAGGCGCGCAAGTCATTGACTCATGATTACAAGCAGAACGCCTGGGTCGGCACGGTCACCTTGGCCGACAGCAGCCCGGCCGGCGTCGCCTACGAGCGCTTCACCCGAAATGGCCCGCTGGCCCTGCTGCCGTTGAAACCGCGCGAGGGCAAGCGCCGCGCGGCCCTGGTCTGGTGCCTGCCCAAGGACGAGGACGAGGTGGCCACGCTGAGCGACGCGCAAAGGCTGACCGTGATCAACACGCTGCTGGCCGACGAGGTAGGTGGCCTGCAGGCGATCAGCCCGCTCAAGTGCTTCCCGCTGGGCCTCAATGCAGAACGCACCCTGGTCGAGGGCCGCACGATACGCATAGGCAATGCCGCCCAGACTCTGCACCCGGTCGCCGGCCAGGGCCTGAACCTGGGACTGCGCGATGCCTGGAGCCTGGTCGATGCGCTGCGCCGCGAGGCCGATGTGGACAAGGCCTTGCGCAGCGTCGAATGGCAGCGCGCGCCCGACCGCTGGTCCACCATCGTGACCACCGACTTCCTGGCCCGAACCTTCAGCTGGCGCTGGCCGGGGCTGCCCGCGGCCCGCGCCCTGGGCCTGGCCGCGCTGCAGCATCTGCCGCCGCTGAAGAATGCACTGGCAAGGCAGATGATGTTCGGGCGGCGCTGAGCCGGTCGCGTTGGCGCCAGGGTAGGCCCGCTCTCCCTCGTCAGGGCGCTCCGTTAGCATGGCCGCCATGGCCCCACCGGGGCGACCGCAAAGCCATCCATGCCCGCAGCCCTGCCCACCCCGCGCTTCAACGAGTTCTACCGCTACGACGCGCTGACCCAGCTGCTGTTCGAGTACGCCGAAGCCCGGCCCAACCTGGTCTCGGTGCGCTCGATCGGCAAGAGCTTCGAGGGCCGCGACATCTGGCTGCTGGTGCTGACCAACACCGCCACCGGCGCCGACGTGGACAAGCCGGCCTTCTGGCTGGACGGCAATATCCACGCCGCCGAGCTGACCGCCTCGACCACCTGCCTGTACTACCTGCACCAGCTGCTGCGCGACCATGGCAACGACGCTGCCATCACGCAGCTGCTGGACACCCGCACCGTCTACATGGTGCCGCGCCTCAACCCCGACGGCGCCGAGCTGGCCCTGGCCGACCGGCCGCGCCACATCCGCAGCTCGACCCGGCCCTACCCCTACGACGAGGAGCCGGTCGAGGGCCTGACCATCGAGGACGTGGACGGCGACGGCCGCATCCTCAGCATGCGCATCGCCGATCCGCATGGCGGCTACAAGAAGCATCCGCAGGACCCGCGCCTGATGGTGCCGCGCGAGCCGGGCGAGTTCGGCGGCGAATACTTCCGCCTGATGCCCGAGGGCTTCGTCAAGAACCACGATGGCCTGACCGTGGTGGTCAACCGCGACCGCGAAGGCCTGGACCTGAACCGCAACTTCCCCAGCGACTGGCGCCAGGAATACAAGCAGCTGGGCGCCGGCCCCTACCCGACCAGCGAGCCCGAGGTGCGGGCCATGGTGGACTTCATCACCAGCCATCCCAACATCGGCGCGGCCATCAGCTTCCACACCCACAGCGGCGTGATCCTGCGGCCCATGGGCACGACGCCCGACGAGGAGATGATTCCCGAGGACCTGTGGTCCTACCAGCGCTTCTCGGCCCTGGGCGAGAAGGCCACCGGCTATCCGGCCATCAGCATCTGGCACGACTTCCGCTACCACCCCAAGGAAGTGATCAGCGGCACCCAGGACTGGCTCTACGAGCACCTGGGCGCCCTGTTCTGGGTGGTGGAGCTGTGGTCGCCGGCCCGCGAGGCCGGCATCGAGAACTGCAAGTGGATCGACTGGTACCGCGACCATCCGGCCGAGGACGACCTCAAGCTGATCAAGTGGAGCGACGAGCAGTGCGACGGCCAGGCCCACGTCGAGTGGCGGCCGTTCCAGCATCCGCAGCTGGGCGCCGTCGAAATCGGTGGCTGGGACAAGATGAACTACTGGCGCAATCCGCCGGCCACGCTGCGCGAACGCGAGGCGGCGCGCTTCCCGGCCTGGATGACCCAGATCGCGCTGAGCCTGCCCAAGCTGGAACTGATACGCACCGAGGTCCGCGCCCTGGGCCCCGACACCTGGCGGGTGCGCATGGCCGTGGCCAACAGCGGCTACCTGCCGGCCTATGTGACCAAGCGGGCGCTGGAACGCAAGATCGTGCGCGGCGTGATGTTCGAGATCCACCTGCCGGCCGGCGATCCGGCCGTGGGCCTGGTCAGCGGCAAGGAAAGGCTGGAAGGCCCGCAGCTGGAAGGCCATGCGCCGCGGCAGACCCAGCTGGCCTTCCTGCCCACCCGCGACGTCACGGCCGACCGTGCCGTGGCCGAATGGGTGCTGCGGGCTCCCGTCGGTACCCGTCTCACCCTGACCGCCAGCGCCGAGCGCGCGGGCACGGTGCGGACGGACGTGGTGCTCGATTGAGGAGCGCCATCGGCCGCAGGCCCTAGGCGTCGGGATCCTTCTCCAGCTCCTGCGCCGCCTGCATGGCCTCGCGCCAAACGCGCGCCGGCACGAAGCTCTGCAGCTGCTCCAGGGCCCGCTTGACCAGCTCGGGATGCAGTTCGTGGCCTATGCCGGGCAGCAGGTCGGCGGTCACGTCGGCGCCCAGCTGCACCAGGCGCTTGGCGGCATCGACCTGGTCCTCGCTGGGCAGCACCGGGTCTTCGAGGCCATGCAGGATGTGGATGGAGACATCGACCGGCGCATGCTCGGGCAGCGTCGCATAGCCGCCGCCGAAGGCCAGCACGCGGCCGGCCAGCTCCAGCTCGGCCTGCACCGCTTCCAGCGCCATCACGGCGCCTTGCGAGAAGCCGGCCAGGGCCACGCGCGGCCAGGGCAGCTCGAACTGCTCGGCCCAGGCACGGATGCTGGCGATGAAGGCCGGCAGCGCATCGGCCACGCGGCGTCCATGGTTCTCGTCGTTGGCACCGGCCAGCGAGTACCACTGCCAGCCGCTGCCGCCGCCAGGGATGGCGTCGAAGGCCTCGGGCCCGTTCAGCGACAGCACGGCGGCACGCGGGTACTGCTCGTGCAGGGCCTTGGCCAGGGGCCGCATCTGGGCAGCATCGGCGCCAGCCCCATGGAACAGCAGGAACAACAACTCGGGCTTGGCGTCGCTGGGCAGCAGGGCCAGGGCCTTCGAGCGCTGGGGAGGAACTTCGTGGTCGGCACTCATGGCCGCCGATTGTCGCCTCGTCAGCTCCGCTGCTTGTCGTTGTCCTTGTGGCCTATCAGCCGCACGAGAACCTGGCGCAGCCGCAGCGCATCGATGGGCTTGGTCAGGAAGTCGTTCATGCCGGCGGCCAGGGCCTCGTCGCGCTCGGAGATCAGGGCGGCGGCGGTCAGGGCCACGATGGGCAGCTCGGCGGCGCTGAAGCGGCGCCGCACGATGCGCGTGGCCTCATGGCCGCTCATCACCGGCATCTGCACGTCCATCAGCACCGCGTCATAGGGCTTGCCCAGGGTGGCGGCGGCGTTGATTGCCTCGATGGCCTGGCTGCCGTCGCTGGCCTGCGAGACCTCCAGCCCCCACTGCTCCAGCAGGGCCACGGCAATCATCATGTTGACCGGGTTGTCCTCGACCATCAGCACGCGCAGGCCCTCCAGCTCCTCGTGGCTGCGCGCTTCGCGCAGCTGGGTGCTGATCGGCGTGGGCGCGGCCGGCAGGTCCAGCTCGGCCCAGAAGGTCGAGCCCTGGCCGTATTCGCTGTCCACGCCGACCTGGCCGCCCATCAGCTCGGCCAGCTCGCGGCAGATCGACAGGCCTAGGCCGGTGCCGCCGTAGCGCCGCGTGGTCGATTCGTCGGCCTGGGTAAAAGGCTGGAACAGCCGCGCGCGCAGCTCGGGCGCGATGCCGGGGCCGGTGTCCTGCACCTCGATGCGTACCCGCTCTGGGCTCAGCGCACGCACCCGCACCGCGACCGAGCCGCTGTCGGTGAACTTGATCGCGTTGGTCAGGTAGTTGGACAGGATCTGGCGGGTGCGCACCGGGTCGCCGACCACCCAGGCCGGCACGCTGGCATCGACCTCGATCTGGAACGACAGGCCGCGCGCCTGCGCCAGCGTGAGATACGCGAGGCGCATGGTGCCCAGCATGTCTCGCAGCGCAAAGGGCAGGGCTTCCAGCGTCAGGCGGCCGGCCTCGATCTTGGACAGGTCCAGGATGTCGGAGATCAGGCCCGACAGGCTTTCGGCGCTGTCCAGCATCTGGTCCAGATACTGGCGGCGCGTGTCGTCCGGCATGTCGGGCTGCTGCAGCATGCGCGCCAGGCCGACCAGGCCATTCAGCGGCGTGCGGATCTCGTGGCTGGTGTTGGCCAGGAAGGCGCTCTTGGCGCGGTTGGCGGCCTGGGCCTCATCCTTGGCATGGGCCAACGCGGCCTCGACGCGGCGTCGCTCGGTCACGTCTTCCAGGATCCAGATCGTGCCGCCGCGGCTGGGATGGTTGAGGTCGACCGCACGGGCCAGCAGACGGCACAGGAAGGTCGAGCCGTCGCGGCGCTTCATGGGCCGCTCGGCCTCGACCTGCTCGCCCGCTGCCAGGCGCGGACCGAGCTCGGCACCGACCATCTTCCAGTCGTCCTGCGAGGGCCAGACCACGCTGCCATGCTGTCCGACCAGGGCGCCACCGGGCCAGCCGAACATGGCCTCGACGACAGGATTGGCCAGCACGAAATGCTGTTCGCGGGTCAGGGCAACGCCTATGGAGGCGTTCTCCAGGATGGCAGCGTGGATCAGGCGGTTGCGCTCGGTGTCCGAGACGTCGCGGGCATTGATCACCAGGTAGGTCTGGCCCTCCATCTCGAAGGGCGCGGCCGACATCACCATGGACACCGGCGCACCCTCCTTGGTACGGAAAGTCACCGGCATCTCGTTGACGCGCCCGTGTTCTCGCACGGCCGCGACCACGCGGTCGCGGTCTTCCATGTCGTGCCAGATGCCCAGTTCCTCGGAGGTGCGGCCCAGCACCTCCTCGGTCGCATAGCCGCTGATCTGCTCGAAGGTCTTGTTGACCATGGCATAGCGGCCGGTGGCCATCTCGGTCAGCGTGATCACGTCGGGGCTGGTGGCCACCAGGTGCGACAGCAGGGCCTCGGAGCGGCGCAGCGCCTCCTGGGCGCGCGAGGTCTCGGTCTGGTCGATGAAGAAGCTCAGCGTGGCCGGACCGCCGATGGCGTCGACCCGCACCGTGGTCACCTGGACCTGGCGGCGACGGCGCGACAGCGTGCGCAGCCGGAACTCGGCCTGCGGCAGCATGGCGCCCACCGGCATGCTCTCGATCTTGGCCGAGCGCTGCCGGGCCCGTTCGTCCTCGCCCGGTTCGTAGTGGGCGAACAGATCCTGGCCGATCATGCTGGAGCGCTGGGTGTAGCCGAACATGGCCATGGCCGCCGGGTTGGCATCCAGCACCCGGCCCCAGCGGTGCAGCACCAGCGGGCTGGGCGAACGGCGGAACAGCTCGCGGTAGCGGGTCTCGGTGGCCTGGATGGCCTGCTCGGCCTGGACCTCGCTGGTCACGTCGCGGCCCACGCCCCAGTAGCCGCGAAAGTTGCCCTCGGGGTCGAAGCGCGGCTCGCCGCTGATCGAGACGAAGCGGTTGCGACCATCGCCGCCGCGCCGCCGCGCCACCAGGCCATGGAAGGAACGGTGCGATTCCAGGTCGGCGCGATGGGCGTCGAGTTCTTCGTCCGACAGGCCCAGGCCCTCCAGCTCCCAGGGCGTCTTGCCCAGCCGGGAGTTCAGGTCCATGCCGGAGGAGCCGGGCTTGTCCTCGGCCAGGTGGGTGAAGCGGAACTCGCGGTCCATCTCCCAGTACCAGTCGGCCGCCATCGACAGCAGATGACGGAAGCGGCCATTGCGCTCGTTGGCCTCGCGGATCGAGCGGCGCACCATGCGCATGGTGGACAGGCCCACGATCAGCGCGGTCAGCAGCACCATGGCATGGGCGGCCAGCTGCACCGGCACCGAGGTGCTGGAGCGGGCGAAGCTGACCAGGCCCTCGAGCTGCGACCAGGCCAGCAGGCCCAGGCCGCCGGCCGCCACGCCGAACATCATCAGTCCGGACCTCAGGCCATGCATGGCCGTGGCCATGGCCACCATCAGGCCCAGCGTGCCCAGCGAGATCGAGTTCAGGCCGATCTGGCGGACGAAGGCGATGCTGACCGTCAGCAGCATCACGCCGGTCATCACGGCCAGCACGAAGGCCCGGCCATGCTTCTTGGGCAGCTTCCACAGGCCGCCGAAACCGAAGCAGGCCAGCAGACCGGCCAGCAGCGGCAACAGCCAGCCGGCCAGCGGCTCGGCCGGGTTGCGGCTCAGGACCAGGATGCCGGCCACCAGCAGGCTGACCGTGGAGCAGCCGCCGGCCAGCATGCGCACCGAGCGCCACTGCACGCTGCGCTCCAGCGCGCTCAGGCGGGCCGCCTGGTCCGGTTCATGGCCGACCAGGCTGCTCAGGTCATCAAGGGTTTGGCTCACGCGCGTAGGCTCCTGGCCTCAGAGTCGAGGCACGAACGAAACGCGAGTCTGAACCAGAAGCCGCCGGCACACCCCGGCAGAAACGCAAAGCGCGGCACGAAAAGCGCGGACTTTGCCGCGCCGGCCCCGACTAGCGAGAAATTGTGCTCGGCAGCGCCTCAGCGGGCAGCGTTCAACGCGTCGCGCGTTTGCATCGCCACATGGCGAGCGGCAGCCGCAAAGTCCTCACCGCTGCTGGCATAGAGCACGGCCCGCGAGCTGTTGACGATGATGGGGCCGTCGCTGCGCCAGCCGGCCCTGACCGTGGCGGCGGCGTCGCCGCCCTGGGCGCCCACGCCCGGGATCAGCAGCGGCAGCGTCGGCGCCAGCTCGCGCACCCGCTCGATCTCGCCCGGGAAGGTGGCGCCGACCACCAGGCCGAGCTGGCCGTTGCGGTTCCACTCGGTCTGGGCCAGGCGGGCCAGGTGCTCGTACAGCCGCGGCTGGCCCAGCACATCGGCCAGGTGCTGCATCTGCCAGTCGTTGCCGCCGGTGTTGGAGGTGCGGCACAGCAGGATGGCGCCCTTGTCCGGGTAGCGCAGATACGGCTCGATCGAGTCGAAGCCCATGAAGGGCGACAGGGTGACCGCATCGGCCTGGTAGCGCTCGAAGGCCTCGCGGGCATATTGCTCGGCGGTCGAGCCGATGTCACCACGCTTGGCGTCCAGGATGACGGGCACCGAGGGCGCGACCCGCTTCATGTGGGCCATCAGGCGTTCCAGCTGATCCTCGGCGCGCTGGGCGGCGAAGTAGGCGATCTGCGGCTTGAAGGCGATCACCAGGTCCTTGGTCGCGTCGACGATGGCGCTGCAGAAGTCGTAGATGCGGCCGGCATCGCCCTTCCAGGCGCCCGGGAACCTGGACGGCTCCGGGTCCAGGCCCACGCACAGCAGCGAATTGTTGAGGGCGGCGGCGGCGTGGATTTGCTGGACAAAATTCATGACGAAGGACGGGCTGGTTCGAGCTGCCGTATTGTCCTGCTTTTGCCAACCTGACCCGGGAGACACGCGAGCATGTGGGTGTTGACTACCGAGCGACTGCGGCTGCGCCGCTTCGAGGCCGAGCGCGACGAGGATGCGGCCTTCATCCTGGAGCTGCTGAACGAGCCCTCGTTCCTGCAGAACATAGGTGACCGCCAGGTGCGCACGCTGGACGACGCCCGCGGCTTCATAGAGAACCGCATGGCCAAGGCCTACCGCGAGCTGGGCTACGGCTTCTGGGCCGTGGAGCGCAGCGCCGACGGCGCCTTGCTGGGCATGTGCGGCCTGGTCAAGCGCGACTCGCTGCCCGAACCCGACATCGGCTATGCCTTCGTGCCGCGGGCCTGGGGCCAGGGCTATGCGCTGGAGGCGGCCCGGGCCTGCCTGGCCCATGCCCGCGACAAGCTGGGCATGGGCACCGTGCTGGGCATCACCTCGCCCGACAATCGCGCCTCGGCCCGGGTGCTCGAGGGCATAGGCCTGCACTATGTGGAGACCCGGGTGCTGGACGGCGAGGAGCGCCAGACCGCCGTGTTCCGCTGGGATGTTTCGCCCGAGACAACAAGCAACGACAAGGAGAGCCTTGATGACTGCCATACGACGTCGTGAGTTCCAGGCCCTGATCGCTTCGCTGACAGCGCTGCCGCTGGGCGCCCTGGCCCAGCAGGACATGCGCCCCTGGTACTTCATCTTCCTGGAGACCGGCAAGCCCACGCCGCCGGACAAGGAGGCGGTGCAGAAGATGCAGAAGGGCCATCTGGACAACTTCGTGCGACTGTGGGGCGCCGGCAAGCTGTTCGCCGCCGGGCCCATGCGCGACCCGGCCCGCCTCAAGCGCGGCATCGTGGTCTGCCGGGCCGAGACGCGCGAGGCGCTGCAGGACTATTTCCAGCCGGACGAGTACGTGCGCGAGGGCTACATGACGGTCAATGCCGCCGTGGCCCGGCCGAACAAGGCCCTGGTCACGCTGGCCGTCGATCCAGGCGTCATCGAGGAAGCCCGCATCATCCTGATAGGCCGCGACGACAAGGCCGGCGCCGAGGTCCAGAAGCAGCGCCGCGCCCTGCTGCAGCAGGGCCTGGACGGCGGCCGTTTCGGCGCCTGGTACACGCTGGAAACCGGCCCGGTCGCCGAGGTGCTGTTCGCCAAGACCACCGACAGCGACGCGCTGCAGGCGGCGCTGGCGAACTACCCGGGCGTGGCCGACAAGAGCGTCAGCCTGGACATCTGGGCCCAGTACCTCGGCAAGGGCGTGCTGAACTGACTAGGCCCGCTCGACCGCCACGGCAGAGCCCGGCCTGCGGCCGTAGGTCAGCAAGCGCCAGACGTACTCGAGCGGGCCGTAGTCATGGCGGCGCAGCCAGGCCATGGACAGCGGCACCTGCACGCAGAAGAACAGGACCGGCGCCAGCAGCAGCTCGGCCGCCGGGCCGACCTGGCCCCAGAGGCCCAGGCCCCAGCCGTAGAACAGACTGGTGGCCATCAGCGTCTGCAACAGGTAGTTGGTGAGCGGCATGCGGCCGGCCGCGGCCATGGGCGCAAAGCGGCGCTGCCAGGCCGGCAGCTGGGCCAGGCGCACGATGCTCAGCACATAGAAGCTCATCAGGCCGAGGCGGGAAAAGATGTAGCAGAGGCCGCGCAGGATCTTCAGCGGCGAGGGGCCCGGCGTGCGCGTGAACTCGCCGATGATGCCGAAGCCCAGCGAGCAGGCCAGGCCAAGGCCCAGCGCCCACCACTGCAGCGTCCTGATCTTCGGCATCAGCTCGGGGATGCGACGCACCCAGCCGTTGCGGCCGATCAGGAAGCCGATCAGCATCGTGGTGGTCATCTGCACATAGAAGCCGAACGTGCCCCACAGCTGCCAGCGCGTGCCGTAGGTGTGGACGAACTCGCGCGTGTGCTCGCCCGCCGCGACGGCGAAGCTGCCGTGGCCATAGGCGAGGTTGTTGCTCTTCTCCCAGGCCTGGGCGTCGGCCACCAGCTGGGCCACGACCTCGGGCGGCATGACCGCCAGGCGGATCAGGCCGGACACCGGCGGGTACACCAGGGTGGCGATGATCAGGCCGACGATGGCCCGGTTCGACAGATGGCGCAGGCCCAGCAGGCAGAAGCCCAGCACCACATAGATGTGCAGCACGTCGCCGTTCCAGAACACCATCACATGCAGCAGCGCGAAGGCTGCCAGCACCAGCAGGCGCCGCACGTAGAGCCCGGTGGCGTGCTGCGGATCGTCGGCCATCATGCGGCCCAGCTGCAGCGTGAAGCCGAGGCCGAACAGCAGGCTGAACATGCTGTTGAACTTGCCCGAGAACAGCATGTCGCGGACCAGCTCCGCATAGTGGTTCAGCGGGTCGCTCCAGAGCCGGGAGCCGTTGGCCTCGGCGTAGAAAGACGTCGAGAAGCCAGGCATGTTCATGATGAAGATGCCCAGCAGCGCGAATCCGCGCACGATGTCCAGCGTCTGGATGCGCTCCTCGGCCCGGGTGGGATGGCTGCTCGTCGTCATGGCTGCCTCCAGGTCGCCGATGGCGACAGGCAGAAACTAGCAGCGGCGCCTGGGCGCCGCAATCCCGGTTCTGCGTAGGGATCAGATCCGCTGGGCCAGCTCGGCGGCCTTGCCGGTGTAGCTGCCCGGCGTCATCGCCAGCAACCTGGCCTTCTCGGCCTCGGGCAGTTCCAGTCCGTTGATGAACTGCTGGATCGCCTCGCGGGTGATGGCCTTGCCGCGGGTCAGTTCCTTCAGGCGCTCGTAGGGGTTGGGTAAGGCATAGCGGCGCATCACGGTCTGGATCGGCTCGGCCAGCACCTCCCAGGCCGCATCGAGGTCGTCGGCCAGGGCGGCCTCGTTGACCTCCAGCTTGTCCAGGCCCTTGAGCAGCGAGTCGTAGCCCAGCACCGCATAGCCGATGGCCACGCCCATATTGCGCAGCACGGTGGAGTCGGTCAGGTCACGCTGCCAGCGGCTGACGGGCAGCTTCTGGCTCAGGTGGCTCAGCACCGCATTGGCCAGGCCGAAGTTGCCCTCGGCGTTCTCGAAGTCGATCGGGTTGACCTTGTGCGGCATGGTCGAGCTGCCGATCTCGCCGGCCTTGGTGCGCTGCTTGAAGTAGCCCAGCGACACATAGCCCCAGACGTCGCGCGACCAGTCGATCAGGATGGTGTTGGTGCGGGTGATCGCATCAAACAGCTCGGCCATGTAGTCATGCGGCTCGATCTGGATGGTGTAGGGGTTGAAGCTCAAGCCCAGCTGGTTCTCGATCACCGACTTGGAGAAGGCCTCCCAGTCGAACTCGGGCCAGGCGCTCAGATGGGCATTGAAATTGCCGACCGCGCCGTTCATCTTGGCCAGCAGCTGGACCGCGGCGATCCGCTCGCGGGCATTGCGCAGACGCGCGACCACGTTGGCGATTTCCTTGCCCACCGTCGTGGGGCTGGCGGTCTGGCCATGCGTGCGGCTCAGCATCGGCGTCGCGGCCAGGGCATGGGCCATCTCGGTCAGCTTGGCAATGATGCGGTCCACCGTGGGCAGGACCACGTCCTGGCGGGCGGCCTTGAGCATCAGGCCATGGCTGGTGTTGTTGATGTCCTCGCTGGTGCAGGCGAAGTGCACGAACTCGCCGGCCGCCTTCAGCTCGGCATTCGATTCGAAGCGCGACTTCAGCCAGTACTCGACCGCCTTGACGTCGTGGTTGGTGGTCTTCTCGATGTCCTTGATCGCCTGGGCATCCAGCTCCGAGAAGCGGGTCACGAGGCCCCGCAGCAGGCCGCGGGCGGCCTCGGACAGCGGCTTGAATTCATCGAAGCCGGCATCCGACAGGGCGATGAACCACTCGACCTCGACCTGCACCCGGCGGTGCATCAGGCCGAACTCCGAGAGCAGCGGGCGCAGGGCGGCAAAACGCGAGGCATAGCGGCCGTCCAGCGGCGAGAGGGCGGTCAGGGCAGAGAGCGTCATGGTCGGTGGCGGCCGGGGCCGATCAGGGCAAACCCGCGGATTTTAGCCGGCTGGCAGGGCCGGGGCGGGCCCGGCCAGGGGGCTTGGCCCGGCCCCGGCAAAGGTTCACCATCGGTGACTGCATCACAGGAGTCGCCGCATGTGCCGCTTCATGGTCTTGCTCGCCTGGTTCGCCACCGTGCCCATGGCTGCCCTGGGGCAGGAGCAGGTCTACACCATCGGTGTCGAGGACTACGAGAACTTCCTGCCCTACTCGCAGTACCGCAACGGCGCCTATTCGGGCCTGGGCCGCGAGATCCTCGATGCCTTCGCCAAGTCGCGCGGCTATCGCTTTGACTACAAGGTCTACCCGCTCAAGCGGCGCGACACCGAGTTCGTGCGGGGCACGGTGGACCTGGCCTTTCCAGACAACCCGAACTGGGTCACCGTGCTGAAGAAGGGCCTCAAGATCGCCTATGCGCCGATGCTGGAGTTCACCGACGGCGTGCTGGTCCTGCCCCGCAACAAGGGCCAGGGCGTCGACCGCATCCGCACGCTGGGTATTCCGCTGGGCTTCACGCCCTATCCCTACCAGCAGCTGATCTCTTCGGGAGCGATGCGCCTGGAGGAGTCGAACCAGTACGACCGGCTCTACGACAAGCTGATACGCGGTCGCGTCGACGGCGCGTACATGAACACCCGTATCGCCCTGCACTACTGGACCCATGTCGAGAAGTACGCCGAGGCGCCGGTGGTGTTCGACCCCGACCTGCCGCATGCCTCGGGCCACTGGTACCTGTCCTCGCACAAGCACCCCAAGCTGATCGACGAATTCAATGCCTTCATGAAGTCGCACAAGGCCTTGGTCGATGAGCTGCGCGCCCGCTACCAGTTCCAGTGAGGGCAAGCGCTATGCTGCCCGCATGAACCAAGCCACCCAATACGACAGCCGCAGCATCCGCCTGCACTGGATCAGCGCCCTGCTGGTGCTGTGCCTGTGGGTCGCGGGCCAGACCATCGATGCCTTCCCGCGAGGCACGCCGCGCATCACGGTGCGCAGCCTGCACATCTGCTTCGGCGTGGTGCTGGGTCTGGTGGTCCTGTTCCGCCTCTACTGGCGCTTTGGTGGTCGCAGCGAGCGACCGAACGCCGATCCCGGCCTGCCCGGCAGGCTGGCCCATGCCATGCATGACCTGCTCTACCTGCTGATGGTGGTGACCGTCGGCGCCGGCCTCCTGCTGACGCTGCTGCGCGGCGACAACCTGTTCAATCTCTACAAGATCACCTCCATCGCGCCGGACAACAAGGCGCTGCGCCACGACGTGAAGGAGGTTCACGAGCTGGCCGCCAACCTGATGCTGGCCCTGGCCTTGCTGCATGCGGCAGCGGCGGTCTGGCACCACCGCATCGTCAAGGACGGCGTGCTGCGTCGCATGTGGCCCGGTCTGGGCTCACGCGCCTGAGATGGCCATGCTGGTCCGCAACGTCCGCCTGCCCGACGGTCGCCAGGGCCAGGATCTGCTGGTCCAGAACGGTCGGATCGCCGCCATCGGCCCGGCACTGGCGGCGCCCGAGGACTGCGTCACCCTCGACGGCGGCGACTGGCTGCTCAGCCCGCCCTTCGTCGATGCGCATTTCCATCTGGATGCGACGCTCAGCCATGGCCTGCCGCGGGTCAACGAGAGCGGCACGCTGCTGGAAGGCATTCAGCTGTGGGGCGAGCTCAAGCCGCAGCTGACGCAGGAGGCCGTGGTCGAACGCGCGCTGCGCTACTGCGACTGGGCGGTGGGCCGCGGCCTGCTGGCGATTCGCTCGCATGTCGATGTCTGCGACGATCGGCTGCTGGCGGTCGAGGCGCTCTTGCAGGTGCGCGAGCAGGTCCGGCCCTATCTGGATCTGCAGCTGGTGGCCTTTCCGCAAGACGGCCTCTTGCGCTCGCCCGGCGCGCTTGAAAACCTGAAGCGGGCGCTGGACCGGGGCGTCGACGTGGTCGGCGGAATCCCGCACCACGAACGCACCATGGCGCAAGGGGCCGAGAGCGTGCGCCTGCTGTGCGAGCTGGCGGCCGAGCGCGGCCTGCGCGTGGACATGCATTGCGACGAAAGCGACGATCCCTTGTCGCGCCACGTCGAGAGCCTGGCCTTCGAGACCCAGCGCCTCGGGCTGCAGGGCCGGGTCACCGGCTCGCACCTGACGTCAATGCACTCGATGGACAACTACTACGCATCCAAGCTGATCGCGCTGATGGCCGAGAGCGAGCTGTCGGCCGTGGCCAATCCGCTGATCAACATCACGCTGCAGGGCCGGCACGACAGCTACCCGAAGCGTCGCGGCATGACCCGCGTGCCGGAGCTGACGGCGGCCGGCATCAAGGTCGCCTTCGGCCATGACTGCGTGCTCGATCCCTGGTATTCGCTGGGCAGCGCCGACATGCTGGAAGTAGCCGCCATGGGCCTGCACGTGGCGCAGATGACCTCGCGCGAGGCGATGCGCCTTTGCTTCGACGCCGTGACCGTGAATGCGGCCCGAATCCTGGGCCTGGAAGGCTATGGACTGGAGCCCGGCTGCCAGGCCGACTTCGTGCTGCTGCAGGCCCGTTCGCCGGAGGAGGCGATTCGGCTGCGCGCGGCACGCCTGCTGGTGGTCAGGAGGGGGCAGGTCTTGAGCCGCATGAGCTGCAGCGAGGCCAGGCTGAGCCTGCCGGGGCGGCCGGAGCGCGTCGACTGGAGCTTCGGCGCGCCGAACTGAGGTTCGCACAAGGCGGACCCCAGCCGCGCGAAAGTGTGTCCGAAGGCCGCAGGCCTGACAAGCCGCATTTGCCAGTACTGACCGGGGCCGCGGCCCTCCCCTATCGTGGCCGGACCGCGTGGCTAGAATCGCGCCGCATTGCGCAGGGAAGCTTTCTTTCCCGGCGCCACTGAACATGAAGCTCATCGGTTCCCTGACCAGTCCCTACGTCCGCAAGGTCCGCATCGTGATGGCGGAGAAGAAGCTCGACTACCAGTTCGTGCTGGAAGACGTCTGGGCCAACGACGCCATCCTCAAGATGAATCCGCTGGGCAAGGTGCCCTGCCTGGTCATGGAAGGCCAGGATTCGATCACCGGTGCGGTATTCGATTCACGCGTCATCGTCGAGTATGTGGACACCTTGTCGCCGGTGGGCAAGCTGATTCCCGAGCGCGGCCGCGAACGCACCGAGGTGCGCACCTGGGAAGCGCTGGCCGACGGCCTGCTCGACGCGTCCATCCTGGCGCGGCTGGAGCAGACCTGGGGCGGCCGCAGCGAGGCGCAGCGCAGCGCCGCCTGGACCGAAAGGCAGATGGGCAAGGTCTACGGCGCCCTGCGCGCCATGGGCCAGGGCCTGGGCGAACGCGCCTGGTGCTCGGGCAACCATTTCTCGCTGGCCGACATCTCGGTCGGCTGCGCCCTGGCCTACCTGGACCTGCGCTTCCCGCAGATCGACTGGCGTGGCGACCATCCCAACCTGGCCAAGCTCTACGACAAGCTGAGCACCCGCCAGAGCTTCATGGACACCCAGCCGCCGGCCGCCTGAGGCCGGCGCGAAGCCCCCGCTTCAGGCGCTGTGCAGCGCCGCGGCCTGCTGCGGCAGGCGGTGCAGTTGCCGGTACAGGCCGGCAAAGCGCATCTCGACCTCGGCACTGCCGAGCTGCCAGCGCTGGGCAATCTCTTCGGTCAAGAGGCCACCGGCCACCAGGCTCAAGAGATGCTGGTCGGCCTGGCTCAGCAACTCGTTGCCGGCGGCCGGCGACAGGTCCTGGCCCGAGGCCACGCATTGCGCCAACTGCAGCTGGCTGCGCGTGAGCCCGAAGGCCGCCAGCAACTGGCGAGCGATCATCGGCGACATGGCGGCCCGGCCGGCATGCAGTTGGTCCAGCGCGGTCGAGAGCGTGGCGCCGGAACCCGTATCGATGCAGTAGCCGTCACCGCCGCTGCGCAGGGTCTCGAACAGCAACAGGTCATCGGACGCAGGGGTCAGCAACAGCACCAGGGGCCGCCAGTCCTGCGACTGCAGTTCGCGCAGCAAACGGGTGGCATTGCCGTCCAGCAGGCGCAGGTCGCAGGCCAGCACCTCCGGCCGGTGCAGGCGCACCTGACCGGCGGCTTCGCGCACCTGCTCGGTCTGGCCACACAGCTGCCAGTGGCCTTCCTGAGCCAGTGCCGTGCCGGCGCGAATCAACGACTGGTGGGTACGGCGGATCAGGTAAACGGAGGGCATGTAGCTGAAAACTGGATAGCGCAGCGCATTGTCCCGAGCGCCCTCGCTGCGGCAACCCCGTGAACCGGGGCCCCCGTGGGTCGGGGATCCGCCCTCCCGCCTCAGGAATGCGGCGAGCCCACCGGCCCCTGGGCCGAGAAGCTGTGCGGGCTCGCGATGGGCCAGTAGACCTTGAACACATTGCCCGGCAGCTCGCCGCCCAGCAGGTCGCCGGGCTTGGCGAAGGGCAGCAGGTTGGCCAGCAGCTTGACCTCGTGGCGGCTGACCCGGTGGACGATGTGGGCTGCCGTGATGTCGCCGGGGTGCAAGAGGCCGGCCGCCTGCACCAGCTCCTGCAGCGCCTTGAGCGTGTTGTCGTGGTAGCGGAACACGCGCTCGGCCTTGTCCGGCACCACCAGGGCCTGCTGGCGCAGCGGGTCTTGGGTCGTGACGCCGGTCGGGCAGTGGCCGGTGTGGCAGGCCTGGGCCTGGATGCAGCCCAGCGAGAACATGAAGCCGCGCGCCGAATTGCACCAGTCGGCGCCTAGCGCCATCATGCGCGCGATGTCGAAGGCGCTGACCACCTTGCCGGCGCAGCCCAGCTTGACCCGGTGGCGGAGGTTCAGCCCGACCAAGGTGTTGTGGACCAGCAGCAGGCCTTCCTGCAGCGGCGCGCCCACATGGTCGGTGAACTCCAGCGGCGCGGCGCCGGTGCCGCCCTCGGCGCCGTCGATGACGATGAAGTCAGGCGCCAGGCCGGTCTGCTGCATGGCCTTGGCGATGGCGAACCATTCCCAGGGATGGCCTATGCAGAGCTTGAAGCCCACCGGCTTGCCGCCCGAGAGCTGGCTCAACTTCTCGACGAACTGCAGCAGCTCGATGGGCGTGCCGAAGGCGCTGTGAGAGGCCGGCGAGATGCAGTCCTCGCCGACTGGCACGCCGCGCGCCTCGGCGATCTCGGCCGTGACCTTGGCCCCCGGCAGCATGCCGCCATGGCCGGGCTTGGCGCCCTGGCTCAGCTTGATCTCGATCAGCTTGACCTGCGGGTCGCGTGCATTGGCCTCGAAGCGCTCGGCGTTGAACGTGCCGTCGGCATTGCGGCAGCCGAAGTAGCCCGAGCCAATCTCCCAGATCAGGTCGCCGCCATGGGCCCGGTGGTGGACGCTGATCGAGCCCTCGCCGGTGTCATGCGCAAAACCGCCGCGCTGGGCACCACTGTTCAGCGACCGGATCGCATTGGCGCTGAGCGCGCCGAAGCTCATGGCGGAAATGTTGAACACGCTGGCCGAATAGGGCTGGGCCCGGCCCTCGCCGATCAGCACGCGGAAATCGTGCGATGGCAGGTGGGTGGGCGACAGCGAATGGTTGATCCATTCATAGCCGCCGGCCAGCACGTCCAGCTGGGTGCCGAAGGGCCGCTTGTCGGGGTCACCCTTGGCGCGCTGGTAGACCAGGGAGCGCTGCTGGCGCGAGAAGGGCGCGCTCTCGTTGTCGCTCTCCAGGAAGTACTGGCGGATCTCGGGCCGGATGTACTCCAGCATGAAGCGCAGATGGCCGATGACCGGGTAGTTGCGCAGGATGGAGCGCTTGGTCTGGCGGATGTCGTACCAGCCCACCCAGGTCAGGGCGCCGAACAGCAGCACCAGGGGCAGGCCGTAGCGGGTGTAGGCCAGCCAGCCCAGGCTGAGGCCCAGGCCGGCGGCGCAGAGCAGCCAGCTGGTGTAGCGAACCGGGAAATGGTGGTCGACAGCTTGCAGCCAACGGGGCATGGATCACAACCTTTCGCCTGGGCGTTGCCTCATGCTATGCCGCCGCTCCGGCCTTGTGCCCTGGGGCAAGCCATGCCCTGCTGCACAATCGACGCCGTCATTTCAAGGGACGTTTGCCGATGAACCTGCTCAAGAAGATCTGGTCGCCCATCGCCTGGCTGTTCGGCAAGGCCTGGTGGCTGCTCGACGGCTCGCGTCGCGTGGTGCTGAACCTGCTGTGGCTCTTGATACTGATCATCGCCGTCACCGCCCTTTTCCGCGGCGGCCCCAAGCCCTTGCAGGACAAGACCACCCTGGTGCTGAGCCTGCGCGGCCCGCTGGTCGAGCAGTTCTCGGGCTCGGCCCGCTCGCAGGCTGTGGCCGAGCTGCAGGGCCAGAAGGCCAAGCGCCAGACCCGCTTGCGCGACGTGCTGGCCGCGCTGGACAGCGCCGCCAAGGACGCACGCATCAGCGCCGTGCTGCTGGACCTGGACGAATTCAGCGGCGCCGGCATGGCCGGCCTGCATGAGCTGTCCGGCGCGATCCAGCGCTTCCGCGCCGAGAGCAAGAAGCCGGTCTATGCCTATGGCGACCACTACAGCCAGCGCGCCTACTACCTGGCGGCCCAGGCCAGCGAGGTCTACATGCATCCGATGGGCACGGTGCAGGTCGAGGGCTTCGGCGGCTACCGCCTCTACTACAAGGACGCCCTGGACCGCCTGGGCATCTCGGCCAATGTGCTGCGCGTGGGCAGCTACAAGAACGCCGCCGAACCCTATTTCACCAATGCCCCCAGCAAGGCCACGCAGGAGGCGGACGCCGCCCTGTATGGCGAGCTGTGGACGAGCTATACCGACGGCGTCGAAGCCGCCCGCAAGCTCGACAAGGGCACGATCTCGCGCGACATCGAGACCCTGCCCCAGCAGCTGGCCGCGCTCAAGGGCGACACCTGCAAGCTGGCCTTGCAGCAGAAGCTGATCGACGGCATCCGGACCCGTGACGAGATGCGCGCCCTGCTGATCGAGAAGGGCGCCAAGGACGGCACCAGCTTCCGCCGCATAGGCTATGCCGAGTACCTGGGCCAGCTGAAGCCGCAGCTGCCCTACGGGCCGGCCCTGGGCGTGGTGGTGGCCGAGGGCTCCATCGTCGACGGCGAGGCCCAGGCCGGCCGCATAGGCGGCGACTCCACCGCCCAGCTGATACGCCGGGCCCGCGAGGACGAGCAGGTCAAGGCCCTGGTGCTGCGCGTCAATTCGCCGGGCGGCAGCGCCTTCGCCTCCGAGGTCGTGCGCCGCGAGCTGGAGCTGACCCGCAAGGCCGGCAAACCGGTGGTGATCTCCATGGGCGACGTGGCGGCCTCGGGCGGCTACTGGATCTCGATGAGCTCGGACCGCGTGATCGCCGATGCCGGCACCATCACCGGCTCGATTGGTGTGTACGGCATGCTGCCCACGGCCGAGAAGCTGATGGACAAGCTGTCGCTGCACAGCGGCGGCACCACCACCACCTGGCTGGCCCGCAGCTATGACCCCAGCCGCGCGCTGGACCCGCGCTTCGCCTCCATCGTCCAGTCGTCCATCGACCATGTCTACGACGAATTCACGACCCGGGCCGCTGCCGCGCGCAAGAAGAAGGTGGCGGAGATCGATGCCGTGGCCCAGGGCCGGGTCTGGACCGGCAGGCAGGCGCTGGAGCGCGGCCTGGTGGACCAGCTCGGCAGCTTCGGCGACGCGCTCAAGGCCGCCGCGGAGCTGGCCAAGCTGCAAGTCCAGCCGCGCCTGATCTACGTGGAACGCGAACCGGGCCGCCTGGACCGCCTGCTGGCCTCGCTGGCCGATGCCTCGGCCCCGGCCATCCAGGCGGCGTTCGGCGATATGCCTCAAATGCCGGTCCTGCCCGAGCCGCTGCAACAGGCCTGGCAGGACCTGAGCTGGCTCAGCCAAGTCAGCGACAGCCGCCGCCCCTACACGGCCGTGGTCCATTGCCTCTGCGCCGCCCCCTGAGTCCGATTCCAGGAGCCTCCAGATGATCCACAAGCCGCAGCTTTCTCTGCTGGCAGGCGCCCTGTGCGCCGTGCTCTTCTCGTCCGTCCAGGCCCAGCCCTATCCGGCCACGCCACGCACGCCGGTGCAGGACAGCTATCACGGCGTCACCATCAGCGACGACTACCGCTGGCTGGAAGACTTCACGAAACCCGAGGTCAAGGCCTGGGTGGCCGAGCAGAACAAGCTGAGCCGCGCGGCGCTGGACGCCGTGCCCGGCCGCGCCGCGCTGGCGGAGCGCATCCGCACGCTGCTGAACTCGCGCTCCAGCGCCTACTACGGCCTGCACACGGCCGGCGGCAAGTGGTTTGCCATCAAGATGCAGCCGCCCAAGCAGCAGCCGCTGCTGGTGCGCCTCGATTCGCCCGATGCGCTCGCCAGCGAGCATGTGGTGCTGGACCCGAACGCGCGCGCCGCTGACGGCTCGCTGGCCATCGACTTCTATGTGCCCTCGCCCGACGGCAAGCATGTGGCGGTGTCGCTGTCCGAGAAGGGCAGCGAGGACGGCTCCATCCACCTGATCGAGGTGGCCAGCGGCAAGCAGGTCGACGTGGTGATTCCGCGCGTTCAGTACCCGACCGGCGGAGGCTCGGTGGCCTGGTCGCCGGATGGCAAGAGCCTCTACTACACGCGCTACCCGGCGCCGGGCGAGCGCGCCGAGGCCGAGCTGCATTTCCATCAAGAGGTCTGGCAGCACAAGCTGGGCCAGCCCTTGAGCGCCGACCGCTATGTGATCGGCAAGGACTTCCCGCGCATTGGCGCCACGGTGCTGAGCGTGGCCAAGAGTGGCGAGCAGCTGGCCGTGGTGGCCAATGGCGACGGCGGCGAGCACGCCTTCTACCTCCGTGGCAACAAGGGTGCCTGGCAGCGCCTGGCAGCTTACGAAGACAACATCAAGGCGGCCGAATTCGGCAATGACGGCTGGCTCTACCTGCTGTCGAACAAGGGCGCGCCGCGCGGCAAGATCGTCCGCATTCCGCTCGCGAAGCCGCAATTGAAGGACGCGCAAGTGCTGCTGCCGGAGACCGAAGGCACCTTGCAGCACATGGAAGTCAACGGCGGCAAGCTCTTCGTCTCGGCCTTGCTGGGCGGGCCTTCCAAGCTCAGCGTGGTCGATCTGAAGACGCTGGCGGTGCGCGACATCGAGCTGCCGCCGGTCAGCAGCGTGAGCAGCCTGAAGGGCGGCGCCAAGGGCGAAGTGCTGGCCCTCCTGCAGAGCTACACCGAGCCCGCCGCCTGGTGGCGCCTGAACGCCGAAGGCAAGCCGGTGAAGACGGCCATGGCCAGCACCACGCCGGTGGACTTCTCAGACATCGAGGTCAAGCGCGAGTTCGCCACCTCCAAGGACGGCACCAAGGTGCCCGTCAACATCATCCACCGCAATGGCCTGAAGCTGGACGGCAGCAACCCGACCATCCTCAATGGCTATGGCGGCTACAACATCAGCCAGACGCCGGGCTTCTCGGTCACGCGCAAGCTCTGGCTGGAGCGCGGCGGCGTCTACGTGATCGCCAACCTGCGCGGCGGCGGCGAGTACGGCGAGGCCTGGCACCTGGCCGGCAACCTGACCAAGAAGCAGAACGTCTTCGACGACTTCATTGCCGCGGCCGAACACGTGATTGCGCGCGGCTACAGCTCGCCGGCCAAGCTCGCCATCCAGGGCGGCAGCAATGGCGGCTTGCTGATGGGCGCGGCGCTGACGCAGCGGCCCGAGCTGTTCCGCGCGGTGCATGCGTCGGTGGGCATCTACGACATGATGCGCATCGAGCTGGACCCCAACGGCGCCTTCAACGTCACCGAGTTCGGCACAGTCAAGGACAAGGCGCAGTTCGAGGCGCTGTACGCCTACTCGCCCTTCCACCGGGTCATGGACGGCACCAAGTACCCGGCCGTGCTGTTCACCACCGGTGACCACGACGGCCGCGTCAATCCGGCCCAGTCGCGCAAGATGACGGCGCGCCTGCAGGCCGCCAATCCGGCCGGCCAGCCCATCCTCTTGCGCACCAGCAGCGCCAGCGGCCATGGCATGGGCTCCTCGCTGGACGAGACCATCAAGCTGCAGACGGATACCTTCAGCTTCTTGCTGCAGCAGCTGGGGATGGCCGCTCCTTAATCGAGGGTCTGCCGGTAGCGCTTCAGCGCTATCGCTCCCGCGACGGCGAGGAAGGCCAGCATGGGCCAGACCTCGCCCCACAGCTCGCCCGCGCCGCTGCCCTTGAGCATGATGCCGCGCACTATGCGCAGGAAATGCGTCAGCGGCAGCGCCTCGCCCAGGTGCTGCGCCCATTCCGGCATGCCGCGGAACGGGAACATGAAGCCCGACAGCAGCATCGAGGGCAGGAAGAAGAAGAAGGTCATCTGCATGGCCTGCAGCTGGTTGCGGGCCAGGGTGGAGAAGGTGAAGCCCACGCCCAGATTGGCCAGCATGAACACGCCTATCAGGGCCATCAGGAGCGTCAGGCTGCCCAGCATGGGTACGGCAAACAGCAGCCAGGCCGCGCCCATGATCACGCCCAGCTGCACATAGCCCAGGGCCACATAGGGCAGGATCTTGCCGACCATGACCTCGAAGGGCCGCACCGGCGTGGCCAGCAGGTTTTCCATGGTGCCGCGCTCGCGTTCGCGGGTCATGGCCAGCGAGGTCAGCATCACCATGGTCATGGTGAGGATGGTGCCTATCAGTCCGGGCACGATGTTGTAGCGGGACAGGCCCTCGGGGTTGTAGCGGCGGTGGATGCGCAGCTCGAACGGCGCAGCGCTGGGCTGCAGCGAAGCCGCCGGCCCGCGCAGCTCGCGACGCAGCGCCGTGCTCGAGAGCTGCTGCAGTGCGGCGATGGCGTTGCCCGAGGCCGACGGGTCGGTGGCATCGGCCGAGACCAGCAGCGGCGGCCTCTCGCCACGCAGCACGCGGCGCGTGAAGTCACCGGGAATCTGCACCACGAACTGCAGCTCGCCGCGCGCCATCAGCGCATCGGCCTCCTGCTCGCTGATGCCGCTGGCCACCAATTTGAAATAGCCGCTGTTCTGCAGGGCCGTGACCACGCTGCGGCCCAGCGGGCCCTGGTCCTGCGAGACCACGGCCGTGGGCAGGCCCTTGGGGTCGGTGTTGATCGCATAGCCGAACAGCAGCAGCTGCATGATGGGCACACCCACCGCCATCGCGAAGGTCAGGCGGTCGCGCAGCATCTGCTGGCATTCCTTGATGAAGATGGCCGCGGTGCGGGCCAGCGAGAAGGCTTTCATGGTGCCGCCTCGAAGTTGTCGCGGGCCTTCGCGATCAGCTTGATGAAGGCGTCTTCGAGATTGCCTTCACCTTCGTTGACGCCGGCGGCCGCGAGGACCTCTTGCTGTGTGCCCTGGGCCAGCACCTCGCCGTAGGCGATGAAGACCAGCTCGTCACAGCGCTCGGCCTCGTCCATGTAGTGGGTGGCGACCAGCACCGTGATGCCGTCTTCGGCCGCGAGGCGGTGCAGCTGGTCCCAGAACTCGCGCCTGGCCTTGGGATCGACGCCGGCCGTGGGCTCGTCCAGCAACAGCAGTTGCGGCTCGTGCAGCAGGCAAGCCGCGAGGGCAAGACGCTGCTTCCAGCCGCCGGAGAGCGAACCGGCCAGTTGCTCGGCCCGCGTCGCCAGGCCCAGCCGCTCAAGCGCCGCATCCACGGCCTTGCGCCGCGCGGGCAGCTCGAACAGCCGCGCCACGAAGTCCAGGTTCTGGCGTATCGACAAATCCTCGTAGAGGCCGAACTTCTGCGTCATGTAGCCGACCTGGCGCTTCAGCTGCAGCGCGTCGCGGCGGAAGTCCAGGCCCAGGCAGAGCCCTTCGCCGGCATCGGGCGTGAGCAGGCCGCAGAGCATGCGCATGGTCGTGGTCTTGCCGCTGCCGTTGGGGCCGAGGAAGCCGACGATGCGGCCGCGGCCGACCTGCATGTCGACCTGGTCCACCACGGCACGGCCGCCAAAGCGCTTGCTGAGGCCCCGCACATCAATGGCTAGTGCGGCCGTCACGGCTGAACATCCAGCGGCTGGCCCGGATGCAGTCGCAGCGCGTCCTCGGCCTTCTCCGGCCGCGCCTCGACCATGAAGACCAGCTTGGCGCGCTGGGCATTGGAATAGATCACCGGCGGCGTGAACTCGGCCTGCGGCGCGATGTAGCTGATGCGCGCGGCAATCGGTGCGCCGCAGCCATCGCAGCGCAGCTGCACCAGCTGGCCGGCCTTGATGGCACCCAGCTGGGCCTCGGGCACGAAGAAGCGCGCCTTGCGCTGCGAGGCCGGCAGCAGGGACAGTACCGGCGCGCCGGCATTGACCCATTCGCCGGGCCGGTAGAACACATCGGTGACCAGGCCGGCCTGGGGCGCGCGCTGGGCCTTCTGCTGCAGACGCCAGTCGGTCTGGGCGCGGCCCTGGGCTGCCGCCTGGGCCAGGGCCTGGGCGGCCGCGCGCTCGTCGTCGCGGGCCGGCAGGCGGGCGGTCTGCACGGCGGCGTCCAGTTCGGCCACGCGGGCATCGGCCTGGCGCGACTGCAAGACGGCATCGTCGACCCGCGCCTTCTGCACAAAGCCTTGGGCCAGCAACTGCTGCTGGCGTGCCAGCTCGCTGCGGGCCAGCTCGGCCTGCGCGCGGGCCTGGCGCAATTGGGCTTCGGTGATGGCCAGCTCCTCGCGGCGCCGACCCTTGTCGCCGTTGCGGGCCTGGGCCGCAGCGCTGCGCTCGCGCGCCTGGGCCTCGGCATCGGCGGCGCGCTCCAGGCTGTCTTCCAGCTTGAACAAGGCCTGCTCGGCCTGCACCGTGTCGCCGCTGTGCACCGCCAGCTCGCTGAGCCGGCCGGCCACCGGGGCGGCCAGGTAGAGGGTCTCGCCCTCGGCGTAGCCGGACCAGCCGGTCTGCGGCGGTGGGCTGCAGGCGGCCAGCGCCAGCAGCAGCGGCGAAAGAATCAAGACAGTCGTCTTCATGCTCAGGACTCCTTGCGCAGCGAGGCAATCGCCCACGCAATCCGTTGATCGATGGCGGCGTCGGACAGCGCCTGCTCCTGCATGCCCTCGGCCACGACCGGCGGCAGCACGCCCAGCACCTGCACGCCGCCGGCAATCACCAGCGGCGCGACCACAGAACCCATCAGGAAGACGAAGCGCTGCAGCGGCGGCACCTTGCGCAGCTGGCCGGCCTTTTCCGCGGCCTGGGTGAGTTCCATCAGCAGGCCCAGGTGGCGCGGCGCATTGGCGCGCATGAACTCCTGGGCCACCAACTCGCCGGCCTGGGCATCGGCCCAGATGCGGGCGATCACCGGCCGGTGGCTGCGCACGAAGCGGGCCAGGCTGCGCAGCGCGGCCTGTAATTTGTCCAGCGGGTCGCCGGGACCCTCGACCTCGTGGCTCAGGCCGGCATACATGTCCTCGTACATCTGCTGCAGGAGCGTGCGCAGGAAGCCGTCCTTGCTGCCGAAGTGGTAATGGACCATGGCCGGGTTGACGCCGGCCGCCTCGGCCAGGCGCCGCACCGACAGGCCGGCACAGCCGAGCTCGGCATAGAGCTCGCGGCCTGCGGCGAGCAGGGCCTGGTCCTGGGCTTGAGAGGGGCGTGGCATGGCGGCGATTATTGAACAGTCGTTTAGTAATTGCAAGGCAGGCGGCTACAATGCCGCCCACAGCGCCGATTTGTTCCGGATTGCGGGCGCTCTAAAAATTCCGCTAAACAGGGGCGCCCTCCGGTGTTCCGTCTTGTCAGCGGCACCGGTTTTTTCTTTTTGGAAGGCGTGAACATGACCCCGCAAAGCGTCGGCTTCGTCCAGCCGCAGCGCATGCAGTTCGAGGAGCCGCTTCGGCTGCGTAGCGGTGCGCAGCTAGGACCCTACGAGCTGCACTACGAGACCTATGGCCAGCTCAACGCCGACCGCTCGAACGCGGTGCTGGTCTGCCATGCCCTCAATGCCAGCCACCATGTGGCCGGCAGCTACGAGGGCCAGGACAGGAGCGAAGGCTGGTGGGACAACCTGATTGGCCCCGGCAAGCCGCTGGACACCAACCGCTTCTTCGTCATCGGCATCAACAACCCGGGCTCCTGCTTCGGCTCGACCGGCCCCATGCATGTCAATCCGGCCACGGGCCGCGCCTATGGCGCCGACTTCCCGGTGGTCACGGTGCAGGACTGGGTCGATGCCCAGGCCCGCGTGCTGGACCGGCTGGGCATCGCCCAGCTGGCCGCCGTACTGGGCGGCTCGCTGGGCGGCATGCAGGCGCTGGACTGGTCGCTGCGCTATCCGGAGCGCATGCGCCACTGCATTGCCATTGCGACCGCGCCGAATCTGTCGGCGCAGAACATCGCCTTCAACGAGGTGGCGCGGCGTGCCATCGTCACCGACCCCGAATTCCACGACGGCCACTACTACGAGCATGGCGTCGTGCCCAAGCGCGGCCTGCGCGTGGCCCGCATGATCGGCCACATCACCTACCTCAGCGACGACGTGATGGAGCAGAAGTTCGGCCGCGAGCTGCGCGCCGCCGAGCTGGGTTATTCGACCCAGGAGATCGAGTTCCAGATCGAGAGCTATCTGCGCCACCAGGGCGACAAGTTCAGCGAGTACTTCGACGCCAACACCTATCTCTTGATCACGCGGGCGCTGGACTACTTCGACCCGGCCCGTGAGCATGGCGGCGACCTGAGCCGCACCTTTGCCGCGGCCCGCTGCAAGTACCTGCTCGCCAGCTTCACCACCGACTGGCGCTTCTCGCCGGCCCGCTCGCGCGAAATCGTCAAGGCCCTGCTCGACAACAAGCTCGACGTGTCCTATGCGGAGATCGATGCCCCGCACGGCCACGACGCCTTCCTGCTCGAGGACCCGCGCTACCACGGCATGCTGCGCGCCTACTTCAACCGCATCGCAGGGGAATTCGCATGAGCGCCGCCGGAGTGATGGAGAACATCGCAGCCCTGGTGCCCGAGGGCTCGCGCGTGCTGGACCTGGGCTGCGGCACCGGCGAGCTGCTGGCCTATCTGCAGAAGCATCGCGGCTGCACCGGCTATGGCGTGGAACTGGATGACGCCAATCTGCTGGAATGCGTCAAGCGCGGCGTCAACGCGATCCAGCTGAACCTGGAAGAAGGCCTGTCCATCTTCGAGGACCAGAGCTTCGACGTGGTCCTGCAGCTGGAAACGCTGCAGCATCTGCGGAACACCGAGGCCATGCTGCGCGAGACCGCCCGCGTGGGCCGCAGCGGCATCGTCAGCTTCCCCAACTTCGCGCACTGGCCCAACCGGCTGCAGGTGCTGATGGGCCGCATGCCGGTGACCCGCGTCCTGCCCTACCAGTGGTACGACACGCCCAACATCCGCGTCGGCACCTATGCCGACTTCCAGGTGCTGGCCGGCAAATGCGGCCTGCAGGTGCGCGACAGCTTCGGCATCCAGGACGGCCGCGTCGTGAGGACCCTGCCCAACCTGCTGGCCAGCATGGCGGTGTTCAAGTTCGACCGCGGATGACAGGGCTCTTGCGTTTTGGCGCGCCGTCCAAGGCGTGCTGAAATGGCCGCCTCGAGTCATTTCGCAAGGAGACAGCCATGATCGGATACGCCATGGTCGGCACCAACGACCTGCCGCGCGCCGCCGCCTTCTACGACGCCCTGCTGGGCGAGATCGGCATCAAACGCATGATGGACTTCGGCCGCAGCATCGCCTGGGGCGTGGCCTGGGACAAGCCGGCCCTGGGCGTGGGCCTGCCCTTCGACGGCAACCCGGCCACGGTAGGCAACGGCGTGATGATCGCCCTGGTGGTCGACAGCAAGGAGAAGGTCGACCGCGTCCATGCCAAGGCCCTGTCGCTGGGTGCCAAGGACGAAGGCGCCGCCGGCCCCCGCGGCGAAGGCTTCTATGCCGGCTATTTCCGCGACCTGGACGGCAACAAGCTCAACGTCTTCTTTATGGGGTGAATGAGGACCGAGGACAGTCCTGAGGACTGTCCGACGCCTCATGAACGCCTGGCCGCGTCTCGCGCGGCCAAGCTGGGGTCATGGCAGTACTGGGCTCTGCTCAGTCTTCAAATCGCCCCAGCCTCACCATCGTGTTCCCCGGCCTCCCATGCTGGGTCGATGGCATCACCAGCACCGTCCGCTCATAGCGGGTGCGAAACACCTGCTCGCCGTCCTGGGCGAAGGCGGTGCCGGCCTGGTCTATGACCTGCAGGCCGTGGACCGGGAACAGGAAGTGGAAGCCGGACGAGCGCGCGGTCACCGCCTCGTCCACCCTCACCAGGTGCTGGACCTCGGGCAGCGGCAGGCGCAGGCGCGGGCCGGCCCAGGCCTCGTTTACCACGCCGGTCAGCCGCAGGAAGCGCACCACCGAGTCGATGGCCACCTCGGCCGAGGAACGCTCCCAATGCTGGCCGCATTCGATCAGCAGGGCGTTCTTGGGGCTTTGCGGGTCTCCGAAGCCGCCGCGGTCGCGCATGCGCAGGCCGGAAGGGTGGCCGGTGTCGATCAGCAGGTCGCCCGGCATGCCCAGCTGGCGTGCGAACTCGGCGCCCTTGTCCAGCAGGCCGCAGACCATCAGCGGCCGGCAGGCGTCCTGCATGGAATGGATGTCCAGCAGCCAGTCGGCCGCATCGACGAAGGGCTGCAGCTCGCGCGCCCGGCGCAGTTCCAGCGAGTCGCGCTCGCCGAACAGCTGGGCGTCGTCCCAGACCCGGTTCAGGTCCTCGTCCACGCAGCGCGAGGCATTGGGCCGCAGCGGGTCGAAACGCCGGTAGGCCGCAACGTTGGCGAAGCTGAGGATCAGCCGGCCGCTAGCCGGGGTCAGTTCTTGCCGGCTGTGCTCGGCCAGCAGCCAGTCGAGTGCAATCGCGCCGCACAGCTCGTTGCCATGGGTCAGGGCCTGCACCATCACGGTCTTGCCGGGCCGGCCCGAGTCGAACACATGAACGTAGTCGACCCCGCTGCCGCCCTCGCGCCAGCGCGAGATGTCGGGCGGGCTGAGCTCCAGCGCTTGCTCGCTCATTGGCTCAGCGCGCCGGCGCGTTCAGGTTCAGGGCCACCAGGTCGCGCAGCACCTGCCTGATGCTGTCGCGAATCGCGGCCTCGTTGGCCAGGCGCAGGCGCTCGACCGGCATCAGCTTGTCGGTCAGCTCCACCGTGGCGGCATTGCGCAAGGTGCGCTGGTAGAGCGCCGCCTTGCTCGTGCGGTCTATCAGCGTATAGCTGATGGCCAGGCGCACCGTGGTGTCCAGCGAGACCATGGGCTGATCCAGGTCGGTGAGCTTGATGTCCAGCTGGTAGCGGCCGGCCTCGCGGGTCTGCGGGAACATGCCGACCGAGCGCAGCGAGTCCTCGAAGGCCTGCTCCAGCGCCTGGCTGCTGACCTTGGAGCCCCACCAGCGGTTGGTGGCCTGGCCGCCGCTCACCGGGCCCAGGCTCACGTTCTGGCGCAGCGCATCCGGCACCCAGGAGCGCATCTGCAGGGCATCGGCGGGCGTGAGGCCCATGGTCAGCGGCTCCGAGGGCGTGCCGCAGCCGGCCAGCAGCGCCAGCGCCGCGAGCAGCAGGATTCCGGATCTACGCACAGAAGAAGCAGCCATGGCCTTACACCTCGTTCAGAGTCGTCGGTGCTGCAAGGCCGGCAGCTGGCTGCGCACAGCGGCCAGCCGCTGCAGGTCCAGCTCGGCCTGGACCAGGCCCTCGCCTTCGGGAAGCACGTCCAGCACCTCGCCCCAGGGGTCGACGATCATGCTGTGGCCCCAGGTGCGACGCCCATTCTCATGCCGGCCTCCCTGGGCCGAAGCCAGGACAAAGGCCTGCATTTCGACCGCTCGTGCCCGCAGCAGCAGCTCCCAGTGCTTCTCGCCGGTGGTGTAGGTGAAGGCCGCCGGCACGCTGATCAGCTCGCAGGGCGGCTGGCCCGGCGTGAAGCTCAGGGCTCGATAGAGCTCGGCAAAGCGCAGGTCGTAGCAGATGCTCAGGCCCACGCGCAGCGGACCGGCCTGCACCGCCACCGGCTCGTTGCCGGCCTCCAGCACCCGGCCCTCGTCATAGGCCTCGCGCTCGGTCTGGAAGCGGAACAGATGGATCTTGTCGTAGCGCGCCGCCAGCTGGCCCTCGGGGCCATAGACCAGGCAGCTGTTGCGCACCTTGGCCGGATTGGGCGTGCGCAGCGGCAGCGTGCCGCCTATCAGCCACAGGCCCAGCTCGCGCGCGGTCTTCGAGAGCATGGCCTGGATGGGCGCGCTCGTGTCGCCGAAAGTCTCGGCGATGCGCAGCTTGTCGTCGTCCTGCTGGCCCATCAGGCAGAAGTACTCGGGCAGCAGGGCTAGCTGGGCCCCACCGGCGGCGGCCTGCTCCAGCCAGTGGCGGGCGCGGGCCAGGTTGTGGTGCAGGTCGGGGCTGGAAACCAGCTGGACGGCGGCAATCTTCATTTCGAGGCTCCCGAGGCGGCTGGCTCCGGCGCATTCTGGGACTTGGGCTCGGCCTTCTCGACCTTCTCGACCTTGGGGTCCTCCCAGGTGCCGGTGACCAGGAATTCACGCGTGCCGGCCTCGGTCATCGGCCGACGCAGCAGCAACTGGGCCAGGAAGGTGGCCAGGCCCACAGCCGGGTTGACCGCCGCATAGGCCAGCGAAGCGCCACCGGCATTGACCTCGGGCAGCACGACGATGCGCAGGTTCTGGGTCTCGGCCGCGAGGTCGGCTTCGCCCTCCATCGCCACGATGGCCTGCACGCCGCGCATGCGCAGGTTCTTGCTGTGGGCCACGCCCTTGGTGATGCTGATGTCGCCCTCGACGCCATCGAAGGCGAAGCCCTCCTGGAACACGTCGCGGAAGTCCAGCAGGAAGCGGCGCGGCAGCGACTGCAGGCTCAGCACACCCAGCAGGCGCGCCACGCCGGGGTCGGCCTTGAGGAACTGGCCGGCATCCAGGTGCAGCTTGAGTTGGCCCGACATGCTGGGGTAGTCGGGGCTCAGCGGCGAGCCGGACCAGCCGATCTGGCCCGACAGCAGGCCCTTGCCGTCGCGCAGCACCTTGCCATGGCCCAGGCTCTCCAGCAGCTGGCCGGCGTCGGCCACCTCCAGCTTCCAGTCCATCTCGGCGCGTCGCTGGGCCTGGCCCGGCTGGGCGGCCCAGGTGCCGGTGGCATTGAGCAGGGCATCCGGGTGGCGGATCTGCAGCTTCTCCAGCTTCCATTCGCGGCTCGGGCCCTGGTGGCGGGCCTGCACTTCGAGGCGGCCCAGCTTCTTGCCGCGCAGCTCGAAGTCGTCCACCACGATGTCCAGCGCCGGCACGCTGCTGGGCGCCTGGTCCAGCATCTGGCTGACGCTGTCGACCTCGCTCTTCGGCAGCGAGAGCCGGGCCAGCCGCGCATAGACGGTGCCGGGCTGCGGTGCACGGGGCGGGCGCAGCTCCACATAGCCGCTGAGCTGCTGGGCATCCAGCGTGGCGCGCCAGGTCTGCTGGTCGGGCGCCAGCGAAATGCCGGCGATGACGCGGCTGAGCGGCCGGCCAGCCACCTGCAGCGACTGCGCCCGCAGGCTGATGTTGGCCGGCAGGTAGCCGCCGCCATCGCCCGTGCCCTCGCCGGCCTGGATATTGAACAGGCGCTGGACCACATTGCTCCAGGCATCCACATTGACCGCCGCCAGATTGGCCGTGGCCCGCACGCCGCTGTCGGGCAGCTCGCCCAGGTTGTCGAGCACCGACAGGCTGCCGCGCTGGACCCTAGTCCCGGCCTCGCCGAACTCGCGCTGGTAATGGGCCTGCACGAGAGTCTGGCCCAGCTCGACCCGCAGCTCGTCATGCCTGGCGTCGATCAGGCTGATGCGCAGCAGCAGCGGCAGCGCTGCCTCGGCATCCTTCTTCAGCGGCGCCGGCAGCTCGGAGACCATGCCCTGCAGCGTGCTGGTGAGTTCCAGCTCGGTATGGCCCTTGACCAGGCCAAGTTGCAGCTTGTAGGCCGCCTGGCCTTGCAGCGCGCCGGCCAGCTTGGAGGCGATGCCGAGTTCGGGCGAGCGGCGCAGGCCCTCGGCGCTGGCCACGCCCTGGCCGGTGAATCGCAGGCTGCCGTCACTCTGGCTGCCGCCTTCGAACTGCGCCTCGCCACCGGCCACGCGGGCCGCGCCATTGCTGATCTGCATGCCCTTGTGGTCGAAATCGACCCGGGCCCGCGCATTGGCCAGCAGCGGCACATCGGGCGTGAGCTTCAGGTCGTTGCCGGCCAGCAGCACCTGGCCCTTGACCGTGCTGCGGGCGATCTCGGCCAGCGGCAGCTGCAGGCCCAGCTTGAGGCTGGCCTGGCCGGTGCCGGTGGCGTTGTCCAGGCCATGGCCGGTCCAGGTGGAGACCGGGCTGGCCTTCATGAAATGCAGGAGCGATTCGACCGAGCCGCGGCCGCCGCCTTCGAGCTCCAGCACCGGCTTGTGGTGCATCAGGTCCTTGATGCCGCCATTGACGCCGCTGAGCTCGAAGCCCAGCACCCGGGTCGCGCCGTTCTTGATCTGCAGGCTGCCGCGGTCGATCACGACCTGGGCGTTGAGCTGCTCCATCACCGGCCAGGGCGAGACATAGGCCGGCTGGGTTTCGGTGGCCGGATGGCTGGGCACGTAAGCCAGTTCCACGTCCTGGGCCGTGGCGGTGATGCGGAACTGGCCGTTGCTCTGCGGCGAATCGAACGGGAACTCGGCCAGGTCGCCGTTGAGCCGCACCGTGACCGCGCGGGCCTCGCCGGCGCGCAGCGCATCGCGCAGGTAGACGCGAGTGAACGGGTCCATCACCTGCGGCAGATAGCGCGCGACTCGCGTCGCCGGCGCCTTGTCGACCTTGCCCGTCAGCTTCAGCAGACCGGGGAATCGACCGCCCTTGCCGCGGCCCTCGCCCGCGCCGCTGCGCCACTGCAGGTCGAACTCGCCGCGCAGGTCGCTGTTGGCCAATTGCAGGTTGGCCAGCCGGAAGTCCAGCTGCGGTGGCTTGCCGGCGCGCGGCTCGACCGACCACTTCAAGGTACCGGCCAGGCGCTGCAGCGGAATCACCGGTTCCTCGAACAGGCCCGGCAGCTCCAGCTCGCCATCGGCCAGCTTGAAGCGGGCCTCGCCGCCACGCTCGCTGGCCTCGATCTCGGCACTGGCACCCCGCACGCCGGGCCGGCCTATGCCACCGCCCTCATGAGCGAGGGCATTCAGCAGCAGGCCCTCGACCTTGGCCTTGGCGCGGTAGTTGCGCGGAGCGGCCAACGGGCCTTCCCAGCTCAGCGCCATGTCGCTGAGCACGCCGCGCGGCGCCAGCTCGTTCAGCCATTCGCGCTGCTCGCTGGAGAGCGGTGCGCGCTCGGCGATCTGGGCCATCAGGGCGAAGTCCAGGCGCTGGGCCGACAGCGCACCGCCGTCGAGCTTGCCGAAATCGATGTCCAGGCCCACGCCGCCGGGCTGGCGCAGCGTGACCGACCAATCGGAGCGCGGCCAGCTGAGGCCGTCGGCGGCCTCGAAGCCCAGCTGCTGGGCCGACAGCGTGACCAGGTCCTTGCCGCGCGCCAGGCTGAGCCGGCCTTCTATGCGTTCGAGATCCAGTACCGGTGCTTCGGCCGCCAGGCGCAAGGCCACCTGGCGCAGGCCGATGTCGGCCGTGGCCTTCTCGGGCAGGCCGTTGCGGATATCTATCCAGGCGCGCAGCGCACCATCGCCGGCACTCAGCTCGAACGGCAGGTCGATATGGCGGCGCAGCTGGCTCACGTCGGCCCGCGGCAGCTCGGCATAGAGCTGGCCGCTCCAGTGGCGGATCTCGCCGGCCCGCTTCAGCAGCGACTGGGTGAAACGGCCGCGCAGGCTGAAGCGCTCGCCGAACTCGGCCGGCGGCGTGGCGTCGAGGCGCAGGTCGTGGCGGCGCAGGCCGTTGCGCAGCACCAGGTTCAGGTCCGAGAGCGCCAGCGGCGCGGCCTTGCGTACCTCGTCCACCCAGCGCACTCGGCCCTTGAGGATGACGAACTCATGCTGGGAGAAGAACCAGTCGGCCAGGTCGCCGCCGGCCTCGGCCTGCTGGTCGGGCTTCAGGTCGAAGCCGGCCACGAAGACGCGGCCCTGGGCGTCGCGGCGCACTTCCAGCTCCGGGCTGTCTATCAGCAGCTGCTCGAAGCGGGGCGACAGGGTCAGGAAGGAGCGGGCCGACAGCGCCGCCACCACGCGCGGCAGGCGCAAGGCCTCGTGCTGCGCCCGGTCCAGCAACCGCACATCGCTGAGCTCGACGGCCGGAATCCAGCCCCCGGAGCGCACCTCGATGCGGCCTATGCGCACGTCCAGGCCCAGAGCGTGCGAGGCTTGGCGTTCTACCGAAGGGCGCCAATCGTCGACGTACGGCAAAATTGCCCAGTGCAGAAGCAACCAGCTCAGCAGGACCAGGACCCAGGCCAGCATCACCAGACGCAAGGCCCAGCGCAGCAGCCGCAGCATGATGCGGTAGGGGCGCAGGACGGCGTTCTTGGCGGCGGCGGAAAGGGTTGCTGGCACTGGCATGAAAAAAGCTCGCCCTGGAGCCGCGATCTGCCCCGGCTCACGCCGGGTCGCCGCATGTCCGCCTCCGGGCGGTGCGGCTCCCTGGGGGCGCAGCAAATCTAGCACAGCGCAGATCAAGCAATGACCGAGGCCTCCTCCTCCCTCATCACGACAGCGGCTCGCGCCGAGCACAGCCGCTTCGTCCAGCGCATCCGGCGCCGCTATGCGGCCGAGCTGGACCTGCTGGCGCCCGGCCTGCCCGGACGGACCGAGATCCAGGGCCTGGTCGCCGCCCTGCAGCAGGGCGGCAGAAACCTGGCCTCGGCCATGCGCGTGGCCCGTCACCTGGTGCTGGAGCGGCTGGCCGTGCTCGACGTCGAGCAGGCTGCGGCGGTCAAGGACATCACCGAGGTGATGACCCTGCTGGCCGAGACCACGTTGTGCCTGGCCCTGGAACAGGCCCGCATCGAGCAGGACGCGATCAACGGCGTGCCGCGCAACGAGGCCGGCGAGCGCATCGAGTTCTGGGTCGTCGGCATGGGCAAGCTGGGCGGCCGCGAGCTGAATGTCTCGTCCGACATCGACCTGATCTACGTCTACGACGACGAGGGCCAGACCGACGGCCCCAACGCGATCACCGCCCACGAATACTTCGCGCTGTTGGCGCGCCGGCTCTATGCCTTGATAGGCGAGTTGACCGAGGACGGTCAGGTGTTCCGCGTCGACCTGGCGCTGCGGCCCAACGGCAATTCGGGACCGCCGGTAGTGAGCCTGGCCATGCTGGAGGAATACTTCCTGGTCCAGGGCCGCGAATGGGAGCGCTTCGCCTGGCTCAAGAGCCGCGTGGTCGCACCGCTGACCCCCGAGGCCCTGCAGCGCGCCCAGGCGCTGCGCCAGCTGGTGACACCCTTCGTCTACCGGCGCTACCTGGACTACGGCGTGTTCGAAGGCCTGCGCCAGCTGCACCGCAAGATCCGCGACGAAGCCAGCAAACGCGCCGCTGGCCGGCCCGAGCGGGCCAATGACGTCAAGCTGTCGCGCGGCGGCATACGCGAGATCGAGTTCACCGTCCAGCTCTTGCAGGTGGTGCGCGGTGGCCAGTTCCCCGAGATCCGCACCCGCTCGACGGTCAAGGCGCTGCGCAGCCTGGCGGCGCGCGGCCTGATGAAACCGGCCACGGCCGAGAAGCTGGCCGAGGGCTACCGCTTCCTGCGCCAGGTCGAGCACCGCATTCAGTATCTGGACGACCAGCAGACCCATGCGCTGCCGGCCGGCGACGAGGACCTGGGTTGGATCGCCAGCAGCCTGCAGCTGGCCTGCCGGGCCGACGCCTGCGAGCTGCTGGACCGGCTGTGCGAGGTGCGCGAACTGGTCGCCACCGAATTCGACGCCCTGCTGCACGACGGCCAGGCGCCCCAGCCCGGCAGCAGCAACGGCTGCAAGAGCTGCGGCGGGCCGCCGCTGCCGATCGATGCCGAGGAATTCCTGGAGAAACTGCAGCCCGAGCTGGCCGAGGCGGTGCGCCGCTGGGCCAAGCAGCCGCGGGTGCAGAACCTGCGCGAGGAATCGCGGCTGCGCCTGGCCAAGCTGGTCGGCCGCGCCGCCTCGGCGGTCAAGGAAGGCAAGAGCACGCTGGAGGCGGCGATACGCTTCGTCGACTGGGTCGAGCCGCTCTTGCGCCGCGAAAGCTATCTGGCCCTGCTGGTGGAACGGCCCACGGTCCAGGCCCGTCTGCTTTCGCTGCTGGGCCTGGCGCGCTGGCCGATGCGCTACCTGATGCTGCATCCTGGCGTGATCGACGAGCTGGCCGACAACCGGGTGCTGAACGAGCGCTTCGACGGCACGGCCTTCGTCGCCGACCTGGAAGAACGCCATGCTGCCTGGGCCCGCCACGGCGAGGCCGACGAGGAAGCGTTGCTGGACACGCTGCGCCGCTCCCACCATGCCGAGGTGTTCCGCACCCTGGTGCGCGACGTGGAAGGCCAGATCACGGTCGAGCAGGTGGCCGACGAGCTGTCAGCGCTCGCCGATGCCACTCTGCAATGCGCGATCAACTGGGCCTGGGCCCGGCTCAAGCAGGCCCACCGGCCGGCGCCGCGGCTGGCCGTCATCGCCTACGGCAAGCTGGGCGGCAAGGAGCTGGGCTATGGCGGCGACCTGGACGTGGTCTTCCTGTTCGACGACGAGGACGAGAACGCGCCCGAGATCTACGGCGCCTTTGTCCGCAAGCTGATCACCTGGCTGACGCTGCGCACCGCGGCCGGCGAGCTGTTCGACATAGACACGGCGCTGCGGCCCAACGGCAATTCGGGCCTGCTGGTCACCTCGCTGTCCAGCTTCGCCAACTACCAGGAAGGCCGTGGCAGCAACACCGCCTGGACCTGGGAACACCAGGCCATCACGCGGGCGCGCTTCTGCGCCGGTGATGCAGACCTGGCCGAGCGCTTCGAGGCCGTGCGCCGCACGGTGCTGACCGCGCCGCGCGACCACGCAGCGCTGCGACAGGAGGTGCAGGCCATGCGCGAGAAGGTGCGCGAGGCACGGCCGGTCAAGGCCGGGCTGTTCGACGTCAAGCACAGCCCCGGCGGCATGATGGACGCCGAGTTTGCCTTGCAGTTCCTCATCCTGGCCCAGGCCGGCCAGCATCCTGAGCTGCTGGACAACAAGGGCGCCATCGCCCTGCTGCAGCGCGCAGAGGACGCCGGCCTGCTGCCGGTCGGAGTGGGCGCCGCCGCCGCCGATGCCTACCGCGAGCTGCGCCGGGTCCAGCACCGGGCGCGGCTGAATGAGCAGCCGACGCAGGTCGAGGAAGCCTTGCTCACCGACAAGGGCCTGGCCGCCCACCGTGAGGCGGTGCTGGCGCTGTGGCGCGCGGTCTTCGGCTGACGGAGCAGGCCTGGCCGCTGCTGGCTGGCCTCGCCGCCCTTGCGGCGCTGGTCCTGTTCCCCTTGACGCTCAGGCCGCCGGTGGCTTCGCCGCTGGCCGCCCTGGTGCATCTGAACGAACGCCATCTGCTGGCCAACCTGGCCGGCTGCGCCGTGCTCGGCTGGCTGGGCTGGCGGGCCCGGATGGGCACCGCCGAGGCGCTCGCGTGGCTGCTGGCCTGGCCGCTGGCTCAGTTCGCCTTGTTGCTGGGGCCGCCGCTGGAGCGCTTTGCCGGGCTTTCCGGCTGGCTGCATGGCGGCGCCGCCCTCATCGCCGTGAGCCTGCTGGCCAGGACCGGGCGTGAGCGCCTGATCGGCGCCGTCCTGCTGGCCGGCCTGGGGGCCAAATTGCTGCTGGAGCAGCCCTTCGCCCCACCGGCCTTTGACCCGGGCTGGGGCTTCGCCCCCGTCCCCTTTGCCCATCTCGCCGGCAGCCTGATCGGCGCCAGCCTGGCCCTGCTCACGCGATACTGGCCGCTTCGAACTTCCAGGAGACAAGACCCATGATCACGCTGTACGGCATGTCGCTGTCCAACTACTACAACAAGGTCAAGCTGGTGCTGCTGGAGAAGGGGCTGCCGTTCCGCGAGGAGCTGGTCAAGACCTTCTCGGGCGCGCCCGAGGTGCTGGAAGCCTCGCCGCTGGCCAAGATTCCCTTCATCCGCCTGGAAGACGGCCGCCCGCTGTGCGAGAGCGAGGTGATCTGCGAATACCTGGAGCAGATCCAGCCCGAACCGCGCCTGCTGCCGGTCGACGCCTTCGAAGCCGCCAAGGTGCGCGAGCTGGTCACCTTCGTCGAGCTGCACCTGGAGCTGGTGGGCCGCGAGCTCTACGGCCAGGCCTTCTTCGGCGGCAGCT
Organism: Pelomonas sp. SE-A7; assembly: GCF_030345705.1. Classification (NCBI taxonomy): domain Bacteria; kingdom Pseudomonadati; phylum Pseudomonadota; class Betaproteobacteria; order Burkholderiales; family Sphaerotilaceae; genus Roseateles; species Pelomonas sp. SE-A7. The sequence goes on from NZ_JAUASW010000001.1 coordinate 2,834,379, forward strand.
GCAGCGAAAGCAATCAGCAGCGCGTCCGCAAGGTCCTCACCAAGAACATCGCCGCCTTCAAGCAGTTGGCCAAGTTCTCGCCCTACATCGCTGGCAGCAGCTACAGCCTGGCCGATTGCGCCGCCTGGGCCAGCCTGCCGGTCGTGGGCATGGCCACCAAGGCCGTGCTGGGCGAGGACCTGCTGCAGGCTGCCGGCATCGATTGGAAGACCTATGCCCGCTTCATCGCCGAGCGCCCGGCGGTGCAGAAGGTGGTGGCCGATCGCAAGGCCGACCAGGAGCGGGCCGCCGCCGCCAAGAGCGGCTGAACGGGCCGGCCCCGGCGGGCGCAACGGACTGTCCCCCGTTTTCTGCAGTCTGTCGCGGCCCGCTTCGTCCGGCGGAGGGGCGGAGATATGGTGTGCTACATCACTAACACACCGGCCCCGGGCCCAGGTTGATATGCACAACTGGAACCAAACCGCCCCGATCTACCAGCAGCTGGCCGACCGCCTTGCGGTCCAGCTGCTGGACGGAGATCCCCCCGAAGGCGAAGCCATGCCGTCCGTCAGGGCCCTGGCCAGCCGCTACCTGATCAACCCGCTGACCGTCAGCCGAGCGATCCAGGCCCTGACCGAAAGGGACCTGGTCGAATCGCGCCGCGGCATGGGTATCTACGTCAAGCCGGGCGCCCGCGAAAAGCTGCTGCACAGCGAGCGCGAGCAGTTCCTGCAAGAGGAATGGCCGGCCCTGCGCGAGCGCCTGGCCCGACTGGGCATCGCCGCCAAGGATCTGAACTGGGAGTCGCAATGATGGAACAACAACAACACCTGATCGAAGCCAGCGGCTTCAGCCTGCGTTACGGCCGCAAGACCGCCGTGGACAACCTGAACTTCAGCATTCCCAAGGGCCGGGTCGTCGGCCTGCTGGGCCACAACGGCGCCGGCAAGACCTCGCTGATGAAGGCCATGGTCGGCCTGCATGGCGGCGAGGGCTCGCTGAAGGTGCTGGGCCTGGATCCTATGAGCCAGCGCGGCGAGCTGCTGGAATCGCTGAGCTACATCCCCGACGTGGCCGTGCTGCCGCGCTGGGCCCGGGTGCATGAGCTGATCACCCTGATGAGCGGCCTGCAGCCCAAGTTCTCGGCCGAGCGGGCCCGCAAGCTGCTCAAGCGCACCAGCGTCACCGAGAACGACAAGGTCAAGAGCCTGTCCAAGGGCATGGTCACCCAGCTGCACCTGGCCTTGATCGCGGCCATCGACAGCAAGCTGATGATCCTGGACGAGCCCACGCTGGGCCTGGACGTGATGTCGCGCAAGAGCTTCTACGAGATGCTGATCGACGAATGGTGCGACGGCGAGCGCAGCGTGATCATCTCGACCCACCAGGTGGAGGAGATCGAGTCGCTGCTGTCCGACGTGATGATGCTGGACGAGGGTCGGCTGGTCTTGAACATCAGCCTGGAGGAGATGGACTCTCGCTTCGTCGCTCTGGCTCATGACCCGGCGGCGGCCGATGCCATCGCCGATGCCCATCCGCTGCTGCGCTACCGCCAGCAAGGTCGGCCGGCGGCGCTGTTCGACGGCGCACCGCCCGCCCACCTGGAGGGCGTGGGCCAGCGCTTCCGCCCCAGCCTCGTGGACCTGTTCATGGCCCTCACCCGCAAGCCCGAAATGCAGCGCCAGCAGGCCTGAGCCCTGAGCGTCCAAGGAGAACCAATCATGACGACGACAACCCGTTTCAGCACCCTGATGCGGCGCGAATGGATGCAGCATCACATCGGCTGGCTGGTCGTGATGTGCCTGCTGCCCGCGATCATCCTGGTGGCCATGCCCTTCCAGGGCACGGTAGAACTCGGCAACAAGCAGCTGCCGCCGGCTTCGCTGCTGGCGCTGATGGTCATGGCCGGCATCACGGCCACCGTCTTCGGTCTCAGCTGGATCGTGGCCATGTTCCAGCTGCCCGGCCTCGCGAGGCGCGACCAGCAGGACCGGTCCATCGAGTTCTGGATGTCGCTGCCGGCCGGCCACAGCGAGAGCGTGGTCGCGACGCTGCTGATGCATGCGGTCTTGATTCCCATGCTGGCCCTGGCGGTTGGCGCGGGCTTCGGGCTGATCATCGGCACCGCCTCGCTGATCAAGCTGTTCGGCTTCGCTGGCCTGGCCCAGGTCACCTGGGGTGGCGTGATCGTCACCATGCTGATCGGCCTGATCCGCATCGCTTTCGGCGTCGCCCTGCTGACCCTGTGGATGGCGCCGCTGTTCATGATCCTGATGGCGGCCTCGGCCTGGCTGAAGCGCTGGGGCGTGCCGGCCGTGATCGGCACCCTGGTCATCGGCGGCAATGTGCTGGACAAGGTCTACGGTATTCGCATCGTCGGAGACTTGCTCAAGGCCCAGTTCGACGGCGCCGGCCGTGCCCTGTTCAACGCCAGCCACACCTTTGAGGGCAAGACCCTGAAGACCCATCCGGAAGTGGGTGAGTTCTTGAACAACCTCGGTCCCTGGGCCCTTCAAGACGCCTGGCAGGCCGTTCAACAGCTGGCCTCGCCCCACCTGATAGGCGGCCTGCTGGTGGCGGCCGGTTGCTTCTACCTGGTGATACTGGCTCGCAAGCGCGCGACCTGAGATCGGCCCGGAAATGCAAAGAGCCCGCAATTGCGGGCTCTTTCTATTGGGGGGCCGAAACCAGCGACCGGATCAAACGGCCGGCTGCGGTGCGGCCGCTGCCAGCTTGGTGGTCAGTTCCTTGCGGAAGCGATTCAGCTCCTGGACACTGGCAAAGCTGCGCTCCATCAGCAGGCTCATATTGTGCAGGATGCGCTCGACCACCTTGTTCTCCCAGACGGCGTCGAACTGGATCTGCTTGTCCAGCCAATGCTCCAGCCACTGGGGATCGGGCAGGCGGCTTTGGATGGTGTCGCGCGGGAACAGCTTGGCATTGACGTGCAGGTTGGTCGGGTGCAGGGCCTGCGCCGTGCGGCGGGCACTGGCCATCAGCACGCCCACCTTGGCGAAAGCGGCACGGGCCTCGTCACCGAACTTGCTCATGGCACGCTTCATGTAGCGCAGATAGGCGCCGCCATGGCGGGCCTCGTCGCGAGACAGCGTCTCGTAGATCGCCTTGATCACCGGCTCGGTGTGCCATTCAGCGGCGCGGCGGTACCAGTGGTTCAGTCGGATCTCGCCGCAGAAGTGCAGCATCAGCGTTTCCAGCGCCGGGGCCGGATCGAACTCGAAGCGGATCTCGTGCAGTTCGGCTTCGGTGGGCACCAGGTCGGGACGGAAGCGGCGCAGGTATTCCATCAGCACCAGGGAATGCTTCTGCTCCTCGAAGAACCAGACGCTCATGAACGCCGAGAAATCGCTGTCGTCGCGGTTGTCGCGCAGGAACATCTCGGTGGCCGGCAGGGCCGCCCACTCGGTGATGGCATTCATCTTGATCGTCCGAGCCTGGTCTTCGGTCAGCAGGGCCGGATCGAACTTGTCCCACGGAATGTCCGTGTCCATGTTCCAACGCACGGCTTCCAGCTGCTTGAATAGTTCTGGGTAAAGCATGGCTTTCCTTGGCTTGTCCGGCGCGGATTCTATGCCGCGCAAATGACAGAACCTAGGCCAAACCCGTAGCGGCGCGGGTGCCGCCCCATTGCGCAAGCGCCAGGCCAAGATCCGCGAGGCCCGCCAGGTGGCGCGTGCCTGCAGGCGCTCGCCGCAAGGCCCCTGATTTGCCGCCAACCCAGAGCTCGACGGCAGCCGGCAGCAAGTCGCGCAGTTGTCGCAATTCGTCGAGAACCGCCGAAGCCGGCAGCCGGCCGGTAAAGCTCAGGGCCACGATGTCCGCCCGCTGGGCGGCCGCCGCCCGAAGGATCTCGACCAGCGGCGTCTCCACACCGAGGGACAGGCAATGGCAGCCCTCCAGAGCCAACAAGGCCTCGACCATCAACAGGCCCAGGCCATGTTGCTCACCAGGCAATGTGGTCAGCAATACCCGGGGACCCTCGGCCACGACGGCGCGCTGGATCCCATGAATGGCTGGGCGCAGCACGTGCTGCAGGCACTCGCTATAGATGTGCTCCTCGAACACCTGCAGCTCGCCGCGCATCCAGGCTTCTCCGACTTCGGTGGTCAGTGGCGCAATCACTTCCTTGATGCAATCAGCCAGGCCACGGCGAAGAATGGATTGGGCCAAGCGCCGTCTCAATAACTCGACCTCATGACTGCGCAACAAACTTATATAGCCATCCAGTTCCGACCGGCGGGCGATGCCCGCTGCAGCCGATGATCCCGACATTTCGCGCGCCTGATTGAGCAGCTTTTCTAGTTCCTCGGGCGGGGCGGCCACCACACGCCCAGGCCGAAAGCCCATGTCAGTCAACCACTTAACCGTTCTCAGCCGTCGAAGCTGCTCATTCGGGTAGAGTCGTTCACCTTGTGCATCGCGCTGGGGAGATGGGAATCCGTAGCGCCGTTCCCAGACACGCAACGTATCCTTGCTGATGCCAGTCGCCCGCTCGACCTTGGCTATGCCATGCCACGAGGACTCGTCGTTATCGACGCTTTCTACAGCCTGAGCCATCGTCTGTGTTGCCTTGGACAAATCGGAAGAAGTCCGAAACTATTGGCAATTTTCGCGCCAATTGAGCTCCATTGACCTGGACATCCATGGGTCTTGTTGCAAGCACCGCCATGGCCACTGCGCTGCCACCAGGTGCGAATCGAGGTTGGTCAATAAGCTGCAGAAGTGGTGCATTTGAGTCAGGTCAAGCCACAGTTCCCAAACGTTGTCGGAATGCCAGGACCCAGTCCGGTGCAACAATCCAACCATTCCTTTTGGGGGCTTGATGTTGCATACTTCAGGCCCGGCGCCTAAGTTTGTCCCGGTTGATCGGGACAGCCCCGACCCAAGGTCGGCAGAGGCCCGCCACAGAGAGTACATAAGCAACTGTGTCGAGTCCTTCGGCTTGGCGCGTGACGGAATTTCAAGCGTTCCCTTGCGTTGACACAGGCCAGAAAGAGAACTGACCGTATCCATTTCAGTCGCCAGATCACCCCTTTGTGGGGATGCAATCCCGAAGCCTTTCTCCTCCTCCTCCCTCCCTCCCTCGTTAGCTTCGGGGCGTCTCGCGACTACTTTTATGACCAGGGCTTCCGCCAGCGGCGGAAGCCCTTTGCAATTGGGGAACGGCAATGCGCGTCAGCGCAGCCAGCCCTTGCGGCGGAAATAGAGGAAGGGCGCAGCCACCGACGCGACCATCAGGCCCAGCACATAGGGATAGCCCCCGCGACCCAACCATTCCAGCTCGGGGAAGTGCATGTTCATGCCATAGACGCTGGCGATCAGCGTGGGCGGTAGCAGCGCCACGCTGGCCACAGAGAAGATCTTGATGATCTTGTTCTGGTTGATGTTGATGAAGCCGACCGTGGCATCCATCAGGAAGTTGATCTTGTCGAACAGGAAAGCCGTGTGCGAGTCCAGCGAGTCGATGTCTCGCAGGATCTGGCGCGATTCTTCGAACTGCTCGGCATTGAGCATGCGGCTGCGCATCATGAAGCTGACCGCACGGCGGGTGTCCATCACGTTGCGCCGAATACGGCCGTTCAAGTCCTCTTCGCGTGCAATGGCCGCCAGCACTTCACCGGCTTCGGTGTCATTCACATCCTTCTTCAAGACGCGAGCGCTGATCTTCTCCAGGCTGTCGTAAATGCTCTCCAGCGCATCGGCCGAGTACTCGGCATCGGCGTCGTAGAGCTTCAGCAGAACATCCTTGGCATCCTCGATCAAAGCCGGGATACGCCGAGCCCGCAGGCGCAGCAGGCGAAACACCGGCAAGTCCTCGTTGTGCACCGAGAACAGCACCTTGTTGTAGAGGATGAAGGCCACGCGCACATTGCGCGGTGCCTCGTCGTCGTCGATCAGGAAGTCGGAGCGGATGTGCAGCTCGCCGTTGTCTTCTTCATAGAAGCGGGCCGATTCCTCGAGGTCGTCGTCGACGATGTTCTCGGGGATCACCAGCCCGAAACGGTCGCGTATCCAGCCCTTTTCTTCGCTGCTGGGATTCTCCAGGTCGACCCAGACCGGAGTCGACTGGGCCAGCGCTTCAGGGCTTTCGATTTCCTCCTGGAACAGGCCGCCCTTCAGGCGCCCGTTGTCCAGCGTGAACACATTGAGCATGCAGGTCTCCAGCGCCAACTGCGCCGTCACTTCGTGTTGAGAGGGGACGGGGAGGGCCGTCCGGGGAAGAGGGTGAACCCGCCTCACTCCGGACAAGCGGCAGGGCCCGAGCATCTGCATCGAACCACGGCCTACTGATGCCTTCTGGCATCGACTTGGCGCTGGAGTGGACGGTCACCGAGGGTGATCGCTGTCCAAGAAACTGCTCCAGTGATGGGATCGGCGGATTATGTCATTCGCGCGACGGCGCCAGCAAGCTAAAACAAGAACGCTTGACCCCGGGAAAAGTGCACTTGCAAAAGCCTTGTCAGCACCTAGCTTCGGTAGCACACTGGCCTCGCACTCCCCCTCAACTCAAGCCTCATCCTCCGCTACCCGAAATCCCCTTCATCTGCTCTTTTGGTTTCCGCATTTCCCTTGCAGATTTGACCCACCCCCTGTGAAAGGAGGCTTTATGAACCTGACTATCAGTGGCCACCATCTTGAAGTGACTCCGGCTTTGCGTGAGTACGTGCTGACAAAGCTGGACCGGGTGACCCGCCACTTCGACCAGGTCGTTGACATCAACGTCCTGCTCACCGTGGAAAAGCAGAAGGAAAAGGACCGTCGCCAACGAGCCGAAGTCACCGTTCACGTGAAGGGGCGCGACATCTTCGTCGAGCAGTCCCATGAAGATTTGTACGCGGCCATTGATCAGTTGATGGACAAGCTGGACCGCCAGGTCTGCCGTCACAAGGATCGGATCCAGGACCACCAGCATGCTTCGCCCAAGCGCCTTGAGATCCCGGCTCCCTGAGCCAGTCAGTCGTGGCTAGGCGCCGCAACGAAAGCGACCCCAGGGGTCGCTTTTTTGTCGCCGGATCCCCCTGTTGCTGCACCGCCGCAAAATGCGCAATACTGCGGCGCCGATCTCGGTGTGGGCCCCATCGCGACGGTGTCCTTTCTATAATTCCGCCTCACTTATCCCGAATGAGCGTCCTGCCCAAGGCCCAAATGGCCGTAGACGGCGCTGTGACCTGATGAACCGTCTCGCCGCTATCCTGCCCGCCAGCAACGTGCTGGTGAATGTGGACGCCTCCAGCAAGAAACGAGTCTTCGAGCAAGCCGGCTTGCTGTTCGAGAACAACCACGCCATCGCCCGGGCCTTGGTCACCGACAACCTGTTCGCCCGCGAGCGACTGGGTTCCACCGGCCTGGGTCATGGCGTAGCCATCCCCCATGGTCGCATCAAGGGTCTGAAAAATCCGCTCGCGGCTGTGCTGCGCGTGCAACAAGCCATTGGCTTCGATGCGCCGGATGACGAGCCCGTCAGCCTGCTGATCTTCCTGCTGGTGCCCGAAGCGGCCACCCAGCGCCACCTGGAAATCCTGTCCGAAATCGCCGAGATGCTGTCGGACCGCGAACTGCGCGAACGCCTCAAGACCGAGGCGGAGGCCAGCGCGGTGTTCCGCTTGATCGCCGATTGGGAACCCCTGAAGTCGGTTGCCTGATTGAAACCCACCTCAATCAGCGCCGACCGGCTCTTCGAAGAGCACCGTGAGTCTCTGCGCTGGGAGTGGATCGCAGGCCACGCCCACCCCGAGCGCCGCTTCGACGAGAACGCGGTCCGCGATGCCCAGTCGGCGGCCGACCTGGTCGGCTACCTGAACTACATCCACCCCTACCGGGTCCAGATCGTCGGCCGTCGCGAGGTGGCCTACCTGAGTCAGGCTTCGGGCGAGGTGCTGGACCGGCGCGTGTCGCGCATCGTCACGCTCGAACCACCGGTCATCATCGTGGCCGACAACCAACCGCCACCGGACAAGCTGGTCGCCATGTGCGACCGGGCCGAGATCCCGCTGTTCGTGACCGCCGAATCCGCCGGCCATGTGATCGACGTAGTGCGCGCCTACCTGGCCCAGCTCTGCGCCAACCGCACCACGCGGCACGGCGTGTTCATGGACATCCTGGGCCTGGGCGTGCTGCTGACCGGCGAGTCCGGCCTCGGCAAGAGCGAACTGGGACTGGAGCTGATCTCGCGCGGCCATGGCCTGGTGGCCGATGACGCGGTGGACCTGTTCCGCATATCGCAAACCGCCATCGAGGGCCGCTGCCCCGAGCTGCTGGCCAATCTGCTTGAAGTGCGCGGCATAGGCCTGCTGGACATCAAGGCCATCTTTGGCGAGACCGCGGTGCGCCGCAAGATGCGTCTCAAGCTGATCGTCCACCTGGTCCGCAAGGAGACCATGGAGCGCGACTTCGAGCGCCTGCCCTATGAGCCGCTCTATGAAGACGTGCTGGGCATGCCGGTGCGCAAGGTGGTGATCGCCGTGGACGCCGGCCGCAACCTGGCCGTGCTGGTCGAGGCCGCCGTGCGCAACACCATCCTGCAGCTGCGCGGTATCGACACCTACCGGGAATTCGTGGAGCGCCACCAACGTGCCATCGCCAACGGTGGGCACGGCGACGACGACTCTGACTGAAGCCGCACACAGGGTCCGGAAGGAGCCTGTGGCTAGCCGTGCCGGTGCGGACAGGCCGTCTTGGTACAGGCCGCGTAAAGCGCCAGCGAATGCTCCTGCAGCTCGAAGCCACGCTCGCGGGCAATCGCATGCTGCCGTTCCTCGATTGAAGGATCGAAGAACTCCTCGACCCGGCCGCAGGTCAGGCAGACCAGGTGGTCATGGTGATGACCCTGATTCAGCTCGAACACGGCCTTGCCGGTCTCGAAATGGTTGCGCGACAGCAGTCCGGCCTGCTCGAACTGGGTCAGCACCCGGTAGACCGTGGCCAGCCCGATGTCGGCACCCTCGCCCAGCAGGGCCTTGTAGACGTCTTCGGCCGTCATGTGGCGCTGCGCCGTGTTCTGGAACACCTCCAGAATCTTGATGCGGGGCAGCGTGGCCTTGAGGCCGCTGTTCTTGATCTCGTCGGTCTGATTCATGGTGTTGGGGATGCGTCTGGCCGCTCCCGGGCCTGCCGCTAGAATGCGCCGATCATAGCCAGCTTGGCTGGTCCCGCACCTCGGCAAGCCCCTACCCATGCGCCCGATTTCCAGAACCGTGACCCTTCCGGTGGCCGCCCTGGCCGCCCTGCTCGCCGGCTGCTCGTCCATGCCTTCGCTGAGCGACCTCGCCAGCGTCACCGGCGACAAGGTCTTGGGCCTGGTCACCCCCTACCGTGTCGAAGTCGTGCAAGGCAATGTGCTGACCAAGGAACTGGTGTCCAAGGTCAAGCCCGGCATGCCGCGGGCCCAGATCCGCGACCTGCTCGGTTCGCCCATGCTGGCCGATGCCTTTCACGAGGACCGCTGGGACTACGTGTTCACTATCCAGCGCCAGGGCGCACCCAAGCAGCACCGCAAGGTCGTGGCCCTGTTCGAAGGCGACAAGCTGAAGACGCTGGAAGTGCCTGACGATCTGCCGAGCGAGAACGAATTCGTCGCGGCCATCAACACGTTCAAGCCCACCGGCCCGGCGCCCAAGCTGAGCCTGACCGAAGCCGAGCGCAAGGCCCTGCCGACCCCGGCCAAATCGGCCGAGCCTACCCAGGAACCCATCGGCCCGGTCCGCACCTACCCGCCGCTGGAGCCGCGCACGTGACGGCGGCCGGCAGCAGCGAACGCAAGACCCGCATCGCCATCGCCGGCGCCTCCGGCCGCATGGGCCGCATGCTGCTCGAGGCGGTCGCCAATGCCGGTGACTGCGAACTGAGCGGGGCCCTGGACCGCGAGGGCAGCGAAAGCCTGGGCCAGGATGCCTATGCCTTCCTGGGCCGCCGCGCTGGCGTGAACATCACGGCCGACCTGCGCCAGGGCCTGGCCGGCACCGACGTGCTGATCGACTTCACCCGCCCCGAAGGCACGCTGGCCCACCTAGCCGTCTGCCGCGAGCTGGGCGTGCGCGCCGTCATCGGCACGACCGGCTTCAGCGAAGCCCAGAAGGCCGAGATTGCCGAGCATGCCAAGCACCTGGGCCTGATGATGGCGCCCAATATGAGCGTCGGCGTGAACGTGGTGCTGCGCCTGCTGGACATGGCGGCCCGCGCGCTGAACGAAGGCTACGACATCGAGATCATCGAAGCCCACCACCGCCACAAGGTCGACGCCCCCAGCGGAACGGCCCTGGCCATGGGCGAGGCCGTGGCCGGCGCACTGGGCCGCGACCTGAAGCAATGCGCGGTCTATGGCCGCGAAGGCGTGACCGGCGAGCGTGACCCGTCCACCATAGGCTTCGCCACCGTGCGCGGCGGCGACATCATCGGCGACCACACCGTGCTGTTCGCCGGCACCGGCGAGCGCATCGAGATCTCGCACAAGTCCAGCAGCCGCGCCACCTACGCCCAGGGCAGCCTGCGCGCCGCGCGTTTCCTGATGAAGCACGGCGCCGGGCTGTACGGCATGAACGACGTGCTGGGCCTCGCCTGATACCAAGAGGATCATGGGCAGCTTCAACGACTTCTGGCTGCAAGGCGACCTGGTCACCCGCTCGGTGGCCCTGCTGCTCCTGACCATGTCCATCAGCGCCTGGGTGCTGATCTTCTGGAAGAGCTGGATCCTGCAACGCACCCGCCGCGACATCAGCCGCGCCGTGCCGGCCTTCTGGGCCGCCGCCTCGCTGGACGACGGTCGCCAGGCCCTGCAGAACTTCGACCGCGAACAGGTGCTGCTGCCCCTGCTGGAAGCCGCCATGGCTGCCGCCAATGGAGGCACGCTGGAGGCTGCCGGCAAGCGTGAATCGCAGCTGACCCGCCGCCTGCGCGATGCCCTGCATGCGGTGCTCAACAAGCTGCAGTTCGGCCAGGTACTGCTGGCCTCGGTGGGCAGCACGGCGCCCTTCGTCGGCCTGTTCGGCACGGTCTGGGGCATCTACCACGCCCTGGTCAGCATCTCGGCCAGCGGCGCCATCACCATAGAGAAGGTCTCGGGCCCGGTCGGCGAGGCGCTGATCATGACGGCCGCCGGCCTGGCCGTGGCCATCCCCGCCGTGCTGGCCTACAACATCTTCGGCAAGCTGGTCGCGGCCTGCGAGGCGGAGCTGGAAGGCTTCGCCCACGACCTGCGGGAACTGCGCCAGGAAGACTGACCCGTCATGGCTTTCGGTCGACTCGAGCGCAGCAATCTCCCCAAGCCCATGGGCGAAATCAACATGACGCCGCTGATCGACGTGATGCTGGTGCTGCTGGTGATCTTCATGATCACCGCCCCCTTGATGAGCAGCTCGCTGCGGCTGGACCTGCCGCAGAGCGGTGCCGCCACGCCCTCGGATGCGCCGCAGTACATCGCCGTGGCGATCACGCCGGACGGCAGCCTGTACCTGGGTGATGCCAAGCTGTCGGCGGCCGAGTTCCAGGCCCGCATCAAGACCCAGGCCCAGGCCCGGCCGGACACCGAGGTCCAGCTGCGTGCCGACAAGACCGTGCCATATGGCCAGGTGGCCGAACTGATCGGCTGGGTCCAGGCCAACGGCCTCAACCGCATCGCCTTCGTCACCGAGACGCCCGCGGCCAAGCCCTGAGTCGGGCGCTTCTACAATCGACGCCTTTCGCGCCCCAGCCCGGGGCCGCGCGCCGTCTGCCTTTTTGACCCAGCATGAACGACAAGTACGCCCCGAACGAGATCGAAGCCGCCGCGCGGCAGTACTGGGAATCGCGCGACGCCTATCGCGTCGTCGAGGATTCGAGCAAGCCCAAGTTCTATGCCTGCTCCATGCTGCCCTACCCCAGCGGCAAGCTGCACATGGGCCATGTGCGCAACTACACGATCAACGACATGCTGACCCGCCAGCTGCGCATGAAGGGCTTCAATGTCCTGATGCCCATGGGCTGGGACGCCTTCGGCTTGCCGGCCGAGAACGCCGCGATGAAGGGCAAGCTGCCACCGGCGCAGTGGACCTACGACAACATCGCCTACATGAAGGGCCAGATGCAGGCCATGGGCCTGGCCATCGACTGGTCGCGCGAAATCGCCACCTGCCAGCCCGAGTACTACAAGTGGAACCAGTGGCTGTTCCTGAAGATGCTGGAGAAGGGCATCGCCGAACGCCGCACCCAGGTCGTCAACTGGGACCCGGTGGACCAGACCGTGCTGGCCAACGAGCAGGTCATCGACGGCCGCGGCTGGCGCTCCGGCGCCCTCGTGGAGAAGCGCGAGATTCCCGGCTACTACCTGAACATCACCCAGTACGCCGAGGAGCTGCTGTCGGCCGTGGCCGACCCGTCGGACAAGAGCTATCTGAGCGGCTGGCCCGAGCGCGTGCGCCTGATGCAGGAGAACTGGATAGGCAAGAGCGAGGGCGTGCGCTTCGCCTTCCCGCATGAGATCAAGGGCGCCGACGGCGCGCTGATCCAGGACGGCAAGCTCTATGTCTTCACCACCCGCGCCGACACCATCATGGGCGTGACCTTCTGCGCCGTGGCACCCGAGCACCCGCTGGCATCGCACGCCGCGGCAGGCAATGCCGCGCTGGCTGCCTTCATCGAGGAATGCAAGAAGGGCGGCACGACCGAGGCCGAGCTGGCCACGCAAGAGAAGAAGGGCATGGCGACCGGCCTGTTCGTCACCCATCCGCTGACCGGTGAGCAGGTCGAGGTCTGGGTCGGCAACTATGTGCTGATGAGCTATGGCGACGGCGCCGTGATGGGCGTGCCGGCGCATGACGAGCGCGACTTCGAATTCGCCAAGAAATACGGCCTGACGATCAAGCAGGTCGTGGCCGTCGAAGGCCAGAGCTACAGCACGGCCGCCTGGGCCGAGTGGTACGGCGACAAGCAAAAGGGCGTGTGCATCGAGTCCGGCGTGCTGAACGGCCTGGGCTACAAGGCCGCCGTGGACAAGGTGGCCGAGCTGGTCGGCGCCAAGGACCTCGGTGCCAAGAAGACCACCTGGCGTCTGCGCGACTGGGGCATCAGCCGCCAGCGCTACTGGGGCACGCCCATCCCCATCATCCATTGCGAAGAGCATGGCGCCGTGCCGGTGCCCGAGAAGGACCTGCCGGTCGTGCTGCCCGAGGACTGCATCCCGGACGGCAGCGGCAACCCGCTCGCCAAGCGCGCCGACTTCCTGAACTGCAGCTGCCCGATCTGCGGCAAGCCGGCCAAGCGCGAGACTGACACGATGGACACCTTCGTGGACAGCTCGTGGTACTTCATGCGCTATTGCGACGCCAAGAACGGCGAAGCCATGGTCGGCGACGGCACGGCCTACTGGATGCGCCAGGGCGCCGCGATGGACCAGTACATAGGCGGCATCGAGCACGCCATCCTGCACCTGCTGTACGCGCGCTTCTGGACCAAGGTGATGCGCGACCTGGGCCTGGTCAAGGTGGACGAGCCGTTCACCAAGCTGCTGACCCAGGGCATGGTGCTGAACCACATCTACTCGCGCCGCAACGAGAAGGGCGGCATCGAGTACTTCTGGCCGCACGAGGTCGAGAACAGCTTCGACGAAGGCGGCAAGATCACCGGCGCCAAGCTCAAGAGCGACGGCTCGCATGTGGACTACGAGGGCGTGGGCACCATGTCCAAGTCCAAGAACAACGGCGTCGACCCGCAGCAGCTGATCAATGAACACGGCGCCGACACGGCCCGCCTGTTCGTGATGTTCGCTTCGCCGCCGGAACAGACGCTGGAGTGGAACGATGCCGGCGTCGAAGGCGCGCACCGCTTCCTCAAGCGGGTCTGGGCTTTCGGCGCCAAGAATGCCGAGGGCATCAAGGCCGCCGGTGCCGACTTCACCGCACTGAGCGGCGACGGCAAGGCCCTGCGCCGCGAGGTGCACCTGGTGCTGAAGCAGGTCTCGTACGACTACGAGCGCATGCAATACAACACCGTGGTGTCCGGCGCGATGAAGCTCCTGAACGCGCTGGAAGGCTTCAAGGCCGCCGGCCAGGAAGCGGCCGTGCGCGAAGGCTTCTCGGTGCTGCTGCGCGTGCTCTACCCGGCCTGCCCGCACATTGCCCACCAGCTGTGGCAGGACCTGGGCTTTGCGGCCGAGCTGGGCGACCTGCTCGACGCGCCCTGGCCGACCGTCGATGAAGCCGCCCTGGTGCAGGACGAGATCGAGCTGATGCTGCAGGTCAACGGCAAGCTGCGCGGCGCGCTCAAGGTGCCGGCCGCTGCCGACAAGGCCGCCATCGAGGCCGCCGCGCTGGCGCACGAGAAGTTCGCGGAGTTCAGCGAAGGCAAGCCGGCCAAGAAGGTCGTGATCGTGCCGGGCCGCCTGGTCAACGTGGTGGTCTGAAGGCCATGCTCGCCGGTCGCCGTCGCCTGGTCCTCGCCCTGCCGGCCACGCTGATGGTGGCCTGCGGCTTCGAGCTGCGCCGCGACAGCGAGCTCAAGATCCAGCGCATCGCCCTGGTCGGCTTCCAGGGCGACTCGCCCATGCTAGCCGAGCTGCGCCGCCAGATCGGCCGCAGCCAGGCCCGCATCGTCGAGGACCTGCAGCAGGCCGAGCTGATCCTGGAGAGCCGCTTCGACCGCCGCGACAAGACCGTGGTCGCCTCCACCAGCGCCGGCCAGGTGCGTGAATGGCAGCTGCGGCTGCGCTTCGATTTCCTGCTGCGCACGCCCGGTGGCGAGCTGCTGCTGCCGCGCACCGAGCTGCGGCTGACGCGCGAGATGAACTACACCGAGACCGCCGCCCTGGCCAAGGAGCAGGAGGAGGCAGCGCTGTACCGCGCCATGCAGTCCGACGCTGTGGCCCAGGTGATGCGCCATCTGGCGGCCGTCAAGCTGCCCAGCTGAGCCTGCCGCGATGCAGATGCGTCCCGAGGCCCTCGCGGCCCAGCTGTCCAAGGGCCTGAAGCCGGTCTACACGATCCATGGCGACGAACCGCTGCTGGCCCAGGAGGCTGGCGACGCGATCCGCGCCGCCGCGCGCCAGCAGGGCTATGGCGAACGCAAGGTCTTCACCGTCAGCGGCGCCTATTTCGACTGGGGCCCGGTGCTGGCCGCTGCCCAGGCCATGAGCCTGTTCTCCGAGCGCCAGTTCATCGAGATCCGCATTCCCTCGGGCAAGCCGGGCAAGGACGGCTCCGAGGCCTTGCAGCGTTATTGCGAGGCCGTGCCCGAGGACATAGTCACCCTGGTCACCCTGCCGAGGCTGGACAAGACCCAGCTCTCCAGCGCCTGGTTCACGGCACTCGACGGCGTGGGCGTCACCGTGAAAGTCGAGC
Organism: Pelomonas sp. SE-A7; assembly: GCF_030345705.1. Classification (NCBI taxonomy): domain Bacteria; kingdom Pseudomonadati; phylum Pseudomonadota; class Betaproteobacteria; order Burkholderiales; family Sphaerotilaceae; genus Roseateles; species Pelomonas sp. SE-A7. Next base: position 2,849,681 of record NZ_JAUASW010000001.1, read on the forward strand.
CGATCGAGCGGCGCGCCCTGCCGCAATGGATCGCCCAGCGCCTGGCCGCCCAAGGGCAGCGCGTGGCCGAAGGCGAGGACGGGCAGCGGGCCCTGGCCTTCTTCGCCGACCGGGTCGAGGGCAATCTGCTGGCCGCCCACCAGGAACTGCAGAAGCTGGCCCTGCTCCATCCGCAAGGCGAACTGACGTTCGAGAACATCGAGCAGGCCGTGCTTGACGTGGCCCGCTTCGACGTCTTCAAGCTCAGCGAGGCCGTTCTGGCCGGCCAGTCGGCCCGGGTGATGCGCATGCTGAACGGCCTGGAGGCCGAGGGCGAGGCGGCGGTGCTGGTGCACTGGACCCTGGCCGAGGACATCCGCGCCCTCAAGCGCGTGCGCGACGGCATGGATGCCGGCAAGCCCCTGCCCATGGCCCTGCGCGAGGCGCGGGTCTGGGGCAACAAGGAAAGGCTGTTCGAGCGCCTGCTGCCCGGTCTCAGGAGCCGCGAGCTGGCGCGCCTGCTGGAAGCCGCCCAGGTGGTCGACGGCATCGTCAAGGGCCTGCGCCATCCGGACTGGCCGAGCGAGCCCTGGGCCGCCCTGCAACGCCTGGCCCTGATGCTGATGCAACAGGCCGCCTCTCGCCCGGCCCGCCCCTAGTCCCGCCGGGCGCCGAATCGGGTTATCGTGCGGGCTGCATTGCTGCCGCCGATCTGTCCATGCGACAAGCCCTGACTCTCGCCGTCGCCCCGCTCCTGCTTTGTCTGGCCCCACAGGCGCTGTCCGCCTCGTGGACCGTGCAGGTGCGCTCGCCCGATGGCAAGCCGCTGCAGGATGCCGTGGTGGCCGTCGAGATCAAGGGCCAGCGCAGCACGGCCAGCGGTGTCAAGGCCGAGGTCGCCCAGCGCGAGCGCCAGTTCATTCCCTATGTGCTGGTCGTGCAGACCGGCACGGCGGTCAACTTCCCGAACTTCGACACGGTCCGCCACCATGTCTATTCGTTCTCGCCAACCAAGAAGTTCGACCTGAAGCTCTACGCCGGCACGCCGGCCGAGCCGGTGCTGTTCGACAAGCCCGGCGTGGCCACGCTGGGCTGCAACATCCATGACCAGATGAGCGCCCATGTGGTGGTGGTGGACACACCGGTGTTCGCCAAGACCGACGCGCGCGGCCTGGTTCAGCTGGAGCTGCCGGCCGGCGAGCACCAGCTCAAGACCTGGCACCCGCGCAGCCCCGAGCCGCGGCTGCAGTCGCAGGCGCTCAGCGTGGGCGCCGCGGCGGGCCAGACGGTGGTGACGCTGCAAGTGGAGTGAAGCAGCCCATGAGACTGCCCCGTCTGCTCGACCTGCGCCGGCTGGAGGCGCGCATCGTCGCCATGTTCCTGGGCCTGCTGCTGGTGGTGCAGCTGATCAGCTTCGGCCTGATCGGCAGCAGCATCGAGCGCAATGCCGAGGCCTCGATCTCGGCAGAGCTGGAGACCGGCGAGCGGGTCTACCGGCGCCTGCTCGTTCAGGAAGCAGAGAAGCGCAACGATGCGGCCCGCGTGCTGGCGGCCGACTACGGTTTCATTGAGACCATAGGCAACGGCGAAGGCCAGCAGGATGTGCCGACCCTCACCGACGCCCTGAAGAACCACGGCGACCGCATTGGCGCCACTGTGGTCGTCTATGCCGACCGCGAGCAGCGCCTGGTGGCCGCGACGCGTCCGCAGGTCGAGGGCTTTGCCAAGCTGATCGCCCCGCTGACCCGCAAGATGCGGTGTCGCGGCGGCAGCGAGGCGATCCAGGGGCCCAACATCGTGCTGGTCGGCGGGCAGCCCTACCAGGTGGTCGCAGTGCCGGTCTGCACGCCGGCGCCCAACGGCTCGGTGCTCATGGCCTTCGAGCTGGACAGCGCCACGCTGAAGGACCTGAAGCAGCTGTCGCGGCTGGACGCGGCCGTGGTCAACAACGGCCCGGACTGGCATGTGCTGGTCAGCAGCCGGCCACAGCTGATAGACAACGAGCTGGCGCCGCAATTGCGCGCCGACGGCACCCTGTTCGCGCTGAAGCTCGGCGGCGAGCAACTGCGCGGTCGCTACGTCAGCCTGGTGCGCGCCTCCGGCGACGAGGTGGGCGTGCTGCTGCTGCGCTCGTTCGACGAGGCCATCGCGCCCTACCGGCAGCTGCAGTGGAAGCTGCTGGGCCTGACCGGCGTCGGCGTTGCCCTGTTCGTGCTGCTGAGCCTGCCCTTCGCCCGCCGCATCACCGAGCCGCTGAAGCTGCTGGCCGAGTCGGCCAAGCGCCTGGGCCGCGGCGACTACGACACGCCCATCGAGCCCAAGTCCACCGACGAGGTCGGCGCCCTGGCCACCGCCTTCGAGGCCATGCGCACCGACATCCGCGCCCGCGAGGAGCAGGTGCGCCGCCTCGCGTTCTGGGACCCGCTGACCGGTCTGCCCAACCGCGAGCAGTTCAGCCAGAGGCTGTCGCAGCAGCTGAATGCCTCCGGCCGCTGCGCAGTGCTGATGCTGGACCTGGACCGCTTCAAGCATGTCAACGACGTGCTGGGCCACGCCTTCGGCGACCAGCTGCTGTGCAGCGTGTCGGAGCGGCTGAGCAGGCTCTCGGCAGCGAGTTCGAGCCTGCTTGCCCGGCTGGGCGGCGACGAGTTCGTGCTACTGCTGGAAGGTGCCGACGAGATGGCGGCCATCCAGGCCGCCCGGCGCATCCTCAAAGACTTCGAACAGCCGCTGCACATCGAGGACCAGACCGTGGATATAGGCGCCGGCATCGGCATTGCGCTGAGCCCCGAGCACGGCATCGAGGTCAGCACCCTGCTCAGCCGCGCCGAGCTGGCCATGTATTCGGCCAAGCGGCGGCAATGCGGCAGCATGGTCTACGAGGCGGCGCTGGATGCCGGCAGCCAGGAGTCGCTGTCCCTGCTGGGCGAGCTGCGCCATGCGGTCGAGGCCAACGAGCTGCGCCTGTACCTGCAGCCCAAGATCGACCTGAACAGCGGAGCTGTCGTCAGTGCCGAAGCCCTGGTGCGCTGGGACCATCCGCAGCGCGGCCTGGTGCCGCCCATGGCCTTCATCCCGTTCGCCGAGCAGACCGGTTTCATCCGTCAGCTGACCGCCTGGGTGCTGGCCGAGTCGGCCAAGGTGCTGCAGTCGGCCCGGCTGCGCGGCCTGGACCTTCGCATCAGCGCCAATCTCTCGACCCGCGACCTGCTGGACCAGGACCTGCCGGTCAAGGTCGAGCAGCTGCTGAGCCGTTACTCGGTGGCGCCTGAATTCCTTTGCCTGGAGATCACCGAGAGCGCCATCATGGATGACCCGCAGCGTGCCCTGCAGACGCTGGAGCGCTTGCATGAGATGGGCTTCCGCCTGTCCATCGACGACTTCGGCACCGGTTATTCCTCGCTGGCCTATCTGAAGCGTCTGCCCGTGGACGAACTGAAGATAGACAAGAGTTTCGTGATGGCCATGGAGCGCGAGATCGACGATGCCAAGATCGTTCGTTCGACGATCGAGTTGGCCCACAACCTGGGGCTTAGCGTGGTGGCTGAAGGCGTGGAGACCGGCAAGGCCTGGAAGCTGCTCGCCGGCCTGGGCTGCGACGAAGGCCAGGGCTATTTCATCAGCCGACCCATGCCCGTCGAGCAGTTCTTCGAGTGGCTGCCGCGCTGGCAGGCGCCCGACCTCAGCGGCGAGCGGCTGGACACGATGTTCTCGGAGCTGAACTAGGCGTCGCCGGTCCAGGCCCGGTCAATAGCCGCGCTGACGCTGCACCTCGTGCAACAGCGGGCGGCCGGCCCGCAAGGCCAGCAGATTGGCAGCGACCACGGCCGCTGCCGTGCGCGCATCGGTCTGCGCTGCCGTGTGGGGCAGCACCGTCACCTGCGGATGCGACCAGAAGCGATGGCCGGTCGGCAGCGGTTCCTGCTGAAACACATCGAGCACCGCGTGTCCGACCTGGCCGACGTCCAAGGCTGCTAGCAGGTCGTCCTCGACCACATGGGCGCCACGTGCCAGGTTGACCAGGGTTGCACCCTTCTTCATCTGGCCCAGTCGGCGCGCATCGAAGAAGTCGCGCGTGGAAAGTGTCAGCGGCAGCAGATTGACCACGGTATTGGCCGACGCCAGTTCCCAGGCCAGGGCATCCTCGCCATGGACGCAGGCCACGCCAGACAGGCTGACCGGCCTTGTGGCCCAGCCGCTGACCGCATAGCCCTGGGCCGCCAGCGCCCGCGCCACCCGGCCGCCCAACTCACCGAGACCAAGCACCAGCACTCGCCACTCGGCGGCACGCCGGTACTTGAGCGGCTGCCACTGCGCCTCGCGCTGCTGGACCGCCAGCTCGAAGAAGCGCCGGTGCAGGCTAAGCACGGCCCACAGCGCCGTGTGGACCATGGCCTCGTTCATCGCCGGATCGACCATGCGCGCCAGCGGCACACCGGCCGGCAGCGTGGTGTCGCTCAGCAACTTGTCGACGCCGGCCCAGACCGACTGGATCAGCTTCAGATTCGGCAGACCTTGCAGACTGCCGGCCGGCGGGTTGGCCACGATGGCCACCTCGACCTGCGCCGCCTGGGCAGCGTCGGTGGGCGGCTGCGTCAACCATTCCTCATGCGGCAGGGCCTCCTGCAGGGCCGACAGCCAGCCCGCCCGCTCGTCCTGCGCCGCCGCATCGTTGCGACCACTCCAGTGGCCCACAAGATAGAGGCTCACGACTCCTTCTCCTCGACCGCTTCGCAAAGCGCCTCGAGGCCGGCCCGCAGCGTGGCAATGCGCACATCGTGCCGATTGCCATCGAACTGCTCCTTCCAGACCCGGGTCGGCGTGCCCTGGTGGGCCAGGGCCAGCCAGACCGTGCCGACCGGCTTGTTGGCCGAACCGCCGGTGGGGCCAGCGATGCCGGTGACCGCCAGAGCCCAGTCAAGCGGCGCATGGGCCAGCAGGCCGCGCGCCATGTGGTGGGCCACCTCGCCGCTGACCGAACCGTGCAGGGCGATCAGCGCCGGCGGCACACCCAGCAGCTCGGTCTTGGATTGATCGCTATAGCTGATCACGCTGCGCTCGAACCACTGGCTGGAACCGGACACGCTGGTGCAGGCCGAGGCGATCAGACCGCCGGTGCAGGACTCGGCCGTGCCCATGCGCTCGCGCCGCCTGATCAGGGCCACGCCTATGCGGTCTATCAACTCATGTTCGTCGGGAAACAGCATGGGCAGTTCTCCGTTTCAGACCACCGCGCGCCACAGCGCGATGACGACAAGGGTACATCCGGCGGCCACGAAATCGTCAAACAATATGCCGAAGCCCTGGGCCCAGCCCACAGTCTCGCCAGGCCGGCCCTTGAACATCGAATCGGCCCAGCGCACCGGCCCAGGCTTGGCGGCGTCGAAGAACCGGAACAAGCCGAAGGCGACGGCCTGGCCCAGCAGGCCGACCGGCATCACCAGCCAAAGCACCAGCCAGAAGGCCAGCACCTCGTCCCAGACGATGGCGCCGGGGTCAGGTATTGCGAGGTTGCGGGCAGTCACCGTGCAGGCCCACCATCCGACCAGCGTACCCAGGCCAATCGCCAGGCCCCATTGCGACGCTGTCAGCCAACGGTCCAACACAACGAAGGCCAGCCAGGCCCACAGAGTGCCGGCCGTGCCGGGCGCCTTGGGCGAAAGTCCGCTGCCAAAGCCCAGGGCGATCCAGTGCGCCGGATGGCGCAGCATGAAGCCGGCGGTGGCGCGGCGCGGGGCTTGGTCAGCCATGGACAGTCTTGAAGTGATCGAAGGATTCGTAGTCGGCGCTCAGCCCCTGTCCAGCGCCATCCAGCAACCGCAGGCCGGGTTCGGTCTCGATCCGGCCTATGCGGGTCACGCGAGTTCCGCTGTCAATGGCAGCCGCCGCGATGGCGGCGCGGCGCTCGGGCGCGGCGGTGAAAAGCAGCTCGTAGTCGTCGCCACCGGCCAAGCTGCAAAGCCTCTGCAGCGGCACCGGCTGGGCCGCCAGCACGGCGCTGCGTGGAAGTTCGTCGGCCATCAAAGTAGCTCCGACACCGGATCGGCGAAGCACGTGAGCCAGATCGCCCAGCAGGCCGTCCGAGATGTCGATCGCGCTGCTGGCAATGCCACGCAGCGCCTGACCCAGCGCCACGCGCGGCTGGGGCAGCTCCATGGCGCGACGGACCCGCTCGAAGTGATCGCCGGCCAGGCTCACCGTGCCGCGGAAGGCTTCGAGCGCCAAGCGTGCATCGCCCACCGTACCGCTGACGTAAAGCTCATCGCCGGGCCTGGCCCCGCTGCGCAGCAGGGCCGTGCCAATGGGCGCCTCGCCGAAAACGGTGATGCAGAGATTGAGCGGGCCGGCCGTGGTGTCGCCACCGACCAGCGGAATCCGGTGTTCATCGGCCAAGGAGAACAGGCCGGCGGCAAAGCGTTCCAGCCAGCTCGCATCGGCCCGCGGCAAGGCAATGGCAAGGGTAAAGCCGCGCGGTGTAGCGCCGCAGGCCGCCAGGTCGCTGAGGTTCACCGCCAACGCCTTGTGGGCGAGCCGCTCGGGCGCTACCGTGGACAGGAAATGCCGACCTTCGACCAGCATGTCCGAGGAAATCAGCCACTGCTGACCCGGTGTCGGCACCAGCGCCGCACAGTCGTCGCCTATGCCCAGGGCCACGCCGGGCTGCGGCTCGGGGCCGCGCTGGAAGAAGCGTTGGATCAGGTCGAATTCACCAAGGGACATGGCGGCATTCTCGCAGTCGGGACCGTGTCAGCCGCGCTCCTACAATCACTGCCCGATTCCGTCCGGCCCTGTCGCCCAAGTGCCCATGTCCACGTCCGAAGAAAAACGCGCCGAACTCCGCAAAGCCGCACTGGAGTACCACGAGTTTCCGACCCCGGGCAAGGTGGCGATTGCCGCGACCAAGCAGCTCGTCAACCAGCGCGACCTGGCCCTGGCCTACTCGCCCGGCGTGGCCGCGGCCTGCGAAGAAATCGTGGCCGACCCGGCCAATGCCTTCCGCTACACCTCGCGCGGCAACCTGGTCGCCGTGGTCACCAACGGCACGGCCGTGCTGGGCCTGGGCGACATAGGCCCGCTGGCTTCCAAGCCAGTGATGGAAGGCAAGGGCGTGCTGTTCAAGAAGTTCGCCGGCATCGACGTGTTCGACCTGGAGATCCAGGAGAAGGACCTCGACAAGCTGGTCGACGTGATCGCCGCGCTGGAGCCGACCTTCGGCGGCATCAACCTCGAGGACATCAAGGCGCCGGACTGCTTCTACGTCGAGCGCAAGCTGCGCGAGCGCATGAAGATCCCGGTCTTCCACGACGACCAGCATGGCACGGCCATCGTCGTCGGCGCAGCCTTCCTGAACGGCCTCAAGGTGCTGGGCAAGGACATCAAGAGCATCAAGCTGGTGACCTCGGGCGCCGGCGCCGCCGCCCTGGCCTGCCTGCAGCTGCTCATCAAGCTGGGTCTGCCGCGCGAGAACATCTGGGTGACCGACCTGGCCGGCGTGGTCTACGAAGGTCGGGTCGAGCTGATGGACCCGGACAAGGCCCAGTTCGCGCAGAAGACCGAGCAACGCACGCTGCGTGAAGTGATCAATGGCGCCGACGTGTTCCTGGGCCTGTCGGCCGGCGGCGTGCTCAAGGCCGACATGGTGGCGACGATGGCGGCCAAGCCGTTGATCTTCGCCCTGGCCAACCCGACGCCGGAAATCCTGCCCGAAGAAGTCAAGGCGGTGCGCGACGACGCCGTCATGGCCACCGGCCGCACCGACTATCCGAACCAGGTCAACAACGTCCTGTGCTTTCCCTACATCTTCCGCGGCGCGCTGGATTCGGGTGCCACGACGATCACCGATGAGATGGAGATCGCTGCGGTCCATGCCATCGCCGAGCTGGCCCAGGCCGAGCAGAGCGAGGTCGTCGCCGCCGCCTATGCCGGCGCGACGCTGAGCTTCGGACCCGAGTACCTGATCCCCAAGCCCTTCGACCCGCGGCTGATGATGAAGATCGCGCCGGCCGTGGCTCAGGCGGCGGTCGATTCCGGCGTGGCCCTGCGGCCGGTCGCCGACATGGACGCCTACCGCGAGAAGCTGCAGAGCTTCGTCTATGCCTCGGGCACGACGATGAAGCCCATCTTCAACCTGGCCAAGCGTGCGACCAAGAACCGCGTCGCCTACGCCGAGGGCGAAGAGGAGCGGGTGCTCCGTGCGGTGCAGGTCGTGGTGGACGAAGGCCTGGCCCGCCCGACCCTGATCGGCCGTCCCGAGGTGATCGCCCAGCGCTGCGAGAACTTCGGCCTGCGCCTGCAGCAGGGGCGCGACTACGACACGGTCAACGTCGAGCAGGACCACCGCTACCGCGACTACTGGCAGACCTACCACCGGCTGACCGAGCGCAAGGGCGTGACCCAGCAACTGGCCAAGATCGAGATGCGCCGTCGCCTGACCTTGATCGGCGCCATGTTGCTGCACAAGGGCGAGGTCGACGGCATGCTCTGCGGCACTTGGTCCAACACGGCCATGCACCTGCAGTACATCGACCAGGTCATAGGCAAGCGGCCGGGCGTCAAGAACTTCGCCTGCATGAACGGCCTGATCCTTCCGGGTCGCCAGGTCTTCCTGGTCGACACCCACGTCAACTACGACCCGACGGCCGAGCAACTGGCCGAGATCACGGTGATGGCAGCCGAAGAGCTGATGCGTTTCGGCATCCGGCCCAAGGCGGCCCTGCTCTCGCACAGCAATTTCGGCTCCAGCAACTGCCCCTCGGCGGTCAAGATGCGCGACGCGCTGGGCCTGATCCAGCAGGCCGCCCCCTGGCTGGAGGTCGACGGCGAGATGCATGGCGACACGGCGCTGGATGCCGCCTACCGCCAGCAGCTGATGCCGCGTTCGACGCTGTCCGGCGAAGCCAACCTGCTGGTGCTGCCCAATATCGACGCCGCAAACATCTCCTACAACCTGCTCAAGACCGCTGCCGGCGGAGGCATCGCCATCGGCCCGGTGCTGCTTGGCGCGGCCAAGCCGGTGCATGTCTTGACGCCTTCGGCCACCGTCCGACGCATCGTCAACATGACGGCCTTGACCGTGGCGGATGCCAATGCTGCGCGCTGAGCGCCCGGACGGAAGCCCTTTTTACAAAAGTTTGTAAGAGCTCACCCGATATTTTTCAGCTCGCCAATTTCAAATTTGGCGTGGCATAGCAGCGCGGTGTGCGCACACTAACTCGACCCGGATTCCAGACCGGGCCGAGGGCTGCGGCTTGAGCTTTTCGGGCTCCTTCGGTACCATGTCGCCTTTCAGGAACAGGGTAAACCCGTGTCTTTGCTTGATCGGTCACCGGTGTGGCCATCTTGGCGCCGTTTGGGTCTGGCAGCCGTTTTCGCGGCAGGACTGACCACAGGCGCCCAGGTGCCCGCCAAGGAATCGGTCACCGAGACAGCCACGGTTTCCTTGTCGGCATTGCCGCCGCAGGCTCAATCCACGCACGCCAAGATCCTTGCCGGGGGACCCTTCCCCTACGACAAGGACGGCATCGTGTTTGGCAATCGCGAGCGGCGCCTGCCGGTCAAGGCCCGGGGTTACTACCGCGAATACACCGTCAAGACGCCCGGCGAACGCAGCCGCGGCCCCCGGCGGTTGGTTTGCGGTGGCACGCCGGCCACCCAACCTGAGGTTTGCTTTTACACCGACGACCACTATGCGAGCTTCCGGCGCGTCACCACGCCCTGAAGCCAGCGAGCCGGCGGTTCGAAAGATTGTGACTATCTAGGAGGAACGCGACCATGCTTTTGCAGACCGTCCGTCCCAATATCGTGCAGGCCATCAGGGCCTACCGGGTAGAGGACTTGATGCAGGCCGCACAGGATGCCGGACAGCATTTCCTGTATGCCAACCTGACTGAGGCCCAGTCCAAGCAGGACGTGCTTGAGGGGATTGCCCAGGCCTTCCTGTTTCCGGCGCATTTCGGCAAGAACCTGGACGCTTTGTACGACTGCATGACCGACCTGGTCCACAAGTCCGGCAGCCAGCCGGGCTTCGTGGTGGTGCTGGAGCAGTTGCCCGACAACATCCGCTTCGACCGCGAGGCGCGCGAGCAGTTGCTCGACGTGTTCCGGGAGGCGGCCGATTACTGGGCCGATCGCAAGATCCAGTTCCGGTGCTTCTATTCTTTTCAGTAGCCCGCTCCCAAGAAAACGGGTCATGGGAGCGGGCTGCTGAGGTGGCCCCGGTTATTGAGAAGCCTGCTGCAAAGAATGCCAGCAAGGCAGCAGCCAACGCAAACTTCGGCATGAACATGCCGATGATGTGCAGTGCCTTCGATACCTCGATGTGGCTGAGCGCCGCCTGAGGCGCGCAGACAGGCACGATGAAAGAGAGGCCCCTCGGGGCCTCTTTTCTTTTTCAGGCGCCGGCCAGTTCCTTGGCCAGCGCGACGAATTCCTCGACCGGCACTTCCTCGGCCCGGCGCTGCAGGTCGAAATGCCCGCCGTAATGCCGCTGGCTCAGCCAGACACCCAGGCTGTGGCGCAGCAGCTTGCGGCGCTGCGAGAAGGCGGCAGCCACGAGCTCGCCCAGCAACTCGGGATTGATCGCCGGCGGTTCGGCAAACGGCCGCATGCGAACGATGGCCGAATCGACCCGCGGCGGCGGATCGAAGCTCTCCGGCGGCACATCCAGGATGGACTCGACCTCGTAGCGCCACTGAAGCATCACCGACAGCCGCCCGTAGTCCTTGCAGCCCGGGCCGGCCGCCATGCGGTCGACCACTTCCTTCTGCAGCATGAAGTTCTGGTCCACCACGTGATCCACGAAGCCCAGCAGATGGAACAGGATGGGCGTGGAGATGTTGTAAGGCAGATTGCCGACCACCCGCAGCTTCTGTCCCTTTGCCTGGGCCAGCTCGGCGAAGTCGACCTTCAGCACGTCGGACTCGATGACCTCGATGCCTTCGCGCTTGCGCAGCCGCGCCGCCAGGTCGCGGTCCAGTTCGACCACGGTGAACGGCTTGATCCGTTCAAGCAGCGGCAGCGTCATCGCGCCCAGGCCCGGGCCGATCTCGACCAGGGCCTCGCCGGGCTGCGGGTCGATGGCATCGACGATGGCGTCGATGATGGCCTTGTCGGTCAGGAAATGCTGGCCGAAGCGCTTGCGAGCGATGTGTTGGGCCATCGATCAGGCGTTCAGAGTGCCCACTCGCGCATTTCGACGAAGGCCTTGGCCCGCAGTTCCTTGACCCACTCCTGGTAGGCCTCGTCGTACTTGCGTTCACGCAGGGCACCACGGGCCTGCTCGCGCATCTGCTTGAGCTCCAGCTCGACCACCTTGCGCTCCAGCACCTGGATCAGGTGCACGCCGAAGCGCGAGGGCACAGGGGCCGAGATACCCTTCAGCGGCAGGGCGTTCATGGCCTCTTCAAACTCAGGCACAAACACTCCCGGTGCGACCCAGCCCAGGTCACCGCCCTGCTCCGCACTGCCGTCCTCGGAGTTCTGGCGCGCGATGTCCTCGAACTTGGCGCTGCCGCTCTCGATCTGCCGCTTGTATTCGGCCAGGCGCTGGGCCGCCACCTCGTTGGTGAGCTGGGCCGAAGGGCGCAGCAGCACATGGCGGGCGCGGGTCTGGGTGACCTGGTTCGCCGCCGTAGGAGCCTGGCGTTCGATCATCTTCAGCACATGGAAGCCCGAGGGCGAGCGCAGCACCGTGGGGCGCAGCTCGCCGGTCTTCAGGCCCTTGACCGCTTCGACCAGCAGGTCCGGCAGGCGCTCCGCCTGGCGCAGGCCGATCTCGCCACCCTTGTCACGGAAGCTGTCTTCCGACAGCTCGCGCGCCACCTTGCCAAAGTCCTCGCCGGCCTTGAGGCGGGCCAAGGCGGCCTCAGCCTTGGCCTTGCGCTCAGCCACCACCTGGTCGGAGGCGCCTTCCGGCACGCTGATCAGCACCTGGCCGATATTCAGCTGCGGGTTGCTGTTGGCCTTCTCTTGCTGCTCCTCGAGGTACCTGTCCACGTCGGAGTCGCTGATCTTGATTCGCTTCTGCACCTCGGCCTCGCGCACCCGCTCCATAAGCATCTGGTCGCGCAGCTGCTCGCGGAAACGGCGGTAGTCCATGCCGTCGGCCTTGAGCCGCTCGCGCAGTTGCTCCATGCTCATCTTGTTCTGCACCGCCACATTGGCGACGACGCGGTCCAGCTCGGGCTCGTCCACCTTGGCGCCGGCCTCGCGGGCATTGGTGACCAGCACCCGCTCCAGGATCAGCGCTTCCATGGCCTGCTTGCGGATCTCCTCCGGGTCCGGGATGTCGCCCTTGCGGCGCGCCTCCTCGCGGATCTGCTGGATGCGGGCCAGCACTTCACTGGCGGCAACCACGTCGTTGTTGACCACGGCGGCAATCTGGTCGCCGGGGCGGATGCTGCCCTGGGCCAAGGCCGGCGCGCTGCCGAGTGCGGCGCAGAGGGCGGCCGCCAGGGCCAGGGAACGAACGACGGGACGATCAGTCATAGGAGGCATCAGAGCTGGCCGAGCGGTCTGAGCTCAGCGGACGGTAACCGGGGATATTGTCTCTCAGGACCTTGAGGGCATTGGAGCCAAGCCGGGACAGGCCCACCAGCTCCAGTTGCAACAGCAATCGGGTATTGGTTTCGGCCCGGCCGGTGGACAGCCGTTCGGCGCCGACGCGCAAGATCCAGCAGCCGGCGTCGTACTCGAAGCCGACCACCGAATCGGTGAAGCGCTTGTCCTTCAGGCTGTACTGGACTCGGCCGGCGCTGTACCAGGCACCGCTGCAGCTGCCGCTGCCATTGGACGAGGCACTGCTGCGTCGCGGACCATCGTCGGGCTTGGCGCCGAACAGCGGCCATTGCCAGCCCAGCTCGACCTGCTCGCTCTGGCCCGCCGCCAGCCGGTAGGCCGCGCTGACCGTGCGATAGGGCCCCGGCGAGTAGCGCGCCGACATCACGGTACGCACGGCCTTGCTGCTGTCCGGGTTGTACTGGACGGCCGCGTCCATCCACCACTGAGAGTTCAGATGGGCCGAGCCCAGCAGCAGCAGGTCCGACAGGCGCTGGGTCTGTGGTTGGCCGTCGGGCGTGATGCGCTGGTCGCGGAACAGGTAGCGCTGCACCAGGCCCAGGCGCAGCAGCTCGCCGCCCTGCGAGGCGTTGACCCAGCGGCTGATCGCGCCGAAGGTCAGCTGGTGGTTGTCCGAAACCCGGTCGATGCCCGAAAACTGGTTGTCGGTGTAGATCGAGTCGAAATTGAAGTCCTTGGGCGCCGAATCGAAATTGGGCAGAGCGAGCTGGGCCCGGTACGGCGTGTTCACGTACAGCAGGCGCGGCTCCAGCGTTTGCAAGGTGCCGCGGCCGAACAGCTCGGTCTGGCGCTCGAACACCCAGCCCTGGTCCACACTGAAGCTGGGCACGCTGCGCGACATGCTGCGGCGGCCGTCCAGCAAGGGGGCGTCGAGCGAGTAGGCCGCGGCATTGAGCGACAGTTTCGGGATCAGCCACCAGCCGGCACCGCCCAGCGGCACGCTGACATGGCCCAGCGCATGGGCACGCTGGCCGGTCGGCAGGTCCTTGATCTGGCTGAGCAGGGCTTCTCGCGGCAGCTCGAAGCGGTTGTATTCCAGCTCCAGCGAGCCCTCCAGCCGGGCCCGGCGGCCCCAGGGGCGGAAGCCGGCCATCACCGCGTCGTCGGCCTCGCTGGTCAGGCGCAGGCCCACCTGGGGCAGGCGCTGGTAGGGCGTCTCGTAGCGGCTCAGCGGATCGGCGCCCTGCAGGGCCTGCCAGCTCTGCACCCGGGCATAGGCCTGGGCCTCGCCCCAGTCGCGCTGCACGGTGCGGCCGAAGCGCAGGTCGGTGGCCAGCAGCCGCGGCGTCTGGCTGTGCAGGCGCTTGGGCAGGTCCTTCCAGTATTCGTCGTCCGAGACCCGCTCGGAGCGGATCTGGTAGCGCCAGTCGCGGCCGACCTCGCCCTGCTGGGCCAGGTCCAGCGCCCAGCGCGCCCGGTTGGCCACGCGGTCGCTGGGCAGCCAGGCCAGGTTGAGCACACCGTTGTGCTGCGGCTCCAGGTAGCGGAACTCGCTGTCCACGCCGGCGCCGCGGCGCGTCATCACGAACGGCGTGAAGGTGGCGTCGTGCTGGGGCGCGATGTTCCAGTAGTAGGGCAGGCCCAGCTCGAAGCCGCTGCGGTTGTCCAGGCCGATATTGGGTGGCAGCCAGCCCGACTTGCGCGCCGAGCCCAGCGCAAAGCTGATGGTCGGCGCCGCCAGGATGGGCACGCCGTAAAAGCGCAGCACGGCACCACTGGCGATGCCTTCGTTGGCTTCAAAGTCCATGCGCAGCCGCGTGGTGCGCAATTCCCAGGCCGGCTCCTGGCCGTCCTCGCCGGCCGGGCAGGAGCTGTAGGTGCCGCCCTCGGCCAGCACCTTCTGCTCGCCGAGGAAGCGCAGCCGGGCGGCCTTGCCGCCGCCGCCGGTCAGCGAGAAGAAATAGCTGGGGTCGAGGAACTCGCCCTCGAAGCGCTGGACGAACAGCTGCAGCTCGCTGCCGCGGAACACATTGCCGGCACGGCTGACCTCCACATGGCCGGTGGCACGGGCCTCGTCGCGCGGCTCCAGATAGCTGAGCTTGTCGGCCTTGAGCAGCAGCTCGCCATAGCGCAATTCAGCATCGCCCTCGGCCGTGGCCTCCTGGTCCAGGCGGCTCTCCAGTTTGCGCGCGCCCAGCACCACGGCCGGTCGCGTGGTCGGCGTGCTCGACCCCGGCGGTGTCAGCACTTTGCTGCGGCGCAGGGTCAGCGGTTCTTCCTGCTTGCGGGCCTCCTGGGCCTGAGCCAGGCCGGTGATCGCCAGGACCAGGGGCACGAGCCGCGCGATTCGACAGGGAACAGGGGAGCGCGGCACGGTGACTGGGGGTCTTGCTAGGGAGGCGAGGAGGGGGCGGTTTGTAGAATCGATTATCCATGAGGGGCGGCCGCCGACCGGGCGCGCCAGACCAGCCCCGAATCCTGTCTCCAGCCCCCCTTCCCGATGAGCCTGCCCCTCTGGCCCGATGCGGCCCGCGAACAAGAATTCCATGCCTGGCTGCAGTCCCTGCCGGCCAGTCTGCAGCTGCGGGCCGACAGCGTGGCCCTGGCCACCGAGGACGCCAGCACGCGCCGCTATCTGCGGCTGCGCGATGAAGCCGGCCAGTCCTACATCGTGATGGACGCGCCGACGCCGCCCAACGACGTGCGGCCCTTCCTGGCGGTTGGCGCCATGATGTCCGGCTGCGGCCTGCATGTGCCGGCCATCCATGCGGCCGACAAGGAGCGCGGTTTCCTGCTGCTCGAAGACCTGGGCGAGACCACCTACCTGAAGGCCTTGCAGCAGGCCACGATGCCCGAGGCCGAACGCCTGATGCGGGCAGCCACCACCACCCTGGTGCACTGGCAGACCCGGGGCGATGCCACCCAGCTGCCAGCCTTCGACGAAGCCTTCGTGCGCCGCGAGCTGCAGATCTTCACCGACTGGTGCGTGCAGCGCCATCACGGCAGGCAGTGGAACGAGCAGCAGCAGGCCTGGTGGGAGCAGATCTGCGCTCTGCTGGCCCGCAACATTGCCGAGCAGCCGGTCGTGCCCATGCATCGCGACTACATGCCGCGCAACCTGATGCTGCTGGCCGACGGCACACCCGGCGTATTGGACTTCCAGGACGCCGTGGCCGGCCCCATCGGCTACGACATCGCCTCGCTGCTGCGCGACGCCTTCCTGTCCTGGGACGAGGAGCAGGAGCTGGACTGGGCGATCCGCTACTGGGAGCTGGCCCGCAAGGCCGGCCTGTTCGGCGAGGCGCACTGGGCCGACGACTTCGGCGAGTTCTGGCGCCGGCTGGAATGGACCGGCCTGCAGCGCCACCTGAAGATCCTGGGCATCTACTGCCGCCTGCACTACCGCGACGGCAAGAGCGCCTACATCGCCGACCTGCCGCGCTTCTACGCCTACTGCATCAAGGTGGCCATGCGCTATGTCGAGCTGGCGCCGCTGAAGCGGCTGCTGGAAGACCTGCGCCCGGAGCTGACCCAGACCGGCTTCAATCTGCGCTGAATGAGCTGACCAAGGGCTCGCGATCGAAGGCGGTTTCGCAGCCGGCGGCCGCCAGCCAGGGGTCGCGGTCCTCGCCGCCGAAGATCTCGAGCAGGAATTCGAGGAAGGCCCGGGTCCGGGCCGGCAGGTACTTGCGAGTGGGCATCGCGGCCCACAGGGTGAGGCTGTACAGCTGCCATTCGGGCAGCACCCGCTCCAGCGCCTTTTCCAGCAAGGCGTCCTCGATCATGAAGCTGGGCAGGCCGGCGATGCCCAGGCCGTGCAGCGCTGCGGCGTAGTTGGTGTCGATGTGGCTGGCGCGCAGCAGCGGCTTGCTGGAAGGTTCCAGCGTCACCGTTTCGGTACCGCGACGCATCGTCACCCCGTGGTTGAAGCTGACCGTCTGGGGCAGGAGCGCATTGTGCTCGGCCAGATCCTGCGGCTTCTGAGGGCGGCTGCGCCGGTCCAGGTATTCGGGCGCGGCACACATGATCACCTCGCTGCGCGCCAACCGTCGCGCCACGAAATCGCCGCTCAGAGGGTTGCGCGTGATCAGGATGCTGATGTCGAAACTCTCGTCGGCCGTCTCGACCGGTCCGATCGAATGCAGCTCGATCGTGACGAGGGGGAAGCGCTCATTGAAGCGCGGCAGGTGCTTGGCCAGTTGATGCACCGCCAGGGCAGGCGGCAGCAAGACCCGCAGATGGCCCCGCGGCTCCGCCGTGGCCGACACGACCAGGGCCTCGGCCTCGTCCAGTTCGGCCAGGATGCGCCGCGCCCGTTCCAGGTAGCTCTCACCAATGTCGGTCAACGCCAGGCGGCGCGTCGTTCGGTTGAGCAGGCGCGAGCCCAGGTGCTCCTCGAGCTCGGCCACCAGGCGCGTGACCACGGCCGGAGCCAGGTCCAGCGCCCGCGCCGCGCCGGCGAAGCTGCCCTCGTCGATGACGCGGACGAAAACCCGGATCGCCCGCAGCTGGTCCATCGAGCGCTTACGGGTGAGCGGCCATGACCTGCGCGACGGCCGCGGTCAGGCGCTTGCCATAGGGCACATGCAGGAACTCGTTCGGGCCATGGGCATTGCTCTTGGGACCCAGCACGCCGCAGACCATCATCTGCGCCGACGGGAAACCCTTCTGCAGCATGCTCATCAAAGGGATGGTGCCGCCCTGGCCAATGAAACCCACCGGCCGGCCGAAATGCTGCTGGCTGGCGTCTTCCAGCGCGGTCTCCAGCCAGGACGAGAGCTCGGGCGTGTTCCAGCCGGTGGCACCGAAGGCACCGGCGCGGCCGTCCGGCACGAAAGTGACCTTGGCGTTGTAGGGCGCGTTGTCTTCCAGCAGCTTCTTCAGCTCCAGCGCGGCGGCGTTGCCGTCTATGACCGGCGGCAGGCGCAGCGACAGCTTGAAGGCCGTGAAGGGCCGCAGCACATTGCCGGCGTTCTTCAGCTCGGGGAAGCCTTCCACGCCGGTGACCGACAGCGTCGGCCGCCAGGTGCGGTTCAGCAGGGCTTCGACCGGGTCCGTGGTCATGGGCAGGACCGGGCCGCCGTCGGCGCCGCAGGCCCAGGGCATGCGCTTGTAGACCTCTTCCTTCAGGATGGCGGCCGTGGCCTGGGCCTGGGCGATCCGGTTGCCCGGGATCTCGCAATGGAAGCTCTCCGGCAGCAGGCGGCCGGTCTTGCTGTCTTCCAGGCGGTCCAGCACCTGGCGCAGGATGCGGAAGCTCGACGGCACCAGGCCCGAGGCATCGCCCGAGTGGATGCCCTCGGTCAGCACCTCGACCTTGAGCACGCCCGAAACCATGCCGCGCAGCGAGGTGGTGAGCCACAGCTGCTCGTAGTCGCCAGCGCCCGAATCCAGGCACACGACCAGCGAAACATTACCCAGGCGGGCCTTGAGCACGTCGATGTAGGCCGGCAGGTCGTAGGAGCCGCTTTCCTCGCAGGTCTCGATGATGCCGACGCAGCGCGGGCGCGGAATGCCCTGCTTGTCCAGGGCCATGATGGCCGTCAGCGAGGCGTAGACCGCGTAGCCGTCGTCGGCGCCGCCACGGCCGTAGAGCTTGCCGTCCTCGTACTTGGGGGTCCAGGGGCCCAGGTCGGCGCGCCAGCCATTGAACTCGGGCTGCTTGTCCAGGTGGCCGTACAGCACGATGGTGTCGTCGCAATCCGCCTTGGTGGCCGGCACCTCGAAGAAGATCACCGGCGTGCGGCCTTCGAGACGGATGACTTCCAGCTTCAGGCCCGCGACCTTCTTGCTCTCGACCCAGCCGGCAGCGTCGCGCAGCACCTTTTCGATATGACCATTCTTGGCCCAGTCGGCGTCGAACATCGGGCTCTTGGCCGGGATGGCGATGTACTGGGTCAGGGCGGGGACGATTTCCTCGTCCCAGACGCGGGCGGCAAATTCGCCCAGGGCGCTGGCTTCGTCGGCTTGCAGGGGTAGCTGCGGGTCGCGTGCGTTCATCTCGGTCTCCGGGTTTCGGCGCTTGGTAAGCGCAGGCCGGAGTTTAAGTCCGGCCCATTCAGTACATGGTGGTACGGGCAAAACGCTCCTCGAGCCAGCCCTGCATGCGGGCGAACACCTGCTCCTGCTCCGGCTCGTTGAACAGCTCGTGGAACAGCCGCTCGAAGCAATAGCCCTGCACCAACAGGCGCGGCGCCGCGGCCGCGAAGGCGGCACTGCCGGAGGGAGCCACGCAGCGGTCGGCACCAGCCCACATCAATAGCGTGGGCACCAGCCATTCGGAGGCGTGGTCGCGGACTTCCTCGCCGGCGTCCACGATCATCCGCGCCAGCATGGGCGTGATGCGGCTGTGGACCTGCGGGTCGCTGACATAGGCCTTGACCACGGCCGGGCTGCGGGAGATCCAGGCCGGCTTCAGGCCATTGCCGGCCGGCAGATGCGGCACCAGCGGCCGGGCCACATTCAGCAGCAGCTTCTGGAACCAGGACATACCGGGGTCCAGCGCCGGCGAGGACAGGATCAGGCCGTCAACCGGCCGGAACCAGGCCGGCAGCACGCCGCCGGCGCTGGCGCTGAGGCCGCCGGCCACGAAGCGCGAGGCGATCAGGCCGCCCATGCTGTGGCCCAGCAGCAGCAAGGCGCCGCCGGCCAGTTGTTCGTCGTTGCGCAGCTCGTCGATGACCTGGGCCAGGTCCTTGAAGTAGCGCTCGGGATCGGGAATGTCACCGCGCGGGCCGCCGGAGGCACCGTGGCCGCGCAGATCGACGGCCACCACGTGCCAGCCCCAGCTGTTGAGCCGGGCCGCCACATGCTGGTAGCGGCCGCCATGCTCGCCCAGGCCATGGACGATCAGCACCGTGCCGCGCGCACGGTCCAGGCCCGGCTTGGTCCATTGCCGCCAGTGCAGCGGCAGGCCGTCGTCGGTTCTGAGCGTTCGCATGGCGGGCAGTGTAGGCAGGGGCCCACAGGGCAAGCCCGGGGACTTCCCCGGACGGTGAAACTACTGTCACCCCGACGATGGACAGCCTCGCCGCGCGCCCTAGACTAGCCTTCAGCCCCCAAGGACGGACGCACCATGAAGCTGCTTGCTCGCGCCTGTTGGATTCGCCTCGGCAAGCTGGCTGCGCCGGCCTTGCTGGCCCTGCTCTCGGCCTGCTCCAGCACCAAGTACACGGTCGACGACGGCCGCCAGGTCGACCCGGTGCTGCTGGGCTCGATCAGCGCCTATGGCTCCGGCGAGCGCGCCATACGCCCGGCCATCCAGCGCAGCTCGGCACTCAAGGACAAGGACTGCGACAAGCAGTGGGAGCTGCCCTTCGCCGTGGTGTCCAGCCAGGGTTGGGACGAGAACGACCGCGTCGCCTGGGTGCGCGCGCTGGGTGTGGATGAGCGACTCACGGTGATCGCCACCGCGCCGGGCTCGCCGTTGAGCCCTGGCGAAAAGCTGATCTCGGTGGCCGGCAGCAGCAGTACCGAGGCCGAGCAACAGCTGCTGGCGCTGACCGAGGCGCGCGACCGTGGCCGTGCCTTTGCGGTGCAGACCGCCGCCGGACGTGGCGTGGTAATCCAGCCGTTCGAGGTCTGCCGTGGCTACACCCGCTTCGCGCCGCCCAACACGCCGCGGATGCAGGACTACCACTGGCTGCTGAGCATGCATCCCTTGGAAGTACCGTTGGCCAACATGAACGAGGACGAGGCGCTGTGGCTGGTGTTGTGGAGCCAGGGCGTCTCCGAAGAAGGCGGCGCACGGATGAAGACGGTGCACTACAGCACCAAGATTGCCTCCACGCTGTACAGCATCTTCACCATCGCCACCGGCCTCAAGGGCGCTGCCCTGGCCGCAGATGCAGCGATCAGCGCCGCCAAGAACGCGGCCGCCTCGGCAGTGGGCGAAGTGCTCAAGCAGCAGCTGATCGACCAGGGCAAGGCCCTGGCCCTTCAGAAGATCCGCGAATCGTTCAGCGACCAGCTGGAGCAGATGACCAAGGGCCAGGTGCTGGGCGCCCTGCAGAAGGCCGCCGCCAACCGTGGTGCGCTGTCGGGCATCTCCTACGTGGCTTCGACAGTATTCGAGAAGGCCGACGAATGGGCCTTCACCCGGGTGGCCCAGCTCAACGGCAATCCACTGTCCGCCTTCAGCCTGCACCAGAAGCTGCTGGAGCGCGACCTGACCGGCAATTCGATGATCCTGGACGCCGAGCGGCTGAGCGCCCTGAACAAGGTGGCCGCGGCCAAGGGCTTCGAGACCGAGGTCGTCGCCATCCTCAAGGGCATCAAGCCGGCCGAACTGGTGGCCGACGTAGGCGCCATGCCCGTGGCCTCGGCCCGCAAGCGCTTCAGCTACACGCTGGACAACGATCCGGGCGCCAACCCCTATGCCAACGGCCTGATCGACGCCACGCTGTCCATGCCCCTGGCGACCAAGAAGGGAAAGTAAGCGAATGAGGTTTTCGGCTTCCGCCCTGGCGCTGGGCTTGTCGGCCCTGCTGCTTCTTGCCGCCGCCGCGACGCTGCCGGCCCGTGCGCAATCCGAGGCCACACCGGCGCAAGCACCGGCTTCCGCGGCATCGGCCGCTGTAGATCCGGCTTCCGCGCCTGCCTCGGCCCCCTCGGCCGCAGCCAGCGTGCCGGCCGGCCCGCCGCCGCCCAGTTGCGCCCAGCTGACGGCGCGGGCCAATACCGCCGACCTGCGCGCCGCCACCGCCCTGGCCCAGAACAAGCCGCTGGACGAGCAGGTCAAGCTCTACGACGAGGCGCTGGCGCTGTGGACCAAGGCCGCCGAGACCTGCGAAGGCCGGGCCCGCGAACGCGCGCTGCGCAACCTGGCCGACACCCAGGGCCAGCGCGAGCAGCAGGCCGAGCGCCTGGCCGCCGGCAGCCAGTGCGAGACCGCCCACCGCGATGCCACGGCCCTGGGCGAGCTGGCGGCGCAGGCGCTGTCCGAGAGCCGCTGGGACCAGGCAGCACTGCTGTTCCGCAAGGCCGAGAACGGCTGGGACCTGGCCACCGAGGTCTGCACCGGCGTGCAGCAAACGGTGGCCAACAAGCGCCGCGAAGAGGCCGAGGTCGATGCCCACAACGCCGAGTTCTGCGCGCCCATGTTCGACCGGGCCCGCGGCTTCTGGCTGAAGTTCCGCAGCGCCCAGGCCGGCCTGGCGCCCGACGAGCGCCAGCGCCAGTCGCAGATCTCCGAGACCCTGTGGCGCGAAGCGGCCAACCAATGCCGCAACGAGGCCGCGACCACGGCCCGCAACACCGCCCAGACCCTGGCCCGCGAACGGGGCACGCCCTGGGTGCCGACCCAGCCGCCGGCCGATGTGGCACCGGCCGTGGCAGCCGCGCCGCGCCCGGCGCCGGTCCGGCCGGCGCCGACTGCCGCAGCCCCCTCACCCACCAAGCCGGCGCCGACCACCACGGCAGCAGCCGCTCCCACCAGCAAGCCCGCAGCCGCCAATGACACCAAGCCCGGCGCGCCAGCGCCCATGCTGCAGGCCGCCACGACCGCTGCGACCACGGCCGCGAGTACCGCCAACACGGCCAGCACCCTGGTCGCCGCCGTGCCCGCTCCGGTGCCCGACAAGCCGGCGCCGCCGCCGGTGGCTCAGGAGGTCGACCTCAAATCCGGTAGCGCACATTTCAAGGGCCTGTTCGTGCGCGAGGGCGGTGGCAACCTGCTGACCGGCCGCGGCCGCATCGCCTGGGACAACGGCGACAGCTACGAAGGCGACCTGCTGCGCGGCGAGCGCCACGGCCAGGGCGAATTCCGCTGGGCCAGCGGCCAGCAGTACAAGGGCCAGTGGGTCAATGACAAGGCCAGCGGCCAGGGCGAGATGCGCTTTGCCAACGGCAACTTCTTCAAGGGCAGCATCGTCGATGGCCAGCCCCAGGGCGACGGCGAGATGCAGTACGCCTCGGGCGACAGCTACAAGGGCACGATGCACCAGGGCCTGCCCGAGGGCCTGGGCACCTACGTCTGGAAGAGCGGCCAGCGCTACGAGGGTCAGTGGGTCAACGACAAGCCCAACGGCCGCGGCAAGCTGCGCTTCGCCAATGGCAACGACTACGAAGGCCAGGTACAGAACGGCGTGCCGCACGGCAGCGGCAAGCTGCAGTTCGCCTCAGGCGACGTCTACGAGGGCGAGCTCCAGCAGGGCCAGCCGCATGGCCAGGGCACCTACCTCTGGAAGCATGGCGACAAGTACGTGGGCCGCTGGCAGGCCGGACTCAAGGAAGGCCCCGGCGCCTTCATCTGGGCCAGCGGCGACCGCTGGGAAGGCGTGTTCAAGAACGACGACCGCAGCGAGGATGGCAAGCTCATCAGAAAAGGACAGTGAGCCTTCGGCTCACTGTCCCTTGAAGAGGCCCTGAAACTGCCTGGACACCGGCAGTTTCTCCTGCCGGCCCTTGAGCGTCAGCACCATGGAGTTCTCGTCGATACGGATCGCGCTGGCGACGCAGCGGCTGTTGACCAGCACCGAGCGGTGCACCTGCCAGAACTGCTCGGCGTCCAGCTGGGTCAGCAGCTCCTTCAGCGCCGTGCGTATCAGCGCCTCGCCGCCTTCGTAGACCACGCGGGTGTAGCGGTTGTCGCTCTCGAAATAGATCACGTCCTCGGGCGCGATCATCTTGACCTCGCGGCCCAGCGAGGCCTGGATCATCTTGGGCCGGGGCGCGGCGGCCGGCAGCAGCTGCTTGAGCAGGGCCTGCAGGTCCGCACCGGCGGCCGCCGGCTCGGGGCGTTGCAGCCGGCCCTGCACCCGCTCGATGGCCTGGGCCAGGCGGGCGTCGTCGACCGGCTTCATCACATAGTCCACCGCGCCGGCGTCGAAGGCCGACAGCGCATGGTCGCCAAAGGCGGTGACGAAGACCACCTGCGGCGGCGTGGCCGTGGCTGCCATGCGTCGCGCCACCTCGATGCCGGTCAGGCCGGGCATGCGGATGTCGAGGAAGCAGACGTCCGGCTCATGCTGCAGGAAGTCGTCCCAGGCATCGACGCCGTGGATGCTGGCGGCCACGATCTCCAGTTCGGGCCACAGGCGCTTGAGCGCGGCGCGCAGCTGCTCGCGCGGGCCCTCCTCGTCGTCGGCAATCAGGGCGGTCACGGTCGTCTTGCTCATGCTCTCACTCTCCTCTGCTTGTTCACTTGATTGGATCTCCCCCATGGGCACCGAGCTGCACCACGGCGCAGCAGCCGCCCTCGGCACGATTGCCCAGCTTCAGGGCGGCGCGGCCGCCGAAGGCCTGCTGCAGACGCAGCCGGCTGTTGTGCAGGCCCAGGCTGCCTTCGGTCACGGTGGCCAGCGGTGCCAGGCCAGGTCCGTCGTCCAGCACTTCCAGCAGCAGGGCACCGTCGGGCAGCAGACGCGCCTGCACCCGCACCTCGCCACCGGACAAGCTGGGCTGCACGCCATGCTCGACGGCATTCTCGACCAGGGTCAGAAGCACGCCCGGTGGAAGCTGGACGGCAGCTGCCGCCGGATCGATGTCCAGGGCATAGCGCAGCCGTTCGCCCAGCCGCGCCTGCATCACCTCCAGGTAGCGACGGGCTGCTTCGGCCTCTTCGCCCACCGCCAGCAGGGGCCGATCGAACAGCGGCAGTGTGGCGCGCAGATAATGCGTTAGCGATGCCAGAAGTGGTGCAGCTCTATCGTCCTTGCTGGCAACCCAGTGCTGCAGCGAGGCCAGAGAATTGAACAGGAAATGCGGCTGGATCTGGGCGCTGGACAGCTTGCGCGAGGCCTCGGCGGCGTGGGCGCGCAGCTCCTCGTCGTGCAGCCAGTCGGCCAGGAATTCGTTGCGCCACATGGCCACGACCCAGATGCCGAAGGCGAACAGCAACCCCAGGCCAAGGCCCCGCATCAAGACCTCGTGCGCAACCGCCCCCATCCCCTTGCTCTCCAGGATCGCCATCGCAAAGCCGCCGACAAAGCCCACCGGCACGGTGGTCGCACCGTAGGCGATGTAGAGCCGCTTCATGGTCGGGCGCCGCCACACCATGGCGGCCATCGACAGCATCAGCAGGGCCACGCTCAGGAAGATCAGAAACGCCGGCACGGCCACGCCTGGCGGCAGGCTCTGCACCAGGATGAACGACAGGAACAGCGCGTTCAGCAGGGCCGACACCTTGATGGTGGGCGAGATGGCGAGCAGCGGTGCCATCTGCTTCCATTGAGCCGGCGTGAACTCGTGCCTGGGCCCCAGCATCAGGGCGGTCCGCCAGTCGACGCTGGCGAAGAAGCTTTTCATCGCGCCCAGCATCAGGCCGCCTCCACACGCAATTGGGCCAGGCAGCCGCCCAGCGGCCCGTTCTCCAGGCTCAGCCGCGCCCGCTCGCCAAAGCGCTGGGCCAGGCGCAGCCGCGAGTTGTTCAGGCCCACGCCGCGACCCGGGGCCTGCGGCGCCGGGTGTTCGGGCAGACCGGGGCCATCGTCGGCCACGCTGATCAGCACGCTGCTCTTGAGCTGGCGGCCCTCGATGCGCAAGGTGGCCTCGCCCAGCTTGGGCACGACCCCATGCTCGATGGCGTTCTCCACCAGGGTCAGCAGGATGGCCGGCGGCAGCGGTTGGTCCAGCAGGGCCGGATCCACGTCGATCTCGACCTTGAGCCGCTCGCCGAGCCGGGCCTGCATCACGGTCAGGTACTCACGCACCGCCGCCAGCTCCTCACCCACGCTGAGCTGCTCGCGGTTGAACAGTGGCAGCGTGGCGCGCAGATAGGCGGTCAGCGCTTCCAGCATGGGGGCCGCGCGCGGGTCCTGGCTGCGCACCCAATGGCCCAGCGAGGCCAACGAGTTGAAAAGGAAATGCGGCTGGATCTGGGCCTGCAGCAGCTGGGCCTGCAGCGCGGCCTGCTGGTCGCGCTCGTCCAGCTCGCGCAGCCTGGCCTTGATCTGGTGCTGGCGGAACACCAGCATGCCCCACCAGGCCGAGGTGCAGAAGAACAGCAGCCAGGCCAGCACCACGATCACGGCCATGGCCTCGGCCTTGTCCAGCCAGGCGGTGGACGCCAGCACGCCAGCGCCGTAGATCAGGCCGGCGGTGCGGATCGAGCGGGTGACGCGCTTGGGCGCCGGATCGCGCCACAACCGCCGGCTCAGCACCAGGATGCCGAGCAGCAGCAGCAGCCCGCCCAGTATCAGCAGCGGCGCAATGCCGCGGGGAATCAGCACGAAGCAGGCGGCGGCAATGGCCACGTACTGGAACAGCACATAGCCGTCGATCAGCCGGGGCCAGGCCTGGTCGCCGGCGCGTGCCAGCTCCTCGGCCGAGAAGACCTGCATGTTCTGCGGAATGCACAGGCGCTTGAACCAGGCCGGTTGCGAGAACTCAAAGCCCATGGACATCTCCCTGCAGCGTGATGCAGGCACGGGTGCCCCGGCCATCGGGGTCGGCGTCCAGCACCAGACTGGCTCGCGGCCCGAAGGCATGGCCCAGGCGGGCGCGGCAATTGGCCAGGCCCAGGCCCTCGGCGGCGAAATCGGCCATGCCCACACCGTCGTCGCAGACCTCCAGTTGCCAGCCCCCGTCCTCATGGGGCCGCAGGGCGATGCGCAGCTGACCCCCACCCAGCGTAGGCGCCAGGCCATGCTCCAGCGCGTTCTCGACCAGGCTCAGGACGATGCCGGGCGGCAGCTGGGCGCGGCCGGCCAGCTCGCTTTCGTAGTCAAGGCTGTATTGCAGCCGCTCGCCCCAGCGGGCCTGCATCACCTGCAGGTAATGGCGCACCTGGGTCAGCTCCTCGTCGAGACTGACCTGGGGCCGCAGCATCAGCTCGGCGCTGCCACGCAGAAAGGCGGTGAGCGAGCGCAGCAGGCCGCTGGCGCGCGGGTCGGCGCTGTCCACCCAGTGCTGGACCGCCGACAGGCTGTTGAAGATGAAATGCGGCTGGATCTGGGCCTGCAGCAGGCGCAGCCGGGCTTCGCTGGCCTCGCGCTGGGCCTGGGCCTGGGCCTCGGCCTCGCGGCTGGCCTCCAGTTCCTGCTGGAGCATGTTGCGCCGCACGGCGGCGGTCATGGACAGCAGCAGGCCGTAGGCGATGGTCACGCCCAGGGCCACCGGCAGGCCGATCTTGAACAGGCTGCTAAAGGCCCGCGGGAAATGATCGAGCCCATCCATGCCGTAGCGGAAGAACGGTCCGACCAGCCACCCCATAGCGGCGCCGAAGGCCACGCCGAACAGGGACCAAAGGAAGATGCGGCTGAAGCGCCAGCGGCCTATGAATTTCTCGGGATGCAGCCAGGCACCGGCCAGGCCGATCACCAGGCAGAACATGCCCAGCAGCGAAATGCCGAACGCGGCGCCCCAGCCCATGCCGCCGCCGTGCAGCCCGAAGGTCGAACCCATCAAGCCGCCCAGCAAGCCCAACCAGATGCCCAGGCCGCGCCGGCTGTAGAGCAGGCGGTCCAGCTCGCGCGCCTGGGCCTGGATGTCGGCCGGCATGCGCTGGTAGTGCTTCTCGGCCCAGCCGAAATACCAGCGCTGGAAGCGGTTGAGAGGAGCGGTCGGGGTACTCATGGGGGCGCAGTCTAGGCGCGGCCGCCGGGCCGCCGGGCCGGCCGGGCGGCGAATGGCGGGATGGCCGGATGAATGGCCGGATGCCTCACTCGCGGGGCATCCCGTCGACAAAGACCTTGAGCTGGCCCGGCTGGAAGGCCACCCAGGCTTCGTCGCGGGTCAGCGGTTCGGTGGCGATGACCGCCACCTGGTCGCGCGGCGTGGTGGCGCTGGCGAAATCCACATGCAGGTCTTCATCCTGCAACTGCACCCGGCCGAACGGATGCTGGCGCACCAGGTAATGCAGGCGGGTCGAGCCATGGGCCCACAGGGCCTGGCCGTTGGACAGCAGCATGTTGAAAGTGCCGTAGGCGTTGAGCTGGGGCATCAGCTCGGCCAGCGTGAGGCTGAGCTCCTCGATGCTCGGCACGGAATGGTGGGCCTTGGCCAGCTCCTGCATCAGCCAGCAGAAGGCGCGCTCGCTGTCGGTGTCGCCGACCGGCCGGAAGGCGCCGTGCAGCCGCGGCTGGAAGTCCTTCAGGTTGCCGTTGTGGGCGAACACCCAGTAGCGGCCCCACAGTTCGCGGGCGAACGGATGGGTGTTCTCCAGCGCCACCTGGCCCTGCGTGGCCTTGCGGATGTGGGCGATGACGTTGTCGCTCTTGATCGGGTAATGCTTGACCAGCTCGGCCAGCGGCGAGTGGCGGGCGCTGTGGTGGTCGACGAAATGCCGCAGGCCGCGGCCCTCGAAGAAGGCGATGCCGAAGCCGTCCTTGTGCTCGTCAGCCCGGTTGGCCAGGCCGGCGAAGCTGAACATCACGTCGGTCGGCGTGTTGGCATTCATGCCGAGCAGCTGGCACATGGTCAGCGCCCGCGCGGCCGCCCGAAAGGCGCTGAGCACCCCCTTGGGGGGCAGGAAACGAAGCGAGCGTGGGGGTTCATGAGGCTCACTCCAGGAACAGGCGCGACAAGCCTTTGAACGTCACCAGGTTGCCCGGATTGCTGGTCTCGTTGAGCACGCCACTCATGCGCTTGAGCAGGCGCGGGCTGCGCTTGGCGCGCCAGATCAGGAGGTCGGCCAGCCAGGGCATGGCATTGACGCGGTTGGCCTTCTGGTAGAGGTCGAAGCGCGGCTTGAGAGCCGTCAGCTCAGCTTCGTAGTCGGCGCGCACGGCCGCGTCGTCCAGGCCCTGGTTGCGGCCGCGCAGGATGGCATCGGCGGCCAGCATGCCGGTCTCCATCGCCTTGCCAATGCCTTCGCCGGTGAACGAGTAGGTGCTTCCCGCGGCCTCGCCTGTGACCAGCAGACCCGGGCGGCTCCAGCGCGCGCCCTCCAGCGTGCAGCGCAGCGGCGCGCCCTTGAGCTCGCCTACCAGCTCGCCCTCGCGCATCAGCTGGGCGGCCGGCTCGTAGTGCTGGCAGAAGGCGTCGAAGATGGCGCGCAGGTTGAGCTCCTTCTTGGAACCCTTGCCGCCGACGGCCGAATGGCTGTCGGTCACGCCGACGCCGATGTTGAAGCAGCCGTCCGGCGCCGGAAAGATCCAGCCGTAGCCGGGCCGCACCGCGTTGCACCAGACGACCTCCAGGGCCTTGATCTTGCCGACCATGGACGGCGCGCGCACATAGCCGCGCAGGGCCACGCCACTGGGCGTGTGGCGCTCGCACAGGCCGGCGGCCGTCAGAGCCTTGGGCACGGCGCCGGTGGCCAGCACCACCCATTGGGCCTGCACCTCGACCTCGGCACCGTCCAGCTTGACGCGGGCGCCGGCCACGCGGCCGCCCTCGTCTTCGATCGGCGACTCGAAGCGCGCCGGCATCAGCACGCGGGCACCGGCTTCGCGAGCGCCTTCCAGCAGCATCGCATCCAGTTCGCGGCGCGGCAGCACGGCCAGGCTACCCGGCACGTCGATGCGGCCGCCGCGCGGGCCGATGCAGCCCACATGCTCGGCCGGATGGGCGCGGGCCATCACCTGGTCCAGCAGGCCCAGGCGCCGCAGCGCCGCATGGGCGTCGGGAATCAGGCCGTCCCCGCAAATCTTGTCGCGGCCGGGCTGGGCCTGGTCGATCAGCAGCACATCCAGGCCCGCCTGGGCCAGCACGCGCGCGCTGGCGCTGCCGGCCGGACCGGCGCCGACCACCAGTACCTCGCATCGCATCGCAGAAGAGGAACTCTCCACCATCGGGTCTCCATGTCGTGGCGCGGATTCTCGCAGCCCCATGAAGAAGGGGCCCTCGCGGGGCCCCTGGGGTGTTGTACCTATCGCTCGGCAGGCCGGAAATCAGCCCGTCCTGGGCAAACCACCCCGGCGAGCCAGGCCACCGGGGGGATTTGCCAACCTCCTTAGAAGTCGTAGCGGCCGGTGAAGCGGACGGTGCGCGGATCGGTGTAGTAAATCACGCGGTTGTAGGTCGACGAGGCCGCGGTCCGCGACGAAGCCGACACCGCGCTGTAGGCCGTAGCCGTCTGCGTATTGAACAGGTTCTGGATGTCGGCCTGCAGGCTGAAGCCCTTCAGGAACTCAGGCGTGTAGGTCACGTTGAGGTTGAAGGTCTTGGTCCACGGCGTGTTGCCCAGCGTGCCGTGCGGCGTCGACCGGTAGTCCGCGTTCGGCGCCGTGCCAGGCTTGTCGGTGGCCGTCTGAGCACCCGCCACACCACAGAAGTTGTAATACGCGCCGTTGTAGATGCCCTTCTTGGCGTACGGATACAGGCTCCGGCAGTAGTTGGGACGGCCGCTCTGGATGATGGTCGAACCACCCACCCTCCATTCCGAATTCAGCTTGTAGCTGCCGAAGGCCTTGATCTGATGCGTGCGGTTATTGGGCAGCAGGCCATCGGACCCTTCCATGATTTCCGGAATGTCCCACTGGGCAGTCACGGAGACATCGGGCTGACCGCCGTTGCCGGTGTCCCCACTGGAATCCAGCTGACCTTCGGCGTTGCCATAGTTGCGCGACAGCGTGTACTCAAGCTTGCCGAAGGTGCGGCCGTCCTGATACTCGGCGAAGAGGTCCAGAGCCACCAGCTTGCGCTTGAGCTTGGGGAAGCGCATTTCCTCGGCGGTGTAGCTGGTCCGCTTGATCGTGCCGTCGGCCTGCGGGATCAGGAAGGTGGCCGCCTGGCCCGGGTTGAAGATGCGGCAGACCGAGCCGACGCAGACGTCGTCGATGGAGTTCTTCAGATCACGGTAGGTGAACTTCGATCCCCAGGACCATTGCTTGTTCAGCGCCTGTTCGAAGCCCAGGATCAGCTCATCCTGGTAGTGCGCCTTCAGACCCTCGATCGCCACGGTGCTCGGATCCGGTGCCTTGCCGCATTCCGAGTTCTCGGAGGTGGCGCCGGCGCCCGGCGTGCCGTCGGGGCACAAGCCGGCGGAACCGGCAGCCGGCTTCAGCTGGTTCAAGCCTGTCGGCGCGCCATCGGCGCCAATGCCGGTGTAGGTGTAGTACTTCGTGGCGCCCAGCGAAGCGTTGGCGCCACGGATGGCGACGTTGTTGGGCAGGGCCAGGAAGTAGCGGCCGAAGTTGGCAAAGGTCTTCAGCGAAGCGTCGCCGTTCACATCCCAGACGGCGCCCATGCGCGGGCCGCGGTTGTTCTTCTGCTTGGCGTAGGGCTGATGGTCGCCGTTGTAGTTGGTGAAGCTGTCGTTGCGGATGCCCAGCGACAGCAGCAGATTCTTGGTGGCCTGCCAGCGGTCCTCGACATAGATGGCGTGCTGTTCGGTACTGACCGTGCCGCCACTGGCATGCAGGTTCTGGGTCACGTAATAGCCCTGCGCACCCAGTCCGCCGCCACTGGCCGGCGAGCCGATGCCGTAGCCGGCGGAAACGGCCGCGGTCGGGTCATTCGAAAGCGCATAGGTCCAGGTATAGGCGCCGGGTCCGGAGTTCTTGTCGCCCACCGTCGAGTCGGCCTTGAAATGGTCGACGCCGAAGCGCAATTCATGCTTGCCCAGGTGGTAGGTCAGGTCCAGGCGGTAGCCGGTGGTCTTGTCCTGCCCCGGGTCCGTGACCGAGCCATAGGGCTGAGGGTTGGTGATGGCCTTGTACTGTGCCGGCACCGTCGTGGGGCTGATGCTCACATAGGTCTTGGTGGCGTCGTAGCCGGGCAGCGGATCCGGGTTGTGGCGGATCTTCTGCTGGCCGAAGGTGGCGGCCACCGAGAAGTTGTCGGTCAGATTGCCGGTGTACTTCGCGACCCACAGCTCCGCCTTGTCGTCCAGCACATGGTCCCCATTCAGGCCATTGAACTTGGTCTTGTTGCGCGTCAGCGTGTTGTAGTCGAAGCCGTAGTAGGCGAACTGCTCGTTGGCGCCATCCTTGACGCCGGTCACTTCCAGCAGGTGGTTGTCGGTGATGTTCCAGTCCACCTTCACCGCCGCGCGCGGGTACTGGGTTCTGGTTTCACCCCAGGCCTGTGCCGCATTCGTTGCGGTCAGCGTGTCGATGCGACGGATGCGGACACCTTCCGATTCCCGCGTGGTCTGCTCGGCGTTGGCAAAGATGAACAGCTTGTCCTTGATGATGGGGCCGCTGACATAGCCGCCGACCTTGGTCTCTTCCAGCTTGTTGAGCGAGCGCAGCGAGTACAGCGTACCGTCGGTCCAGTTGTCCTTGTTGTTGCCGGCCGTGGTGTTGTAGTGATTGGCTTCGCTCCACTTGCCGGTGTTGGCGTAGTACAGATCCTTGGGAGCGCTGCGCAGCGCTGCAGGCGCCCAGACGGCGTAGACGCCGCCCTTCCACTCGTTGGTGCCGGCCTTGGTCAGCACATTGACCACGCCGCCGGTCGAACGGCCGAACTCCGCGCCATAGCCGCCGGTCAGCACCTGCATCTGGCCGATGGCGGCGAAAGGCAGGGTGGTGGCGCCCATGTTGGTCAGCGGGTTCGTGACCGAGAAGCCATTGATGTAGTACGCATTCTCCGAGGCCGCCGAGCCCCCGAAGCTGCCGATGTTGGCCATGGCTGCGCGACCCAGTGGCGTGTCGTTGCCACCGGTGGCCAGGTTGTAGCTGTTGCTGTTGATCACGCCAGGCGCCAGCAAGGCCACCTGGTTGACCGACTGGCCGACCGCGATCTTGGTCAGTGCGTCGGCCGTGAAGACGGTGCGCGTGTCCGTCTGACTGACGTCGATCTTGGAGATGCGGGTGCCGGACACCGTCACGGTCTCCAGCGTGTTTGCAAAGGAGACGTCGGTACCGCCGCCGATGGTGACGGTCACTTCGCGCGTGCCGATTCCCTTGGCTTCGATCTTGTAGCTGCCGGCCTGCAGGTTGGCGACCGAGAAGCGGCCATCGGCGCCTGCGGTCACGGTCCGGGTGACACCGGTATTGCTGGTGAGCACGACCACGGTGCCAGCCGGCAAGCTGCCATGCACGCTACCGGTCGTGCTCTGGGCCATGACGATGCCGGCCAGGCAGGTGCCGACCGCGGCCGCGACCAGCGACCGAGCCAGGCGCTTCCTCGTCTGACGCTTGATGTAACTCATAAACAAATCTCCTCCAATGAACCAATGGTTGTGTGCGGCGCGCCCGGCTCTAGTCGAGCGCGCTCTGCTATTGAGATTGGCCCTGCGGGTCAGGTGCGACCTTCGCTCGTGCGATGGCTCGTCCTGCCGACGGGCTCCCTCTGCTGTCACCGTGATTGCGGCGGCGCGATGGTGCAGCAACAGCCCTGCCGAAAGCCACCCATGACCGTACTCATGCTTGAACAGGGTCGCCGGACGACAACAGGGGCTGCGCCATCCCCCCAAAGGACTGGTCGGCGCCTCAGTTCCGCCCGATCCGACCGCATGGATCCACTGACCTCACAGTCAGCAGGATCCGGCCGGGGCCACTGTTGCAACGACGCCTCTGTTGGCATTCCCACCAAGGGGGGCCTTCGCGTCATGACAAGCCACCCGCCGGCGCTGCCGCATGACGGCCGGGGACTTGCGAGCATTGACTGGAAAGAAGAAGAAAGGGCCGGTCTCCCGACCGGCCCTTGCTGAGGGTTTGGTTCGTCGCCCCGGGGGCGGTTCAGCCCGCCTTCACCCTCAATCGCCAGGCATGCAGCAGCGGCTCCGTGTAGCCGCTGGGCTGCTCCTTGCCCGTGAACACCAGGTCCAGCGCGGCCTGGAAGGCAGCGCCGCCGGGGTTAGCGGCCAGGCTCTTGTAGAGCGGGTCACCGGCGTTCTGGCCGTCCACCACGGCCGCCATGCGCGTAAAGGTCTCGCGCACCTGGGCCTCGGTCACCACGCCGTGATGCAGCCAGTTAGCGATGTGCTGGCTGGAGATGCGCAGCGTGGCGCGGTCTTCCATCAGGCCTATGCCATTGATGTCGGGCACCTTGGAGCAGCCCACGCCCTGGTCGATCCAGCGCACCACATAGCCGAGGATGCCCTGCACGTTGTTGTCCAGCTCCTGCTGGCGCTCGGTGGCCGACCACTGGGCCTCGGCGGCCACGGGCACGCTTAGCAGCTTGTCCAGCAGCTCGGGGCGCAGCGCATCGGCGTCGATGGCTTCCAGCTCGCGCTGGACCGCCGCCACGTCGACCTGGTGGTAGTGCAGCGCATGCAGTGTGGCTGCGGTCGGCGAGGGCACCCAGGCGGTGTTGGCACCGGCCTTGGGGTGACCGATCTTCTGCTCCAGCATGGCGGCCATCAGATCGGGCATGGCCCACATGCCCTTGCCGATCTGGGCCCGGCCGCGCAGACCGCAGCAGAGGCCGGTCAGCACATTGCTGCGCTCATAGGCCTGGATCCAGGCCGATGTCTTCATGTCGCCCTTGCGCAGCATCGGGCCGGCCAGCATGGCCGTGTGCATCTCGTCGCCGGTGCGGTCCAGGAAGCCGGTGTTGATGAAGGCCACGCGGCTGGAAGCCGCGGCGATGCAGGCCTTGAGGTTGACGCTGGTGCGGCGCTCCTCGTCCATGATGCCCAGCTTGACCGTGCTGTCCGCCAGGCCCAGCAGCTGCTCGACGCGGCCGAACAGTTCGGCCGCGAAGCCGACCTCGGCCGGGCCGTGCATCTTGGGCTTGACGATGTAGATCGAGCCGGTCCTTGAATTTCCGCGGCGCTTCAGGTCATGCACGGCGATGGCCACGGTGACCAGCGCATCCATGATGCCTTCCGGGATCTCCTTGCCCCCGTCCCACAGGATGGCCGGGTTGCTCATCAGGTGGCCGACATTGCGGACGAACATCAGCGAGCGGCCGTGCAGCGTCAGGCTGCCACCAGTCGGCGCGTTGTAGACCCGGTCGCTATTCAAGCGACGGGTGAAGCTCTTGCCGCCCTTGGTGACTTCCTCGGTCAGCGTGCCCTGCTGGATGCCGAGCCAGTTGCGGTAGGCCAGCAGCTTGTCCTCGGCATCGACCGCGGCCACCGAATCCTCCAGGTCCAGGATGGTGGACAGGGCGGCTTCAAGCACCAAGTCGCTGACACCGGCTGCATCGCTGGCGCCAATGGCCGTGGAGCGGTCGATCTGGAGATCCAGGTGCAGGCCGTGGTGGACCAGCAGCACGCTGCTCGGCGCAGCGGCATCGCCTTGATAACCGACGAACTGCGCAGCATCCTGCAGGCCGACCGTCGAACCATTGGCCAGGCTGACGGCCAGCCGGCCGCCCTCGACCTTGTAGGCCGTGGCATCGGCATGCAAGCCGCCGGCCAGCGGCGCGGCCTGGTCCAGCACGCGGCGGGCATAAGCGATCACCTGGGCGCCGCGCACCGGGTTGTAGGCGCCGGCGCGCTCGGCGCCGCCGGTCTCGGCAATCGCATCCGTGCCGTAGAGCGCGTCGTACAGCGAGCCCCAGCGCGCATTGGCGGCGTTCAGCACATAGCGGGCATTGAGGATGGGCACGACCAATTGAGGTCCGGCCTGGATGGCCAGCTCGGCATCGACATGGGCCGTCGTCACCTGGGTCTTGCCGGGCGCCGGCACCAGGTAGCCGATCTTTTCGAGGAAGCCGCGGTAGGCCGCCATGTCGGCGATCGGACCGGGATGCGCGCGGTGCCAGCCGTCGATCTCGGCCTGCAGCCGGTCGCGCTCGGCCAGCAGTGCCAGGTTCTTGGGCGCCAGCTCATGGACGATGGCATCGAAGCCCGCCCAGTAGGCCTCGGGGCTGACGCCGGTGCCCGGCAGCACCTCGTTGTTGATGAAGCCCAACAGGGCGCTGTCGACTTGCAGGCGGTGGAGGTTGATGCGCTGGCTCATGGCAGGCTCCTGGAGGCTGAGGAAATGGTGGAACTGCCGCCAATTTAGACCCGCCGGCATGAAAGATTGCTGACGCCAAACGCATTGGATTCATTACTTTCATGCAAAGATCCGGCCAAATTCCCGGTCGATTACATGGATCGCCTGAAGCAGATCGAATCCTTCGTCGCCATCGCCACCAAGGGCAGCCTGAGCGCCGCGGCCCAGGCCGAGGGCGTGACCCCGGCCGTGATGGGCCGCCGGCTCGACGCCCTGGAACAGCGCCTGGGCATCAAGCTGATGCTGCGCAGCACGCGCCGGCTCACGCTGACCCACGAGGGCAGCGCCTTCCTGGAGGACTGCCAGCGGCTCTTGATCGACTTTGCCAATGCCGAGGCCTCGGTCAGTGCCGGCGGCCTGCAGGCGAGCGGCCATTTGCGCCTGACCGCGCCGGCCGGCTTCGGCCGCCGCCATGTGGCGCCGCTGGTGCCGGAATTCCTGGCCGCGCATCCGGACCTCAGCGTCTCGCTCAACCTCAGCGACCGCATCGTCGACCTGGCGGCCGAGGGCTATGACTGCGCGGTGCGGGTCGGCGACCTGCCCGACTCCAGCCTGGTCAGCCAGCGCCTGGCCGACAACCGCCGGCTCTGCGTGGGCGCGCCGGCCTACCTCAAGCGCGCCGGCACGCCGCGCCATCCCTCGGAGCTCACCCGCCATGCCTGTCTGGTGCTGAGCTCGGACGCCAGCCAGTCGCGCGGCTGGGCCTTCATGATCGACGGCCAGCTGGTCCATCTGCGGCCCAGCGGCCGCCTGGACTGCAGCGACGGCCAGGTGCTGCACGACTGGTGCCTGGCCGGCCTGGGCCTGGCCTGGCGCTCGACCTGGGAGGTGGAGGCCGACATTGCCGCCGGCCGGCTGCGTGCCGTGCTCGACGACTTCGCCGCGCCACCCAATGGCATCTACGCGGTCTATGCCCAACGCAAGCACCTGCCGCTGCGGCTGAGGCTGTGGATCGACTTCCTGAAGTCCAGGTACGGCAACGCCGCCTACTGGCGCGGGGCCGGCGGGCGGCGTCCGGACGGACCAGCTTGACTACTTCGCAGCGGCCCCGTCGGCCACGCACTTCTTGGTAAAACTGGTCTTGGCGGCACCATGCAGCTTCTTCTCGGCCGCCTTGGCCTCGCAGGCGGCTTCCGGGCCGGCCGCGGCAGGGGCGGCGCCGCCGGCATCGGCCACGCATTTCTTGGTGAAGCTGGTCTTGGCCGCGCCGGCCAGCTTCTTCTCTGCGGCCTTGGCATCGCAGGCTGCGGCGGCATCGCCACCACCACCGGCATCGGCCATGCACTTCTTGGTGAAGCTGGTCTTGGCGGCGCCGGCCAGCTTCTTCTCGGCCGCCTTGGCCTCGCAGCTGGCGGCCGCGTCGGCCGCAAAGGCCGGTGCCGCGAACGCGGCGGACAGCACGACGATCAGGGAAAGCAGGGACTTCTGGTTCATCACTTCTACCTCTCTTGACGACTACGGGAAACCATCGACTACATGATCCGGCGCGGATGTGACAGCTGCTCATGGGCCGCATGCAGGCGCCGCACCAGCACCTGGATGAAGGCGCGGTCGAAGCGGTGCTGGCATTCCGGGCTGAGCAGGCCCAGCGATTCGGGCGTGAACGAGATCGTGGTGCAGACCTCGCTGACGCGGATGTCGGTGCTGTGGCGGCGCAGGTCGGGATTTGGCGCCAGGTAGACCATCTCGCCCACCGAGGTGCCCTGGCCCAGGGTCACTACCTTGGTGCCGTCGCGGAACACCTCGACCGCCCCCTGGGCAATGATGTGGAAGGTATTGCCCTCCTGGCCTTTCTTGTACAGCGCATGCTCCAGCGGATAGCGGCGCCAGCGCGCGCGGTGCACCACCTCCCACAGCTCCACGTCGCCGAAGTCGCTGAAGAACTCCAGGTCGCGCAGCATGTTGAAGCGCTCCGAGTCGCGCACCTCGTAGAGCCGCGCCAGTGGCACCAGCTGCTTGGACACCAGCTCGGACAGCGCGCGGGCGAAGGCGTCCCAGGTCTGGAAGCGCTGCTCCGGATGCTTGGCCAGCGCGGTGAAGATCACCTTCTCCAGCTCGGCCGTGACCCCGCCGCGCAGGTCGACCAGCGAGGTCGGCTGCTGGTGGTAGATCTGGTGCATCAGCGCCATCTGGTTGGGAGCGTCGAACGGCGGCCGGCCGGCGATCAGGTGATAGAGCACGGCGCCCAGCGCATAGATGTCGGCCCGGCAGTCCACGTCGCCGCCCTCGACCTGCTCCGGCGGCATGTAGGCCAGCGAACCGACGCGATGGACTTGCGTCTTGTCCGACATCAGGTTCAGGGCCGAACCGAAGTCGCTGACCTTCACGTCGGTCAGCAGGCCCTGGCTGTCCAGCACGGCCAGCAGATTGGCCGGCTTGACGTCGCGGTGGATCACGCCCTGGCGGAACACATAGTCCAGCGCCATGGCGCACTTGAAGCCCAGTTCGACGATCTGGTCCAGCGGCAGCAGCCGGTCGCTGCGGCAGAAGTTCTTCAGCGTGACCCCGGGCACGAACTCCATCACCAGGTAGGGCGAGTCGGGGTCGGGCACGGCATCCAGGATCTGCACCACGTTGGGATGCTGCAGCCGGCCGGCCAGGGCGGCCTCGGCGGCGAAGAAGCGGTTGCTGATCTGGTCGGCCGGGTTGTCGGAGGCGATGGCCCAGGACCGCACCCGCTTGATCGCCACCTCGCAGCCGCGGAACTCGTCCATGGCCAGGAACACATCGCTGGTCGCCCCCTCGCCGAGGCGACGCAGCACCTTGTACTTGCCGATGTAGGCCGGCAGATCGCCGGTGGTGCTGGCGATCGAGGCCGTGAGGCTGCCGGACTCGGTGCTGCTCATGCGGCGATCATACGGGCCGGCCGGCCCTCAAAAAGGCCCTCCCCGTAGAATCCCGCCCCATGATCCAAGCCAAGCAGGAACTGCTCGCCGCCCTCGGCGAAGCCATCCAGGAACTGAACCCCGGCAGCGCGCTCGCTGCCGCCTTCGAGTCGCCCAAGCAGGCCAGCCACGGCGACTTCGCCTGCACCGTCGCGATGCAGATGTCCAAGGCGCTCAAGACCAATCCGCGCGCCCTGGCCGAGCAGCTGATCGCTGCCCTGCAGGCAAGATCAGCCTTCCAGCGCTGGACCGAGAGCCTGGAGATCGCCGGCCCCGGCTTCATCAACATCCGCCTCAAGCCGGCCGCCAAGCAGGCCGTCGTGGCCGAGGTGCTGGCCGGTGCCGGCCGCTTCGGCCACCAGGCCGGCAACGACACCCATGTCATGGTCGAGTTCGTCTCGGCCAATCCGACCGGCCCCCTGCACGTGGGCCACGCCCGCCAGGCCGCGCTGGGCGATTCGATCTGCCACCTGTTCGAGACTCAGGGCTGCCAGGTCACCCGCGAGTTCTATTACAACGACGCCGGCGTGCAGATCGCCACGCTGGCCGACTCCACGCACAAGCGTCTGCAAGGGCTGAAGCCCGGCATGCAAGGCTGGCCCGAGGCCGCCTACAACGGCGACTACATCCAGGACATCGCCGACGCCTTCCTGCGCAAGGAGACGGTCAAGGCCGACGACC
The DNA here is from genome assembly GCF_030345705.1 of Pelomonas sp. SE-A7. Taxonomy (NCBI): domain Bacteria; kingdom Pseudomonadati; phylum Pseudomonadota; class Betaproteobacteria; order Burkholderiales; family Sphaerotilaceae; genus Roseateles; species Pelomonas sp. SE-A7. The sequence goes on from NZ_JAUASW010000001.1 coordinate 2,888,460, forward strand.
GCGAGTTCACGGCCTCGGGCGACGTCAACGACCTGGACGGCATCCGCCAGTTCGCCGTGGCCTACCTGCGCCATGAGCAGGACCTGGACCTGCAGGCCTTCGGCCTCAGGTTTGACAACTACTTCCTGGAGTCCAGCGTCTACGCCGGCGGCCAGCTGGAGAAGGCGGTCGAGCGCATGGTCGCCAGTGGCAAGACCTACGAGGAAGGCGGCGCGCTGTGGTTCCGGTCCACCGACTACGGTGACGACAAGGACCGGGTGATGCGCAAGAGCGAAGGCGGCTTCACCTACTTCGTGCCTGACGTGGCCTACCACGTCAACAAGTTCCAGCGCGGCTACACCAAGTGCATCAACATCCAGGGCACGGACCACCACGGCACCATCGCCCGGGTGCGCGGTGGCCTGCAGGCCCAGGAGCTGGGCATTCCGCAGGGCTTCCCGGACTATGTGCTGCACAAGATGGTCACGGTGATGAAGGGCGGCGAGGAGGTCAAGATCTCCAAGCGCGCCGGCTCCTACGTGACGCTGCGCGACCTGATCGAATGGACCAGCCGCGATGCGGTGCGCTTCTTCCTGATCAGCCGCAAGGCCGACACCGAGTTCACCTTCGACGTGGACCTGGCGCTGAAGCAGAACGACGAGAACCCGGTGTTCTATGTGCAGTACGCCCATGCGCGCATCTGCTCCATCATCCGCAACTGGGGTGGCGACGAAGCCCAGCTCCAGGGCGCCGACCTCAGCCTCTTGAGCGCGCCCACCGAGGCCGCCCTGATGCTCAAGCTGGCCGACTACCCGCGCATGCTGTCCGGCGCCGCCAACGGCCTGGCGCCGCATGACGTGGCCTTCTACCTGCGCGACCTGGCCGGCCTGTTCCACAGCTACTATGCGGCCGAACGCGTGCTGGGCCAGGCCGAAGACCTGACCCGCGCCCGGGTGGCCCTGCTGGCCGCCACGCGCCAGGTGCTGCGCAATGCCCTGGCGGTGCTGGGTGTCAGCGCGCCGGAAGCGATGTCCCGCGAATCGACCGAATCGGAAGAAAAGGCAGAGAAGGCATGAGCGAAAAGAAGGGTGGTGGCAAGCCCGGCGCCGGTGGCGCGCCCGGCGGTGGCAGCAGCAGCGAGCAGCGCGGCGGCTTCGTCCTCGGGCTGATCGTCGGCCTGCTGATCGGCCTGGCCGTGGCCCTGGGCGTGGCGCTGTACATCAACAAGACGCCCATCCCCTTCGTCAACAAGGTGCCGCAGCGCACGGCCGAGCAGGACGCCGAAGAGGCCGAGCGCAACAAGAACTGGGACCCGAACGCCCCGCTGGCCGGCAAGAACGGCAAGGCGGCCAGCGGCGTGGTCAGTGCCGGCGAAGCCCCGGCGCCCAAGCCGGCTGCGGCCCACGCCAGCAGCGCCGCCCCGGTCCAGGCCCCCGCGCCAGCCCCGGCCGCCGCACCGGCTCCGGCGCCGGTCGCCAGCAAGGCCGTGGCCAGGACCGAGTCCAAGCCTGAAGCCAAGGCCGCCGACGCCAAGGCAGCGTCAGCCGACCCGTCGATCTACTTCGTGCAGGCCGGCGCCTACCTGAAGACCGACGACGCCGAGGCCCAGCGCGCCAAGCTGGCCTTGCTCGGCCATGTGGCCAAGATCTATGAGTTCGAGCAGTCGGGCCGCACCGTCTACCGGGTCCGCATCGGCCCCCTGGATGCCCGCGACGAGGCCGAAGGCCTGCAGAAGAAGCTCGAGGGCTCGGGCGTCGAGGCCAACCTGGTCCGCGTGCAGCGCTGAGCCGCCGCCCTCCCCATTCCCTTCCCCTTACAGAGGAAAGCTCCATGAAGCGCCGTGATTTCTCCGCCCTCGGACTCGCCGCCCTGGCCGGCAGCAGCGCCTGGGCCCAGGGCGGGCCGGTCGAAGGCAAGCATTACAAGCGCCTGGGCAACCCGGTGCCGACCACGCCCGGCAAGATCGAGGTGATCGAGTTCTTCTGGTACGGCTGCCCGCATTGCTATGCGCTGGAGCCGATGCTGCGTGAATGGGTCAAGCAGCTGCCGGCCGACGTGGCCTTCCGCCGCATCCATGTGGGCTTCCGGCCCAACATCAAGCCGCACCAGAAGCTGTTCCTGACGCTGGAAGCGCTGGGCAAGTCCGAGGAGCTGCAGGGCCGGGTGTTCGAGGCCTTCCATCGCGAACGTGTCGACGTGGAAGAGGACAAGGACATGCTGGCCCTGGCCGTGCGGCTGGGCGTGGACCAGGCCAAGTTCGCCGCCATGTACAACTCGTTCGCGATCAACGGCAAGATGGCCACGTCCAACAAGCTGAGCGAGGCCTACAACATCGACGGCGTGCCGGCCCTGGGCATCGCCGGCCGCTTCTGGACCTCGCCCTCCATGGTCGGCGCCGCCGGCATGAGCGAGCAGGACATGGGCATGCGCGCGCTGCAGGTCACGAACGCCCTGATCCAGGGCGTGCGCAACGGAAAGCTGTGACGCATTTGACGCCGGCTGGGGCGGGGGCTGGCCCTAGAATGGCCTGCAATTTCTGTGCCGCGATTGCACCTTCCCTGCCATGCGTCTTCCTGCCCTGCCTTCCGCACTGCCGCTGCTGCTGACCGCCCTGCTGGTCGCGGCACCCGTGGGCGCCGCCAAGGGCGACCGCGAACGCGATCTCAGCATCAGCCATGACGAAGGCGGCCGCGCCGAGCTGGCCAACCAGCTGACCGAATTCACCGGCAATGTGCAATTGAGCCAGGGCAGCCTGCTGCTCAGGGCCCACCGGCTGCAGCTGCGCGAGACGCCGGACGGCTTCTTCCAGGCCAATGCCACGGCCAAGCCGGGCGAGCAGGTCAGCTTCAAGCAGGACCGCGACAAGCCGGGCGAGAGCATCGAGGGTTTCGCCGACCAGATCGACTACGACGGCAAGGCCGAGACCGTGCGCTTCACAGGCAATGCCGTGCTGCGCCAGCTGCGCAACGGCCAGGTGTTCTCGGAAACCGTGGGCAGCGAGTTCGTCTACGACAACCGCAAGGAAGAATTCCTGACCAAGGGCGGCGCCCATGAGCGCAGCCCCAACGGCCGGGTCCGCCATGTGTTCACGCCTAGGCTCGCCGCCGAGGCCGCTGCGTCGGCCGCCAGCAGCCCGGCCGTGCCGCTGAAACCCAGCAGCACCCTGCAGACCGCTCCGCGCAAGCCCCAATGAGCCTGGAGCAAGCCATGACCGCCGGCCAGCCCAGCCGGCTCGAAGCCGAGGGCCTGCAGAAGACCTACGGCGTGCGCCGCGTGGTCAAGAACGTGCATCTGGCCGTGGACAGCGGCGAGGTCGTCGGCCTGCTGGGGCCCAACGGCGCCGGCAAGACCACCAGCTTCTACATGATCGTGGGCCTGGTGCGCGCCGATGCCGGCGAGATCCGCCTGGACGGCGAAGCGCTGGAGCGCCTGCCCATCCACCGCCGCTCGCGCCTGGGCCTGTCCTACCTGCCACAGGAAGCCTCGATCTTCCGCAAGCTGACGGTGGAGGAGAACATCCGCGCCGTGCTGGAGCTGCAGCAGGACGAGAACGGCAAGCCCTGGACCAAGGCCCGCACCAACGAGATGCTGGACAGCCTCTTGCACGAGCTGTCGATAGAGAAGCTGCGCGACAGCCCGGCGCCGGCCCTGTCCGGTGGCGAGCGGCGGCGCGTCGAGATCGCCCGCGCCCTGGCCACGCAGCCGCGCTTCATCCTGCTGGACGAGCCCTTCGCCGGTGTGGACCCGATCGCGGTGCTGGAGATCCAGCGCATCATCGGCTTCCTGAAGGCGCGCGGCATAGGCGTGCTGATCACCGACCACAACGTCCGCGAGACCCTGGGCATCTGCGACCGCGCCTACATCATCAGCGAGGGCGAGGTGCTGGCCGAAGGCACGCCGGACGAGCTGGTCGCCAATGCCGACGTCCGCAAGGTCTATCTCGGCGAACACTTCCGGATGTAAGGCCGATGGCGCTGCACTGAGATGAAGCCCACCTTACAGGTCCGCCTCAGTCAGCACCTGGCGCTGACGCCCCAGTTGCAGCAGTCGATCCGGCTGCTGCAGCTGTCGACGCTGGAGCTGCACCAGGAGGTGGAGCAGATGCTGGCGCAGAACCCGCTGCTGGAGGCCGACGAGGAGTTCGGCAATGCCGTCACCGCGCCCGAGCTGAGCGAGATCCGCGGCAATGCCGCCGACGAGCCCGATGCCTCGCCCGCCGGTGAAGGCGAGACCAGCGCCGAGATCAAGGCCGAGGACTTCGGCACCACCGAGCGCGACGACTGGGAGAACGGCACCGAGGGCGACGACTTCGACGGCATCCGCGAAACCCCCGGCAGCAGCGCTCCCGCGGGCGACGACGACGGCGAGCGGCCCGAGTCCGAAGGGCCCGGCATCAGCCTGCAGGATCACCTCAAGCAGCAGATGGCCGGCATGTCGCTGAGCGAGGAAGACCGCGCCGCGCTGTTCGTGCTGATCGAATCGCTGGACGAGGACGGCTACCTGGCCGACCCGCTGGAAGAGATCGCCGCCGCCCTGGCCGGCGAGGCGGCCGACGCCGAGGAACTGGACGAGCTGCTGGACCGGCTCAAGGTGGCCCAGCGCTGGCTGCAGAGCATGGAGCCCACCGGCGTCGGTGCCCGCGACCTGTCGGAATGCCTGCTGCTGCAGCTGCGCGCCCGGCCGCGCAGCCAGGTGCAGGTTGTCGCCATCCTGATCTGCAAGAGCCTGCTTGAACACCTCGCCAGGCGCGACCTGCGCAAGCTGATGGCCCTGACCGGCGCCGACGAGCAGCTGCTGCGCGAGGCGCAGGCCCTGATCCAGAGCCTGGAACCCAAGCCGGGCCGGCAGTTCGCGCGGGGCGAGGCGGCGGCCGTCGTGCCCGATGTGATCGTGGTGAAGAGCGGCCGCGGCTTCAAGGTCATGCTCAACCCCGAGGTCGCGCCCAAGCTGCGCATCAACGAGCTCTATGCGCAGGCGCTGCGCCAGACCCGCGGCGGCATCAGTAACAGCCCGCTCGGCGGCCAGCTGCAGGAGGCGCGCTGGTTCATCAAGAACATCCAGCAGCGCTTCGACACCATCCTGCGGGTCTCGCAGGCCATCGTCGAGCGCCAGAAGGGCTTCTTCCAGCATGGCGCGCTGGCGATGAAGCCGCTGGTGCTTAGAGAAATAGCCGACGAGCTGGGCCTGCACGAATCCACCATCTCGCGCGTCACCACGGCCAAGTACATGGCTACGCTGCACGGCACCTTCGAGCTCAAGTACTTTTTCGGCTCGGGCCTCAACACCGAGGCCGGCGGCAATGCCTCCAGCACGGCGGTACGGGCACTGATCAAGCAATTCGTCGATGCCGAGGATCCGAACAAGCCGCTCTCGGACAGCTCGCTGTCGGAGATGCTGGAGGAGCAGGGCATCCAGGTGGCCCGCCGCACGGTGGCCAAGTACCGCGAGGCGCTGAAGATCGCGCCGGCCAATCTGCGCAAGGCGCTGTGAGCCGGGGCCTGGGGGACAATCGGCGCTTCTTTGCCTTGTCTCCTCTGGCCCGCCGATGTCCCGCCCCGAATCCCTAGAACTCTTTGTCTCCTGCCCCGGCGGTGTCGAACCGCTGCTGGAGGCCGAGCTGCGCGCCCTGTTCCCGCGCGGCCTGCTGGAGCCGCTGCGCGGCGGCGTGGCCGTGCACAAGGCGCCGGCCGAGGTGGTGCTGAGCATCAACCTGGAAAGCCGCCTGGCCCAGCGGGTGCTGGTCGAGCTGATCGAGGGCGGCTACCGGCATGAGGACGACCTCTATGCCCTGGCCCGCAAGGTCGACTGGACGCGCTGGATAGGCCCCAGCGAGACCATCAAGATCGACACCACGGCCCAGCGCTCGCCGCTGCGCAGCCTCAATTTCGCCACGCTGCGCATCAAGGACGCGATCTGCGACACGATCCGCGACGCGACCGGCGAGCGGCCCAGCGTGGACACCCGCGAGCCCGACCTGCCCGTGGTGCTGCACCTGAGTGAAGAGCGCGCCGCGCTCTACGTGGACACCTCGGGCGCGCCGCTGTTCAAGCGCGGCTGGCGCCTGGACAAGGGCGATGCCCCGCTGAAAGAGACGCTGGCCGCCGCCATGCTGGCGGCGGCCGGCTGGCAGGGCACGGCCGAGACCGGCGGCGCCCTGCACGACCCCTGCTGCGGCTCCGGCACCATTCCCATCGAGGCGGCCCAGATCGCCTGCGGCATCGCCCCCGGCCTGCAGCGCCGCTTCGCCTTCGAACGCCAGAAGCCCTTCGCCGCGCTGCGCGCCCGCTGGGCCGAGATGAAGCAGGCCGCAAAGGAACGCATCCATGCGCCGGCCGTGCCCATCTACGCCAGCGACGTGGCCTTCCGCATGGTCGACTTCGCCCGCCGCAATGCCGAGCGGGCCGGCGTGGCCCAGTACATCCAGTTCAACGGCGGCGATGCGCTGGAACGCCCGGCGCCCAAGCTGCCCGCGGGACTGGGCGGCACGCTGATGATGAACCCGCCCTATGGCGAACGGATCGAGGTGCGCGGCAAGGCCGCGGCCGTGCGCGATGCCTCGGGCTCGGAGCAGCGCGACGCAGACGACGACTTCTTCCCCCGCCTCGCCTCGCACTGGAAGCATGGCTACACCAGCAACGAGGCCGGCTGGACCGCCTGGATGCTGAGCCCGGACATGAAGCTGCCGAACAAGATGCGGCTCAAGGAATCGCGCCGCTTCCCGATGTGGAACGGCCCCATCGAATGCCGGCTGTTCCGCTTCGACCTGGTCAAGGGCTCGGCCCGCGAGAAGCGGGCCGAAGCCTCTTGAGCCTCAGCTCTTTTCGCTGAGGGCCAGCCAACCGAGCACGGCCAGCGGGGCCGTGTCGGCCCGCAAGATGCGCGGACCCAGCTGGGCCGCGACAAAGCCTTGCGCCCGCGCGGCCGCTTCCTCGGCCGGACTCAGGCCACCCTCAGGGCCGCTCAGCACCAGGGTCTGATCGCCCGGTACCGCCGTCAGCCTGGACAGCGGTTCAGCGGCCATCGGGCTCAGCAGCCAGCGCCGCTGCGAGGCAAGACCCGGCCCCAGGCTGGCCAGCCAGGCCGCCAGGCTCTGCACCGGCTCGATCTGCGTGACCTTGCTGCGGCCGCTCTGCTCGGCCGCAGCCACAGCCACACCCTGCCAATGGGCCTGCTTCTTGTCGGCCCGCTCGCCGGCCAGGCGCAGGACCGAGCGTTCGCTCATCAAGGGTTGGATGGCGGCGGCACCCAGCTCGGTGGCCTTTTCGACAATGCCGTCCATGCGGTCGTTGGCCGGCATCACCACGGCCAGGGTGACCTGCTGGGCCAGCTCGCGCTGCACCAGCTGGCGCGACTGCAGGTGCACCCGCACCTCGCTGCGGCCCATGGCCGCGACCTCGGCCTGGTATTCGAAGCCCGAGCCATCGAACAGCGTGACAGGACTGCCCGGTTGCAGGCGCAGGACCTGCACATGGCGGGCCGCGCCGGGGGGCAGGGACATTTCGGACTGGCCTTCCAGGGCCTGGTCGACGTAAAAACGCGGAGGCATGCGGGGATTGTCCCGCAGCCAGAACCGGAGTTCCCATGCGATCTGCGCTTGCCCTCGTTGCCCTGCTGCTGAGCGGCGCCGTCCAGGCCCAGGAAGCGGCCGCGCCACCGGCCTGGATGGCCGGCTGCTGGAAGCTGGAAGGCTCCGATGCCGGCTCGGCCGAGCAGTGGATGGCGCCAGCCGGCGGTCAGATGATGGGCATGTCGCGCACGCTTCGGCGCGGCAAGCTGGTCGAGTTCGAATTCCTGCAGATCCGGCCCAATGCCGAAGGCAAGCTGGAATATGTCGCCCAGCCGCAAGGCCGGCCGCCGACCGCCTTTGCGCTCAAGGAGCAGGGGCCGCAGTCGGTGCTGTTCGAGAACCCGCAGCACGACTTCCCGCAGCGCATCAGCTACAAGCGCGACGGCCTGCAGATGCAGGCACGCATAGAAGGCGAGCGCAACGGCAAGCTGCGCGGCATCGACTTCGCCTTCCGCAAGATCGCCTGCGACGGCGAGTGAGCCACGGCCCATTTTGAAGAACGGGCCGCCCCAGGGCGGCCCGTTGTCGTTCAGAACCCGCCGGTGGCGGTCACCAGCAGGGCGCCGGACGCGCCGCTGATCCAGATCGTCTTGGCATCGACGATGCTGATTTCGCCATAGCCCTGCTGGCCCGAGTTGGGCTGGGTGACCCAGGTCTTGCCACCGTCCGTGGTGGCCATCAGCAGGCCGCTGTCGCCGACCAGCCAGCCGCGCTGCGCGTCGAAGAACTTGATGTCGCGCACCGTGCTGTAGGCCGGGCCGACCTGGATCGTGGCCCAGTGCTCGCCGCCGTCGTTGGACTGCAGGATCGCCGCCGAGGTGTAGCCCGCGCCTATCCACAGCGTCGGCAGTCCGGCCACGGCGGTGCCGGCCGAGTTGCCTGCGGCCGCGGCCTGCCAGGTCGCGCCGGCATCTTTCGTGAACAGGTGCTTGCCGTCCTCGGCCACGGCGGCCCAGCGGGTGGCGTCGGCAAACAGGATCTTGCGGGTATTGAACAGCGCCCCCAGGCCTTCGATCCTGGTCCAGTTGTCGCCGCCGTCCTTGGAGACCACCCAGTAGCCCGAGTTCACCTTGCCCACGCCCAGCTGGGCATCGAAGAAAGTGAAGTCCGCCAGACCGGGGGCCGGCTTGAGCGTCCAGGTCGCGCCACCATCGGTGGTCTTGTAAAGGATAGTCTGCTCGATCAGCCAGCCGACCTGGGCATTGGCCAGCTGGACGATGGGGCGGTAGGCCGTGCCCACGCTGGTCTTCTCGCCCACGCGCCTCACGGTCCAGCTGCGGCCGCCGTCCTTGGTCTCGCTGAGCGTGCGGTTGGTGACGGTGATGCCGTGCAGCGCATCGGAGAAAGAGCTGCTGCGGGCGGCATCGGCATTGTCGATCAGGCCGACCTTGACCCAATGCGCACCACCGTCGCGAGTCTGGTGCACGGTGCCGTCGGAGGCCGTCAGCCACAGACTGACCGGGCCCTTGAGGGAGATATTGCCCCAGTAGGACGGCCCGCCGTCCGGTGCCGCCAAGTCGGACCAGGTACCACCGGCGTCACGGCTGACCCTGGCCGCCCTGGGGGTCGGGTAGAAGGGGCCGTCATAGGCGGGCCAGTAGCGATCCTGGAGCGCAAGCGTGCTTCCGTTCACGAGCACGACCAGCTGAGTCGGGATGTTGAGCTGGGGGTCGGTATAGAGATCGGTGCCGTACAGCCGCCAGGTCTTTCCATAGTCGGTGCTCTGCGCCGGGCGGGTGTAGGACACGCCGAACAGGTTCTTGCCATCGCTGCTGGAGGCCATCAGCGCCAGGTTGCCCACGATGGGATAGGGGCTGGCCGGTTCGCTCGGATCGCTGACCAGGGTCCAGTTCGCACCGCCATCGGCCGTACGGAAGAAGCGGAAGTTGTTCGCCTCCTTGACCAGCAGGGTGAGCGACTCCCCGCCGCCGGATGCCATGCTCACGGTGGCGTCGACGCTGCCCAGATCGAGCACCTGCGTGCGCGTCAGGCCGGCATCGCTGGACTTCGAGACCTTCCTGGTCGCCGCGTCGTAGTACCAGAGCAGGCCGGTGTCGCTCATCAGCTGCGGCGCGGGGCTCAGCGCGCGCCAGGACAGGCCGGCATCGGTGGTGACGCAGCTGGGCACGTTGGCGGCGGCCATCAGATAGGCCGTGTCCGCGCCAGGGGCGCTGATCGAAAACGCCGTTGCGCTCGAGCAGGCGGCGGGCACCGTGCTGGACGACCAGGTGGTCCCTCCGTCGCGCGTCTTGATCACCGAAGCATCGCCGTACAGGATCCAGCCGTTCTGGGCATTGGCGAAGGCGGCGGAGCGCAGGTAGCCGGTCGTGCCCGAGTTCTGGCTGGTCCAGGTGGCGCCGCCGTCGGTGGTCTTGGCCACCGCGCCCAGCGAGCCCACGCGCCAACCGGTGGATGCGTCGATGAAGGACACATTGAGCGGAATGCTGGCGCCGGTCATCGAGGTCTGAACGCACCAGCCGCTGTTGTTCGCGCCGCTGCAGTTGAGGCCGCTCACATTGGCCAGGGTGTTGATGCTCAGCGTGGCCTGCACTTCGCGGCTGTCGCCGGTGGCATTGCTGACCTTGAGCAGGACCTTGAAATCGCCGCCCCGCACATAGCTGTGGCTGGGCGAGGTCTCGGCGCTCTTGCTTCCGTCGCCGAAATCCCAGGCATAGCTCAGGCCGCTCAGCGCCTCGGTGGAGCTGGCGAACTTGACGCTGGCGCCGGCACTGGCCGTCGCAGGCAGTTGGATGGCCAGCGTCGTCGGAATAGGTGTTCCGGCCGGCGGCTGCACCACGGGACCGCTACCGCCGGTCGCACCGCCCCCGCCACCGCCGCCACAGGCTGCCAACATGGCAGCCAGCATCAATCCGGCCGCCGTGGGCCAGACGCGCATCGTCTTCTTGTTCACTCAGGCTCCCTGTCGTCAGGACTTGGTCCGTCCACGGATAGGCCGCATCCTGCTCTTGGTGTCTGGTTGCTGCGGCAATCAATCACCTCGCGATGGAGGTGCGCGCAGTGTATGGCGACCTTGGTGACGACTCAGCGAACGCCGATCAACAACCGCGGCTGGCTCCGTCCTACTTGTCGCGCAGCTCGCGGCGCAGGATCTTGCCCACCGGCGTCTTGGGCAGCTCGGTGCGGAACTCCACCACCTTGGGCCGCTTGTAGCCGGTCAGGTTGGCCTCGCAGAAGGCACGCACGTCGGCCTCGGTGACGTTGGGGTCCTTCTTGACCAGCACCACCTTGACCGCCTCGCCGGCCTTGGCGTCGGGGATGCCGACCGCCGCCGCCTCGAGGATGCCGGGCATCTGGGTCAGCACGTCCTCGACCTCGTTCGGATACACGTTGAAGCCGCTGACCAGGATCATGTCCTTCTTGCGGTCGACGATCTTGAAGTAGCCGCGCTCGTCCACCACGCCCACGTCGCCGGTGCGGAAGAAGCCGTCGGCCGTCATGACCTTGGCGGTCTCGTCGGGGCGCTGCCAGTAGCCGGCCATCACCTGCGGGCCCTTGATCGCGATCTCGCCGACCTGGCCCATGGCCACCTCGGCGCCGTCATCGTCCAGCAGCTTGAGCTCGGTGCTGGACAGCGGCAGACCGATGGTGCCGGTGTAGGCCGTGCTGTCGGTGGGGTTGCAGGCCGCCACCGGCGAGGTTTCCGAGAGGCCGTAGCCCTCGCAGATCGGGCAGCCGGTCTTCTCCAGCCACAGCTTGGCCGTGGCCTGCTGCACCGCCATGCCGCCACCGACCGAGATCACCAGGTGGCTCCAATCCACCGTGTTGAACTGCGGATGATTGGCCATGGCCATGAACAGCGTGTTCACCGCCGGCAGGCTGTTGAAGCGGTGCTTGCTCAGCTCCTTGAACACGGCCGGCAGGTCGCGCGGATTCGGGATCAGGATGTTGGCGCCGCCAAGGTGCATGGACAGCATCATGTTCGTGGTGAAACCGAAGATGTGATACAGCGGCAGGGCGCAGATGCTGACCAGCTGGTCGCTGGCCGGCACCTTCTTCAGCGCCGGCTGGTACCAGGCCTCGGCCTGCATCACATTGGCCACCAGGTTGCGGTGCAGCAGCACGGCGCCCTTGGAGACGCCGGTCGTGCCGCCGGTGTACTGCAGCACGGCGATGTCGGTCGGCACTACCTTGGGTGCCTTGTAGGCCTTGGCGCGGCCCTGGGCCACGGCGTCCTTGTAGCGCACGGCGCCGGGCAGCTCGAACTCGGGCACCAGCTTCTTCACCTTGCGCACCACGTAGTTGACGACCATGCCCTTGGCAAAGCCCAGCAGATCGCCCATGGAGGCCAGGATCACATGCTTGGTCGGCACGCTGTTCGCCACCTGCTGCAAGGTGGCGGCAAAGTTCTCCAGGATGACGATGGCCTTGGCGCCCGAGTCCTTGAGCTGGTGCTCCAGCTCGCGCGGCGTGTACAGCGGGTTGACGTTGACCACCACATAGCCGGCGCGCAGCACGGCGGCCACGGCCACCGGGTACTGCATCACATTGGGCATCATCAGGGCGACGCGGTCACCCTTCTCCAGGCCCAGGCCCTGCAGGTAGGCGGCCAGCGCCTTGGAGTCGGCATCGAGCTGGCCGAAGCTCATGCCGCGGCCCATCATCTTGTAGGCGTTGCGCTCGGGGTACTTCCTGAAGGCCGATTCCATCAGGTCGACCAGCGAGGGGTACTGGTCGGCATTGATCTCGGCCGCCACACCGGCGGGGTAATTCTTCAGCCAGATGTTCTTGTCCATTGCTGTCTCCAGGGTCGCGGGCGGCATTCTCACCGATGCCTGGGCCCAGGGGCGGGGGCGCTGTGCGCCCTCCGCCAGTCAGGACTATTCGACGGCCTTGAGCATGTCCTCGACCACCTTCTTGGCGTCGCCGAACACCATCATGGTCTTGTCCATGTAGAACAGCTCGTTGTCCAGGCCCGCATAGCCGGCGGCCATCGAACGCTTGTTCACGATGATGGTCTTGGCCTTGTAGGCCTCCAGGATCGGCATGCCGTAGATAGGGCTGCCCTTCACGTGGGCGGCCGGGTTCACCACGTCGTTGGCGCCGAGGATGATGGCCACGTCGGCCTGGCCGAACTCGGCATTGATGTCTTCCATCTCGAACACCTGGTCGTAGGGCACCTCGGCCTCGGCCAGCAGCACGTTCATGTGGCCCGGCATGCGGCCGGCCACCGGATGGATGGCGTATTTCACCGTCACGCCCTTCTCGATCAGCTTGGCCGCCAGCTCCTTGACCGCATGCTGGGCGCGCGCCACCGCCAGGCCATAGCCCGGCACGATGATCACGCTCTCGGCATTGCCCATGATGAAGGCCGCGTCGTCGGCGCTGCCGCTCTTGACGTTGCGCTGCTGCGCCGCGCCGGCCGGACCGCCGGTCTCGCCACCGAAGCCGCCCAGGATCACGTTGAAGAACGAGCGGTTCATCGCCTTGCACATGATGTACGAGAGGATGGCGCCCGAGCTGCCGACCAGGGAGCCGGCAATGATCAGCATGGAGTTGTTCAGCGAGAAGCCTATGCCCGCCGCCGCCCAGCCCGAGTAGCTGTTCAGCATCGAGACCACCACCGGCATGTCGGCACCGCCGATCGGGATGATCAGCAGCACGCCCAGCAGGAAACCCAGGGCCAGCACCAGGCCGAAGTCCAGCCACGAGGCCGAATGCCAGAAGCCGAACATGAAGAAGGCGGACGCCAGGCCCAGCACCAGGTTCAGCTTATGCTGGCCGGCGAAGGTCACCGGCGCGCCCTGGAACAGGCGGAACTTGTACTTGCCACTGAGCTTGCCGAAGGCGATGACCGAGCCGCTGAAGGTGATGGCGCCGATGAAGGCGCCCAGGGCCAGCTCGATGCGGTTGCCTCCAGGGATGGCCAGGCGGTTGTTGGCGATGCCGAAGGCATTGGGCTCCAGCACGGCCGTGGCCGCAATGAAGACCGCCGCCAGGCCGATCATGCTGTGCATGAAGGCGACCAGTTCCGGCATCTTGGTCATCTCGACCTTGTTGGCCATGTAGGCGCCCAGGCCGCCGCCTATCACCAGGCCGACCAGCACATAGCTGAGCCCGAACAGATTGCCATAGGCCAGCTTGACGATCAGGGCCGCGGTCGTGACCGTGGCGATCAGCATGCCGGCCATGCCGAACAGATTGCCCTTGATGGACGTGGTCGGATGCGACAGGCCCTTCAAGGCCTGGATGAAGAAGACGCTGGCGACCAGGTAGAGCAGGGTGACGAGGTTCATGCTCATGTCACTTGCCCTCCTTCTTGGCGGGCGTCTTCTTTTTGAACATCTCCAGCATCCGCCTCGTCACGAGGAAGCCGCCGAACACATTGACCGCGGCCAGGGCCACGGCCAGCGTGCCCATGAACTTGCCGGCATCGGTCTCGGTCAGCGCCGCGGCCAGCATGGCGCCGACGATGACGATGGCCGAGATCGCATTGGTCACGGCCATCAGCGGCGTGTGCAGGGCGGGCGTGACGGTCCAGACCACGTGGTAGCCCACGTAGATGGCCAGCACGAAGATGATCAGGTTGGTGATCAGGGGAGAGACTTGTTCCATCGCTTGGTCACTTCCTCTTCACTTCGCCGGCCTGCGTCATCAGGCAGGCGGCGACGATGTCGTCGTCCATGGGCACCTGGAAGCCGCCGTCCTTGGGCAGGACCAGCTTCAGGAAGTCGAGCACGTTGCGGGCATAGAGGGCCGAGGCATCGGCCGCCACCAGGGCCGGCAGATTGGTCTCGCCGACCAGGGTCACGCCATGCTTCTGCACCGTCTGGCCGGCCTCGGTCAGCGGGCAGTTGCCGCCGGCCGGGGCCGCGAGGTCCACGATCACCGAGCCCGGCTTCATGCTTCGCACCATCTCCTCGGTGACCAGCACCGGTGCGGCGCGGCCGGGGATCAGGGCGGTGGTGATGACGATGTCGGCCTGGGCCACGCGTTTGGCCACCTCGATCTTCTGGCGGTCCAGCCAGCTCTGCGGCATGGCCTTGGCATAGCCGCCCGAACCCTGCGCGGCCTCCTTCTCTTCATCGGTGTCGTAGGACACGTCGATGAACTTGCCGCCCAGCGACTCGACCTGTTCCTTGACCGAGGGCCGCACGTCGGAAGCCTCGATCACCGCGCCCAGGCGCTTGGCCGTGGCGATGGCCTGCAGGCCGGCCACGCCGACGCCGAGGATCACGACCCGCGCGGCCTTCACCGTGCCGGCCGCCGTCATCAGCATCGGGAAGAAGCGCTGGTACTTGTCGGCCGCGATCATCACGGCCTTGTAGCCGGCGATATTGGCCTGGCTGGACAGCACGTCCATGCTCTGGGCCCGGGTGGTGCGCGGCGCCGCTTCCAGCGCAAAGCTGGTCAGGCCGGCCGCGGCCAGGGCTTCCAGGCCCGGGCGGTCGAAGGGGTTGAGCATGCCGACCAGGGCCGCGCCCGACTTCATCAGGCCCAGTTCCTCGCCGTTCGGGCTCCTGACCTTGAGCACCAGCTCGGCGCCCAGGGCGGCGGCCCGGTCCACGATCTGGGCGCCGGCGGCCTGGTAGGCCTCATCCGTGCTGCTGGCGCTGAGGCCGGCGCCGCTTTGCACGAGCACGGCATGGCCCTGGGCGACCAGCTTCTTGGCCGTCTCGGGCGTGACGGCCACTCGAGTCTCTCCGGCCGCGCTCTCGCGCGGGACACCGATCTGCATGAAGAAACCCTCCTGCTGGGAAGTTCTGTGCCGGGTGGCGAATGGATGCTTGCGGGCAGCTTACACAAGGAAGATGACGCCTGCCCCCCGGGGAAGCCAGCAAGCCACAGCTGACGGATCGCGAAGCCTGGGGCCGCATCCAGCCATCAGCCCCTATGCTTGCCGCTTTGCTGGCGATGGAGATGTAGACCATGCAATCCAGGAGACGGAGCCGGGCGCTGCTGATCACCGCCCTGATGCTTGTGGCCGCTTCCGGCACGAGCCGGGCCGAATCGCCGGGGCAGGACGCCCCCGCCTGGCTGTGCAATCCCGAGCAGGGCCAGGCCTGCGGCGTCAGCACAAGGCGACTGGTCCTGGGCGCGGATGGCAGCCGCGAGCTCAGGCAGCAGGCGGCCGCCAAGCAGCCCGAGATCGACTGCTTCTACGTCTATCCCACAGTCTCGGAAGAGCCGTCCGCCAACAGCTCGCTCAAGCCCGGCCCCGGCGAGCTGCGGGCCGTGGCTCAACAACTGACCCCGTTTGCCGGGTCCTGCCGGCTGTTCGCGCCCATGTACCGCCAGATCACGCTGGCCGGCCTGGGACGCCTGCTGGCCGGCCAGGCGGAGGGCATAGACAGAAACCTGCCCTACGAGGACCTGGCCCGGGCCTGGCGCCAATACCTGGCCGAGTTCAACCGCGGCCGCGGTGTCGTGCTGATAGGACATTCGCAGGGCAGCGCGATGCTGATCCAGCTGCTGCAGCGCGAGATCGACGGCCAGCCGTCGCAGGCCCGGCTGGTCTCGGCCGTGCTGGCCGGCTACACGGTCGACGTGCCCCAGGGCAAGGACGTGGGCGGCAGCTTCAAGCAGTTGCCGCTGTGCCGCAGCGCCGACCAGACCGGCTGCGTGATCAGCTATGCCTCGTTCCGCGAAGGCAGCCCGCCCTCGCCGGCCGGCGGCTTCGGTCGCAGCAGGACACCCGGCATGGAAGCCGCCTGCGTGGATCCGGTGGCCCTCAGCGGCCGCCCGGCCGAGCCCTGGTTCGCCGTGGTCGGGACGCTGCTGGGCCGGCCCCATGTCCAGCCCGCCTGGATCGACCTGGCGAAGCAGCAACAGGCCGAGGCCGACTTCGCGACCCTGCCCGGCCTGATCGAAACCCGCTGCACCCGCAGCGAAGACGGCGCCTCCATCCTGGCGCTGCGCGTGGTCGGTGGCGGCAGCCCGCAGCGCCCGGCCGACATGCCGGGCGACCTGATCTCGCGCAGCGGCCAGCTGCTGGGCGACTGGGGCCTGCACCTGGTCGACATCAATGCCGTGGCCGGCAATCTGGCCGAGCTGGTCAAGCGCCAGGGCTCAGCCTGGCTGAGCCGGAACGGCAAGCCCTGACCCCCATGGTCCAGCGCTTCAAGCCCAATGTCACCGTGGCCGCCGTCGTCGAGCAGGACGGCCGCTTCCTGCTGGTCGAAGAGAAGACCGCGACCGGCCAGCTGATGCTGAACAACCCGGCCGGCCACCTGGAGCAGGGCGAGTCGCCGCTGGACGCCGTGGTGCGCGAGGCGCTGGAAGAGACGGCCCGCGACTTCAGGCCCGAGTTCTTCCTCGGTGCCTACCTGGCCCGCGTGCAACGCCCCGGCGACGACATCACCTACCTGCGCCTGGCCTTCGGCGGCACGGTCGGCGAGCAAATCGCCGGCCGCGCGCTGGACGAAGGCATAGTCCGAACCCTGTGGCTGACGGCCGACGAGATCAGGGCCAGTGCCGAGCGACACCGCAGTCCGCTCGTGCTGCAATGCATTGAAGACCTGCTGTCCGGCCGGCGCCTGCCGCTGGACGCGGTCCATGTCCACGCCTCGGTGTTCCGTCCGTCCTGATCCATGCCCCTTGCTTCCCTGTTGCGCGCCGGCCTGGCCCTGCTGAGCTGCTCCCTGCTGTTGCTGCCGCCCTGCCGGGCCGATACCGCCCTGCGCATCGCCACCTGGGACCGCGGCTCCGATCCGCTGACCGCGGTCAGCGAAGCGGTGCTTCAGCGGGCCTACCAGGAGGCGGGGCAGAAGCTGGAGTGGGTCGAGCTGCCCAACCGCCGCGCGCTGCAGGCCTTGCTGGGAGGCGAGGTGGACGGCAACTTGCACCGGGTCAAGGCGCTGGCGGACAGCCAGCCCAAGCTGGTGAGGGTCGAGACCCCCATAGGCAGCTCGGCGGTCCGGGCCTACACCATGAGGGCCGACATGGAGCTGGACGGCTGGGCGCGGCTGCAAGGCCTGCGCGTGGCCTACCAGCGCGGCATCCTCAGGGTCGAGCAGCTGCTGCCGGCCGGTGCGATCCGGGTCGAGGCCAGTTCCAGCAGCGAGCTGTTCCGCCTGCTCGCCAGCGGCGGCGCCGATGTGGCCCTGAGCACCGAGCCCGGCCAGGCCCCGCCGCTGCGGCGCAGCACCGGCCTGCGGCGCCTGGACATGGTGCTGGACGAGCATGCGCTCTACCACTACCTGGACGCCCGCCATGCCGAGCTGGCCAAGCGCCTGGCCGTGGCGCTGCGCAAGCTGCAAGCCAGTGGCGAACTGGACCAGGTGCGGCGCCATGCGCTGCACGCCCACCTGCAGCAGGCCGGCATGGCCAGCGACTGAGCGCCCGGCCCGCTCCTACACTGCGCCGCATGCAAATCCTCCGCCGCTCGCTGCTGGCCGCCGCCCTCGCCCTGGCCGGCACGCCCTCCTTCGCGACCGAACTGCAGGTCGAGCCGCTGGTGATAGGCGAGAGCCTGAAGCTGGACTCCAAGGTCCTGGCCGAGACCCGCCGCATCAACGTCTACCTGCCGGCAGGCTATGCCGAGCAGCCCAACGCACGCTTCCCGGTGATGCTGATGCCCGACGGCGGCCTGGCCGAGGACTTCCTGCACCTGGCCGGCTTGCTGCAGGTCTCCATGGCCAACGGCACGATGCGGCCCTTCATCCTGGTCGGCATAGAGAACACCGAGCGCCGCCGCGACCTGACCGGCCCCACCGAGCAGGCCTCGGACCGCAAGATCGCGCCGCGGGTCGGTGGCTCGGCCGCCTTCCGTCAATTCATCCGCGAGGAGCTGATGCCGGCCATCAAGGCCCGCTACCGCACGACGAACGAGAGCGCCCTGATAGGCGAATCGCTGGCCGGGCTGTTCGTGGTCGAGACCTGGGCACTGGAGCCGCAGCTGTTCGACCACTACATCGCCTTCGACCCCAGCCTGTGGTGGAACAAGGAAGCCCTGACCACCACGCTCAAGACGCGGCTGCGCTACGCCCCGCTGCCGCCCAAGCCGCTCTACATCGCCAACAGCAGCGAGCCGACGATCTACGCGCCGGTGCGACGCTTCATCGCCGTGCTCAAGGACGCCAAGCTGAAGGGCTGGCAGCACGAGGCCATGCCGGCCGAGACCCACGCCACCATCTACCACCCGGCGGCGCTGAAGGCCCTGCGCCTGCTGTTCAAGCCGGCCAAGCCCTGATCGGTAGAAAGCCCCAGCCGCCCGGGCCTCGGGCGGCTTTGGGACAATCGCGGCCATCATGAGTTCCGCGTCCCCGAAGAAACAGAGGATCGTCGTCGGCCTGTCCGGCGGGGTCGATTCCGCCGTCAGCGCCTATCTGCTGAAGCAAGCCGGCCACGAGGTGGTCGGTATCTTCATGAAGAACTGGGAGGACGACGACGACAGCGAGTACTGCTCGTCCAATGTCGATTTCGTCGATGCCGCGGCCGTGGCCGACGTGATCGGGATCGAGATCGAGCATGTGAACTTCGCGGCCGACTACAAGGACCGCGTGTTCGCCGCCTTTCTGCGCGAGTACCAGGCCGGCCGCACGCCCAATCCGGACGTGCTGTGCAATGCCGAGATCAAGTTCAAGGCCTTCCTGGACCATGCGATGCGCCTGGGCGCCGAGAAGATCGCCACCGGGCACTACGCGCGGGTGCGGACCCTGGACTCCGGCGGGACCCAGCTGCTCAAGGGACTCGACGACAGCAAGGACCAGAGCTATTTCCTGCACCGGCTCAACCAGGCCCAGCTGGCCAAGACCCTGTTCCCGGTCGGCGAGCTGCGCAAGACCGAGGTGCGGCGCATCGCCGAGGACATCGGCCTGCCCAATGCCAAGAAGAAGGACTCGACCGGCATCTGCTTCATTGGCGAGCGGCCGTTCCGCGAATTCCTGAACCGCTACCTGGCCCACCAGCCGGGTGCCATCAAGGACGAGCGCGGCCGCAAGCTGGGCGAGCACCTGGGCCTGTCCTTCTACACGCTGGGCCAGCGCCAGGGCCTGGGCATAGGCGGAGTCAAGGAGAAGGGCGCGCCGCGTGGCGGTGGCGAGCACGAGCCCTGGTTCGTGGCCCGCAAGGACATGGAGACCAACACCCTGGTCGTGGTCCAGGGCCATGACCACCCTCTGCTGCAGAGCCGGGTGCTGGTGGCCGACGACCTCAGCTGGTGCAGCGGCGCCGCGCCGGGCGAGGAGCAGCTGGCCGCCAAGAGCCGCTACCGCCAGCAGGATGCGGCCTGCCAGTTCGCCAGCCTGCCGCCCGACCGTTTCCTGCTGCGCTTCGCCGACCCGCAATGGGCGGTGACGCCGGGCCAGAGCGCCGTGCTCTACGACGGCGAGGTCTGCCTGGGTGGCGGCGTGATCGTCGGGGCCGAGCCCTGAGTCCGGGGATCGCATGACGATCGGCACGGAGCACAAAGTCAGGCCCCTGGCATTCTTCGCGGCTTTTGCAGTTGCGCAACGTGGAACGATTTGAACGCCTGCTCCAGCACATGTCCCGCCCCGGGGTCGTGCTGCGCATTGCCGCGCTGTCGGTCTGCCTGCTTGAGCTGATCGCCGCCGGCGCCGCCCTGGCCGGTCGCCGCACCGATGCCTACGACGGCATCCTGCCCAACCTCTACCGCCGGCTCGGCGGCGCCAGCGACGACCTGGGCCTGCTGCTGGCCTGCCTGGCCCTGCTGGCCCTGTTCGCCTACGGCTGCTGGCGCCTGACCCAGCAGGCCGACGAGCTGCCGCCCCGCCATGCGCTGGCCGGCCTGATCGGCCTCAATGCCCTGGCCCTGGCCGTGACGCCGGGCCTGCCCTTCCTGGTCACCGCCCTGGCCTCGGTGCAATTGCGCAGCCGACAGGCCCTGGGCTTCGGCCTGGCCCAGGTGGTCATAGGCCTGTTGCTCTACCTGCTTCTGCCCAGCGACAGCCAGCGCGCCGAACTGCTGAACTCGGAGCTGCCGATCTGGATCAACGCCCTGTCGCAGCTGATGGCCCTGGTGGCCCTGCATGGCCTGGCCTTCGGCCTGGGCCGCATGGCCGCTGCCGAGACCGAGAAGCGCCGCTGGCTGCAGGTCATGCTGGCCGAGCGGGTGAGCGCCGAGCATTGGCAGGCCGAGCAGATGCGCTATGCCGAACGCCAGCTGATGGCGCGCGAGCTGCATGACGTGGTCGGCCACCACCTGACCGCCCTGAACCTGCAGCTGCAGCTGGGCTCGGCCCTGCTGAAGCGCGACGACGCCGGCGGCGCCGCCCTCGCCGTGTCGCGCGCCCAGGAAGGGGCGGCTGCCATGCTGGCCGACGTGCGGGCCGCCGTCTCGGCCGAGCGCAGCGCCCAGCGCATCGACCTCAGCAGCGCCCTGCAGGCCCTGGCCGAAGGCATCAGCCATCCGCGCATCCTGCTGGCCATTGCGCCCGAGGCCCGCGACCTTGGTCCGCGCGCCGCCCATGCCCTGCTGCGCTGCGTGCAGGAGGCCGTGACCAACGCGGTCCGGCATTCGCACGCCACCGAAATCCGCATATGCTTGGCGGCGCCCGATGCCGACCAGGTGCGGGTGACCGTGCAGGACAACGGCACCGGCGCCGCTGCCCTCAAGCCCGGCAACGGGCTCAACGGCATGGCCGAACGAATGAGCGAGCTGGGCGGCAGCCTGCAGACGCAGGTCCTGCAGCCGGGCTTTGAAATTGAATTGCACTGCCCCCGAGCGGCGTGACCAACGCCCCAAAACAGCCATGAGCAAGAGCACCCACACGCATCCCAATCCCATCAAGCTGCTGCTGGTCGAGGACCAGCACCTGGTCCGCGAGGGCCTCAAGGGCTTGCTGGCCCTGCATGAGGAAATCCAGCTGGTCGGCGAAGCCGCCGACGGCGCCGTGGCCATGGAATGGATTGCCGCTGCCAGCGCCGATCAATTGCCCGACGTGATCCTGTCGGACATGCGCATGCCGCGCATGGACGGCGTGGGCCTGATACGCGCCCTGGCCGCGCGGGCGCTGAAGATCCCGGTGCTGCTGCTGACCACCTTCGACGACAGCGCCGCCTTCGACGAGGCCGTCTCGGCCGGCGCCCGCGGCTTCCTGCTCAAGGCCACCAGCCCCGAGGTGCTGGCCCAGTCGCTGCGCGACGTGGCCGGCGGCGGCACGGCGCTGCGCCCCCTGATCACCGAGCGCATCGAGCGCCACAGCGGCGAACGCGCCTTCAGCGCCACGCCCCAGCCCGACCCGCTCTCGCCCAAGGAACTGCAGGTGCTGCGCCTGGTGGCCAGCGGCCGCAGCAACACCGAGATCGCCGCCCTGCTGGGCAACAGCGAGGGCGTGATCAAGAACCACTGCTCGACGGTGTTCTCCAAGATGGGCGTCAGGGACCGCACGCAGGCGGTGCTGAGGGCGATTGATCTGGGGTGGATCTGAAGCCCGCTCGGCCTCAGCGCCCCTGCCCCTGCTCCCGCCCCAGCAGCAGCACCCAGTAGCGCTCGTAGGGCGGGCCGCCGGCCACGCAGGCCAGGGCCATGTCCTGGAACTTGTCGTCCATCAGGTTGGCGCAATGCTCGGGGCTGTCCAGCCAATGCGCGAGCACGCCGGCCAGGTCGCGGTGTCCCACGCCCAGGTTCTCGCCGGCCAGCCGCATCCGGTAGCCGACCTGGCCGGTGCGCTCGCGCAGGCTGGCGCCGGTGTGGCTCAGGCGGCCTCGGTCGGACATCTGCTCGGCCGAGATCCTGGCGCTGCTGAACAATCGCGCATCCCAGCGCAAGGGGCCGGCCGAGATCGGCGATTCACCGGTGCAGACACGCGGCGTGGCCCGCGCGACATTGAAGGCCTGCAGGATCCTTTCCGGATCTGGCAGCCCCGGGCAGTCGGGCGACGGCTTGCGCGACGGCGCAGACGCGGCTGCCGATGCAGGCGCCGAAGCGGGCGCTGTGGCCGGCGGAGCAGCCAGGGCTGGCTGCAGGCCGGCAAGGCCGAGCCATGCAGCGAGGGCGAAGCGGGGTGTCAGGAGCTGGGTCGGCACGGCGCGATGCTAACAAGCTCCGGCTTGCCAGCCAGCGGAGCAGGCCTCAGCATCGGCCCATGCCACGCCTGCACCACCCTCCCCTGTTCCTGCTGCTGCCCCTGCTGATCAGCGCCTGCAGCGCCGCGCCGCCACCCTCCGCCAGCGAGGCCCGCAGCCTGCATGCGCAGCTCAAGGCCGAGATCGGCGAGGCCGTTTGCGACAGCGACGCCCAGTGCCGCAGCCTGGCCGTCGGCCACAAGGCCTGCGGCGGACCGGCCGGCTACCTGGCCTGGTCCAGCAAGCAGGGCAGCGAAGCCCGCATCAAGGACCTGGCCCAGCGCCAGGCCGCCGCCGAGAAGGCCGAGGCCCAGCGCAGCGGCATGGTGTCGGACTGCGCCGTGGTTGCGGACCCCGGCGCCTATTGCAAGCCAGGCAAGCCATCGCGCTGTGAACTGCGCAGCAGCGCGGCGCGCGGCGCCGAACTGATCCGCTGAATCCACGAGGCCAACAGAAAGGCCGCCATGCCTCGCGACATGGCGGCCTGCGGCTGACCGCTTCTACTGCTTGCTAGATCACTCGCTTTGCTCACCGCTGCCGCGGCTGCCGTTGACCTGGGCCGATTCGGGCAAGGCGCTGCCGGTCTCGACCAGCAGGGCCGTCGTGGCGGCCACCGCACTCTGGCCCGGCGGCACGATGCCCACGGCCGCGAGGTAGCGGCTGTTCGCCGACAAGCCCGACCAGCTCATGCTGGCCGAGGCGGTGCGGCCCACATAGGCCCGCGAGGGCATCAGCACGTTCAGGTTGCCGGTGGCATCCGAGGTATTGCCCTGCACGACCCAGGCGTTCAGCTTGTAGCTGGTGCTGTTGGCTCCGGTGGCATGCTGGTAGGCGACGACGCAGACCTTGTAGTTGCCGGCCGCCGGCGCAGTCAGCTGGATGGTCTCGTCGCTGCCCGCCACGCCGGCATAGCCGACCACGGTGCCTGCGCTGTTGACCATCACCAGGTCCATGTCGTCGTACTTGCCGGCCGCGTAGCCGCTGGTTTCCGACCCGTAGAGCGAGAAGCGCGCCACCAGGGTGCCGGCCGGAATGCTGACCGGATAGGCCTTGACCGACTCGGTGTTGCCCGCCACGCAGGCCGCTCCTACGGCCGCCGAAGCGCCGGTATTGACCCCCGTGGCCGTGCCGGCGCTGATGCTGGCCGGCCGCATGCCCTTGACCACCGTGATCGCGCCGTCGAAGCCGGTGCCCAGCGGGAACTGCTTGCTGCCTGCCGCGGCGGTGGAACGCAGCAGCGCCGGGGTCGCGACCAGGTTGGCCCGAGCGGACAGCGGGCTGCGCACGTTGTGGACGCCGTCGCTCCACAGCAGCTCGCCGAACTGCCAGGCGCCCTGGGCCGCCGTGCTGCGGGTCAGCTTGACCTGGTAGCTCCCCGACTCGCCCGGCGCCAGCGTCAGCGTGGCCGGCGTGACCTGCACCGTGAAGCCCGGCAGGCTGCTGGTGGCGTTGTAGGTGGCCGTGTTGTTGCCGACGTTGGTGACCTTGCGGTTCAGCGTCAGCGTGCCCAGCACGTTGGAGGCCGTCAGCGAAGGCAGGTTCAGGTCGGTGGCGGCAATGGAGCCCAGCGTCGCGCAGTTGATGCCCGGCTGCAGGTTGACCGAGGCCACCACGCCCGCCTGGCCGACACCGCACAGGAAGCGGTTGTAGTCGTCCGACGAGAGGTCATAGACCAGGCCGGGGTCGGCCGCCAGATTGGGCTGGACGAAGCCGGCGCCGCGGCCCCAGGGCAGGTTGCCCTGCTGGACACCGGTCAGCGTGTTGACCACCTGACGACCGGTGGTCATCAGGGCCGAACGCACACGCGCCGGCGACCAGTCCGGGTACTTGTGGATCAGCAGCGCACCCAGGCCCGCCACATGGGGCGAGGACATGGAGGTGCCGCTCAGCAGGTCCCAGTTGGCGCGACCGGCCTGGCCGCTGGCGATCATGGCATCATGCTCGGCCACCGTGTAGTCCGGCGTGTAGGCCGCCAGGATGGAGCTGCCGGGCGCGGTCAGGTCGGGCTTGAGGATGTTCAGGTTGCCCTGGTTCGGACCGCGCGAGGAGCTGTCCGCCATGGCCGGGGCCGACAGCGTGGGGTCGCGTTCGCCGCGCACATTGCCCAGCGAGGCCCTGGCCGTGCCCGGGTTGGCGGCCATGTAGGCCTTGAGCGCCGTGCCGTTGGCGGTGCTCATGTGCACGGTGGACAGCACATGGGCCTGGTTGATCACCGTGTCGGCAAAGCCCGCCACGTTGGTGAGCACCATGCCCGTGGCGCCCGCCGTCTTGGCATTGCCGCTCTTGTTGACCAGCACGTTGTTGCCACGGTCGCAGACCAGGATCTTGCCCGCCACCTTGGACGGATCCAGCAGGCTGCGCTTGGTCCAGCCCAGGCTGGCGTTGGTGGCATCCAGGTCGCCGAAGCATTGAGCCAGGAAGCCCTGCTCGGCGGCCGTGAGGCCGGCCACGCCGGCATCCTTGGCATGGACCAGCGGGGCGCTGGCGCTGAAGGCATTGGACGAGGCGCCGTCGATCTTGGCGCCACTGCCCAGCTCGACCGTGCCCATGAAGATGCGGTCGTGCGTGGAATTGCCGACCGTGGTCATCCAGGGTGCCAGGTGGGCCACGGTATTGGCCGGGCCGGCATTGCCGGCCGAGGCCGCCACGAACACGCCGGCATCGACCGCGGCCTTGAAGGCCACGTCGACCGAATCGGCCACGTTGGTGCTGGAGCCGCTGATCGAGTAGTTCAGCACGTCCACGCCGTCCTTGATCGCCTGCTCGATCGCCATGATGGAGTCGGAGCTGTAGCAACCGTTCTGGTAGCCGGGCCAGCGCGGGTCGGGCGAGGTCGTGGCCGCGTTGTAGCGGGTCCAGCAGACCTTGTAGACGGCCACGCGGGCACGCGGCGCCATGCCCGAGATGCCGTTGACCGGCGCCTGGCCGTTGCCGATCACGCCCACCACATTGGCATTGCCACCGGCGGTCGAGGCCGTGTGCGTGCCGTGGCCCCCGTTGTCGCGCGGCGAGAGGAATTCGGCCGTGTGCACCGACTGGCTGGCCTTGGCGATTTCCTGCAGGAAGGTCTTGTTGAAGACGCGGGCGCCGATCAGCTTGTTGTTGCAGTGGCGAGCCGGGTCGAAGGCCTGGCCGGCCTCGCAGGCCCCCTTCCAGCTGGCCGGCGGCGCGTCATAGGCGACGCGTGCCGCCGGATCATGCGTGGCACGGCCCTGCTCGTCGACGCGGTCGGCGAACGAGGGGTTCTCGGGCCAGACGCCGCCGTCGATCACGCCAATGACCACGTTCTCGCCGGCACCGGCGGTACCGCCCAGCTGCGACCACAGGCCGCCAGGGGCGTTCAGGCCCAGCATGGTCGGCGTGTAGTTGGTGTCCAGCGCGCGCGGCACGTCGACTTCAACCGCGGCCACCGCCGGGTTGCTCTTGAGCGAGCGAGCCTCGGCATCGGTCAGCATGGCGGCGAAGCCATTGAACACCAGCGAGTAGCGGTAGAGGGGTTCGACCGTGCCGACATTGCCCAGCACCTGGTCCTGCCTGGCTTCGACATAGCGGATGTAGTCCTGCACCGCGCTGGCGCTCAGGTTCAGACGCGAGCCACTGGCGGGCTTGGTCGCAGCCAGGCCGGCCACGCCGCCGGCATAGGAGGCGGCCGGCGCATCGGCCAGCTGGACCACATAGGGCCGGCGTGTGTCGTCATCGGCACAGGCGGCGCCAGCCATCAGGGCCAGGGCGGCCAGGCTCAGCAGCGTGAGGGCGGAGGGACGCTTGTTGTTCTTGATCATGGTCGCTCCTCAGGCTTGGACGCGCGGGCGGCGCTTGTTGGAGAACACCACGGCACCCAGACCCAGGCCCAGCAGGGCCAGGCTGCCCGGCTCGGGCACGACCTGGATGCTGTCCAGGCCGAACTGCGCCAGGTTGTAGCTGGCGTCGTTGGCGCAGCCATGGTTCTCGTCGTAGATGCAGGCGCTGAAATGCACGCTGCTCAGCTGCAGCTGCTGGAAGGCCGCATCGAAGCTGTAGTTGGCAAAGGCGGAACGACCGTCTTCGCGCAGGCCCTGCAGTTCGAAGCTCTGGTTGAACAGGCCATCGGCCGTGGTGCCGGCGACCAGCAGGCGGCCGACCTGGCCGACCAGGCTGTAGTCGAACGCCGGCGCAATGAAGGCCGCCGCAAAGCCGCTCAGCTGGAAGCTCTGGCCGTCACGGCCTTCCATCAGCAGGCCGCCGTCATTGAAGACGCCGTAGTAGGACGAGCCGCGGCTGGGGCAGATCATGTACTCGCAGTTGCTGGCACCAGAGATGCCGGCACCGACGAGTCCCTGGCCGTTCCAGGGATCGGTGGCGGTGAAGGCGAAGCGGCCTTCGGCAAAGCCCTGCTTGGCGCCGAAGGAGCGCAGGCTCACGTCGGAACCCTCGAACTCAATGCCATAGGTGGTGGTCGGGGCCGCCGCCGCGCTGCCGAACAGGCATGCGGCAGCCAGCGCCAGGGCGCTCTTGGATATCGATCGCATCAGTAATCCCTCTTGTTACCGTCACTTGCTGCGACGGCGTCTCCTATCTGCCAGGGCCCGCATCCCCGCTCAGGGGCGGTTTGTTCTGGAGGGCGGACCGGCAGTCCTCTGGTCGAGCTTCGGTACTTCCCAGGCCGAGATCGACTCCGGGCGGATTGTGCGGACTGCGCCCGTGGCGTACATCCGTTATTGCCCGCCCCGCAACTCGGGGGGATGGGCGGCTACTGCGGTGGTGCGACCGCCTGGCCGGGAGCGCCGAGGGCCGGGCGCGCCATGTAGACGCGACTGCTGGCCCGCTCGGCCTCGTCCTGATCGGGCTTGCTGCGCGACAGCAGCAGCTGGTCGGAGCGGCTGCGCACGCCCAGGAAGCCGGGCCGGCCGTCCAGCGCCGGCAGCAGTTCCCAATCGGCCTGGCCGGTGAACGGATCCACATAGGCGCGGCGCAAGTGGTGCAGCTCGTGCATGCCGCGGCGGTCCACCAGCAAGTCGTCCAGCTCGCGTGGCAGCACGCCGGCCTGGCCGGCCGGCGTGGCCGCCAGATAGGCTTCTATGGCGCGGCGGATCTCATGGCCGCGGAACTCCAGCTCGCGCTCGCGTTCACGCTGGGCCGCGATGCTCCACTGCCGGCCCAGGGCCGCCAGCGCCGCCGAGGTGATGGCGACGAAAAACAGCAGCGCCAGATAGCTGTAGCCGCGCGCCCTCGGCGCCGAGCGCTCACAGGTCCGCATAGAGCTGGCCATCGCTGGCACGGCCCGGCGCGCTGCTGCGCACATCGAAGAGCTGGCCCTTCAGCATGGCGTCGTTCGGCGGCGGCAGCTCCAGCCAGTCGCGCTTGCCGCTGACCGGGTCCTCCGGCACGCCGCGGAGGTAGCGGGCATCGACCAGGGCCTGCAGCGAATCGGGGTACTGGCCGCGGTCCGCCGCGTACTGGTCGATGGCGTCGCGCATCGTCGCCAGCGAGGTCTTGAGCGCCACCTCGCGCGAGCGCTCCAGGCTGGCGAAATAGCGCGGCGCGACCAGGCCGGCCAGCAGGGCCACGATCGCCATCACGACGATCAGCTCGATCAAGGTAAAGCCGCGCGCGTTGTGCTTCATGAGGTGCTCACCAATCGCGGTAGCGCGAGCCGTCCAGCGCCTTGCGGTCCGAACGGCTGGCGACGTCGAACACATCGCGTCCGGCCCGCGGCGCATCGGGCGGCGTTTCGTAGGCGCGCAGGGCCCAGGTCTCTTCGGCCGCCACGCCAGGCTCGGCAAAGGGATCGCGCGGCAGGCGGCGCAGGAAATAGATCTTCTCGCCGCGCGGCGACTTCTGGTCGGGCACACCCTCGACCAGAGACCGCAGCGTGGGCGGATAGCCGGAGGCATCGACCGCACGCACGATCTGGCCGGCGTCGCTGGCGCGCTTGTAGGCATCGAGTGCACCGCGCAGCTGGCGCAGGGCCTCGCGCAGCTGGAACTCCTGGCTGCGCTGCACCGAGTAGATCAGCAAGGGCCGCGCGGCCGAGGCCAGGACGCCGACGATGGCCAGCACCACCAGCATCTCGACCAAGGTAAAGCCGCGCCCCTGCTTCATGCCTGGCTCACTTGCTCGCTTCGACGGCCACCATGCCGCTGCCTTCGAGCCGCACCGTGGCGTTCTCGCCATTCACGCCGCTGGCGGTCAGGTTGACCACCGACACATTGAGCACCTGGCCCGCCGTGCCGGGCTGCGGTCGCAGCAGCAGCACATGGCCGCCGCGCGGCACCATCTCGAAGGGGATGCGGCCCGGCGTGCCGCTGGCATTGCCCACGGCCGGCTGCAGCCGCGCCGGGTCGAACTCGATCTCGCCACGGACTGCGAGACCGCTGTCGTTCTTCAGCGCCACCGACACCGTGCCGCCCACGGCCACCTGCGGCGTCACGTCCAGCTGCACCCGCGCTTCCTGGGCCTCGGCGGCCTGACGCGGTGCCGCGCCGGCGCTGCCAGACGCATTGCTCATGCCCACGGCCGCCTTGGCCTGCGGACGCAGCAAGGTGGAGAAGGCGCCGGGCAGGGCGTCCGTGCCCGAGGGCAGCTGGGCCTGCGCGGCGTCGGGCAGGGACAGGTTGCGCAGGATGCGCGGCGTGATCAGCAGGACGATCTCGGTCTTGTTGCGGGTATCGGTCTGCAGGCCGAACAGCTTGCCCAGCAGCGGCAGCGAGGCCAGGCCCGGCACGCCGTTGGACTTGCGGCGGTCCTCGTCGTTGATCAGGCCCGCGAGGATCTGGGTCTCGCCGTCAGCCAGGCGCAGCGAGGTGTTGATGCGGCGCGTGCCGGTCTGGTAGGCCACCGAGCCCGAGGGGCCCGGCACCTGGCCTATCAGGTTGCTGACCTCCAGGCCCACCTTGATGGTCACGTCGCCGTCCAGCTGCACCGTGGGCTCGACCTCGACCTTGAGGCCTATGTCCAGCATCTGCACGCTGGCCGACACACCCACGTTGGCGGTGGAGGTGGTGGTGAAGACCGGCAGCTTCTCGCCGATGTGGACCAGGGCCTTGTCGCGGTTGCGCACCCGGATCTTGGGATTGGCCAGCAGATTGGTATTGCCGGCCGTGCCCTTGACCGTGGCCAGCAGGGCCGGGTTGACGATGCTGCCGCGGAAGTTGTCGCGCTGGTTCAGGAGCACCTGCGAGCCGGCGGCCACGCCGGGCAGGCCGAACTGCACCGTCTCGGGCCACTGCAGGCCCATGGAGTCGAGCCGGTCGCTGGCCAGCTCCATCACCTCGACCTCCAGCATCACCTCGGGCTCGGGCAGGTCCACCGAGGCGATCAGCTTCTCCACCAGGCGCATCACCTCGGGCGTGTCACGCACCACCAGCAGATTGAGCCGCTCGTCGATGTGGATGTCGCGCACCTTGGCGATGGTGCGCAAGAGCGCCTGCACCTGCTTGGCCTCGGCATTGGTCAGGTACAGCGTGCGGGTCACCAGCTCCTGGTGCTCGCGCTGCTTGGCGGCGTTGTTGGGGAACACCAGCACCGAGCTTTCGTTCAAGAGCTTGCGGTCCAGCTGCTGCGTGGTCAGCACGATGCGCATGGCCTCGTCCAGCGTCACATTGCGCAGGAAGACCGTGACCTTGGCGTCGGCGCGCACATCCTTGTCGAACACGAAGTTGATGCCGCTGGAGCGAGCCAGGGCCTCGAACACCTGGCGCAGTGGCGCCTCGCGGAACTCCAGCGTCACCGGCTTCTGAAAGGCCGGGCCCAGCTCGCTGCCCACCCCCTCAAGCGGCCGGCTCTGCGCGACCTGGCTCATCAAGAGCTTGGCGCCGGGATGGGAGGGCGTCTCGATCAGGATCTGGCGCGCCAGCTGCTCGGCCTGCTCCAGCCTGCCTTCGCGCAGCCGGGCCTGGCCTTGCTGCAGCAGGACCTCATAGCGCTGGCCGCGCGCGAGCTCCTGCTCCAGGCCTTCGAGGCGCGGCTGCTTGGGATCGACCTCGCGCAGCCGAGCCACCAGCTGCAGGGCAGCCTCCCAGCGGCGCGCGGCGCGCAGGCCTTCGATCTGCATCAGCAGCTGATTGACCAGTTGCTCGCGCACCCGGGCCTGGGCCAGGCGCAGTTCCTTGTCGCCGGGGTTCTGGCGGGCCGCCTGGTCCAGCACGGTCCAGGCTTGCGGCAGCTGGTTGCCGCGGCGCAGTTCCTCGGCCTCGCGCAGCGCCGGATGGCCGCAGGCCGCCAGCACCAGGGCCAGCAAGGGAAGGAGGCGAGTCAGCGGACTTGCGAAGGCAGCAGCTTCTCTCATGGGATGGGCCTGAAGGAAATGGTTTGGGGCTGCTGGGCCGGCAGCCAGATCAGGGCGAGGCCTTGGGCGTCGATGCGCTCGACCCGCCATTGGCCGTCTATGGTTTCGCCGACCCGGGCACTGAGCGTGCGGTTGGGGCTGGACAAGAGGGCCTGCGATTTGCCGCCCTGCTCTTCCATCCGGCCTATCAGCTGGTAGGGGAAGGCGGGCGCTTGCGGCATGACCGGTGCGGCCGGCGCCGCAGCCTGGACCGGCGGCGGAGGAGGCGGGGGAGGCGGCGCCCAGGCGGCCAGCGATTCGACCGGCGCCCAGGGCTGGCGGCCGCCGCTGCCCGACACCGTATCGCTGGCGGCTGGGCCGGGAGCGGGCGCCTTGGCCGCGGCGCGGCGCGTGCCAGCCACCGCGGGCGCGACGTTCTCGTCGCTCTCCAGCTGGGCCGCCCACATCGTGGCCGCCACAGTCGCTGCGAGGGCGCCAGCCAGCAGGTACTGGCGCGGCGTGATAGCGCTCTTGCTGGTCATCGCGCGCCTCCGGCCAGGCGGCTGTGCAAGGACCACTGCAGCTCGGCTTCCATCTCGGCCGTCTGGGCCGAGGCGCGGCGCAGCTTGAGGCCGTCCAGGCTCAGCGCCGGGTCCTTCAGCAAGGCGGCCTCGATGTAGGCCCGCAGCTGGGCATAGGTTCCGTTCAGCGGCATGGTGATTCGCAGTCGCTCCAGGCCGCTCAGGGCATCGCTGGTCAGGCGGTGTTCGGTGCGGGCCGCGACCAGGCCCTGCCTGAGGCCCAGGTCCAGCAGATCGGCCAGGCGCTGCTGGCGCAGCTCGGCGGTCGGCAAGGACTGCAGCCAGGCCGGGCCGCTGAGCTCGACGGCCGCCGCCTGTTGGCCGCGAGCCTGCTCCACGCGCAGACGCTGCTGCAGCTTGCCAATATCGGCTTCGAGCTGGGCGGTCTTGCTGTCCCAACGCGGTGCCAGCCCCCAGGCCAGCACGGCCGAGATCAGCAGGCAGAGCGCGCCGAAGCCGCCGACCCAGCCGAAGCGGCGCAGGCTCGTCAGGTAGGCCTTGATGGTCATCGGGCGCCTCCCTTGCCGGCCAGCTCGAATCGCTGGCCACCACCGGCCGCATCGGCCTGCAAGCGGGCCAGCAGCAATTCGCTCCAGAGGCCTTGCCGGCTCAAGAGCTCGGCCGCCTGCAGGGCCATGGCCTTGTCGGCGGCCAGGCCTTCCAGACGCAGCTCGCCGCGGCCGGCCTGCAGGTCCAGGGCTAGCCACTGCACTTGCGCCTGGGCGCCGCTGCGTTCCAGGGCGATCAGCGAGGCCTGCCAGTCCTTGGCCAGCAGGGCTTGCGCCTCGCGCAGGCTGCGCTGGTCGGGCTCGGCTTGGCGCGTCGTCTTGCCCGCGTTCGCCGTCGATGCGCTGCGGCGCGGCTGCGGTTTCTGCTGCAGCTGGGCCAGGTGCTCGCCGGCCTTCTGCATCGCCTGGTGGCTTTCAAAGGCCGACATTGCAGCCGTGGCCAGCACCAGGGCGCCAGTCACCGCCACCGGCCAGGCCAAAGGCGATGGACGAGGACGCGCACTCAGGAAGTCAGGCGAAGGCAGTCTGGACTGGCGAGCCGGTGCCGCCTCGAACAACGCGGCCTCGGCACGCGACGAATCGATACGACCATGGAGCTGCACGCCGCGCAGCGCCGAGGCGTCGCCCGCCACGCCGAAACCGGCCAGCAGGACCCGGTTCTCACTCAGCGGCAGCATGTCCAGCGCCTGGGCCAGGGCCTCGACCGTGGCCTCGCGCAGCCGCAGATGGCGCAGCTCTACGCACTGGCCCTGCTCGAAGCGGGCCCAGACCAGCAGCGGCCCCTCGACCCAGGCCAGCGCGGCCCGCTCGGCCTGCATCCAGTCCTCATGCTCGGCCACCAGGGCCGGCAAGGCGGCCGACCAGGCCGGCCGTATGGCCCGCAACTCGACCCGCGCCGCATGGCTCGAGGCCTGCAGGGCCTCGGCATCCACGCCCTGCAGAGCCACCGCCCCGCTGCGTTCGCCGCTGCGCCAGGGCGCGATGGCCCAGCGCTGGGCGGCCGCGCCGAAGTAGTGGCCGAACTGCTGGCGGGCATAGGCCGCCACGGCCGGTTCGTCGTTCAAGGGCAGGCCGGTCTCGCAGACCAGTTGATGCTGCAAGGCAGCCGGAACAATCAGCTCGATGGCCGAGCCCGCATGGCCGGCGAGCCAGTCCTGCCAGGGTTCGACCGTGCCTTCGTCGAGGCGGCGCACCTGGCCGTCCTCCTGCAGCCACAGCTGCTGCGAACGAGCGAAGCGGGCCTGCAGGCGCTGGCGCCAGGCGGCGATGGAAAGCCAGTCAGTCTTCGAGCGTGACACGTTCCAGTTCCTCGAAGCTGGTCTCGCCGCGGACCACGCTTTGCAGCGCCATCATCCGCAGCGAGCGCATGCCGCGGCTGCGCGCGGCTTCCTTGATCTGAGACATCGGAGCCCGCGCGGCGATCAGGTCGCGCAGGCCGTCGTCTAGCTTGAGCAGCTCCGCCACCGCACGCCGGCCGCGGTAGCCGCTGCCGCGGCAATGGCCGCAGCCCTCGCCGCGTTTGAACTGGCCCTCGTCGCGCAGACCGTGGCGGTCCAGCAGTTCGGCCGGCGGATGCCAGGTGCGCGAGCAGTGGCTGCAGTTGAGCCGCAGGAGCCGCTGGGCCAGCACCGCGTTCAGGGCCGAGACCACGTTGTAGAGGTCCAGGCCCATGTGCATGAAGCGGCCGATCACGTCGAAGGCATTGTTCGCATGCACGGTGCTGAACACCAGGTGGCCGGTCAGCGCCGCCTGCACCGCGATCTGGGCGGTCTCGGCGTCGCGGATCTCGCCCACCATCACCCGGTCCGGGTCGTGGCGCAGGATGGAACGCAGGCCGCGCGAGAAGGTCAGGCCCTTCTTCTCGTTGACCGGGATCTGCACCACGCCGGCCAGCTGGTACTCGACCGGGTCCTCGATGGTGATGATCTTGTCCTGGCCGGTATGGATCTCGGCCAGCGTGGCGTACAGCGTGGTGGTCTTGCCGCTGCCGGTGGGGCCGGTGACGAGCAGCATGCCGTGCGGCTGGCGGGCCAGCGCGCGGATCGCGGCGCGCTCCTCGCCGTCGAAGCCGAGGGCGTCCAGTGTCAGCTGGCCTTGCGACTGTTCGATGCGAGCGCGGTCCAGCACCCGCACCACGGCGTCCTCGCCGAACACGCTGGGCATGATGGACAAACGGAAGTCGATCTCGCGGCCCTGCACCCTGAGCTTGAAGCGGCCGTCCTGCGGCAGGCGGCGCTCGCCGATGTCGAGCTCGGCCATGACCTTGAGCCGCGAGACCAGCTGCTCGGCCACGGCCGCGCCCTCGACCTGGCGCACCGTGCTCATCACGCCGTCAATTCGCAGCCGGACCACGGCGCCACGGGCCGTGCATTCGATGTGGACGTCGCTGGCGCCGTCCTGCAGCGCGTCGTACAGCAGGGCATTGAGCAGGCGCACGACCGGGCTTGCCTGCTCCGACAGGCGCAGGGCCGACAGCTCCTCGGTGGCGGCGCCGCCGCTGTCGCCCAGCAGGCCGGCATCGTCCTCGACATCGGACAGGGCCCGGAAATCGGCCTCGCCCGCGCCCAGCCAATGCTCGATGGCCACCGGCTCGCAGCGCTTCCAGGCAATGGGCTGCTGCAAACGCGCCTCGGCGCTCTGCAGGAGCATCAGGTCGGCCTCGCGTTCGGCCAGCAGCACGGCATTGCCGTTGGCGCCCACGGCCAGCACGGCACGCCAGCGCTGGGCCTGGGCCTGCGGCCAGCGCTCGAAGTCCAGGTGCCAGGGGCCTTGCTCGGCCGGCAGCCAGTGGTTGAGCGAGGTGAGATCCGTCATTGCACCTGCTCTACAAGTTGGAAGATGGGCAAGTACATCAGCACGATGATTCCGCCTATCAGCACGCCCATCACCAGCATCAGGGCCGGGTTGATGGCGCGGGTCAGGAGCTCGGTCAGGCGCACGACCTCGTCGTCGTGGAAGGCTGCCGCGCGCTCCAGCATCGTGGCCAGCTCGCCGCTGCGTTCGCCGACGCGCACCATGCGGCGCGCCACCGGCGTGGCCAGGCCCTGGGCCTCCAGGGCCTCAGAGAATCGTTCGCCCCGCGCCACCGCCTCGGCCGCCGCCTCGACCTGGGGCCGCCAGGGCGCGGCCACGACGCCGCGGGCGATCTCCAGCGCCGGCAGCACCGGCACGCCGGCGCCCAGCAGCATGGCCAGGCTGCGGTACAGCCGGGCCAGGGCCAGCACGCGCAGACGCGGGCCGAGTCCGGGCAGGGTCCACATGGCGGCTTGCAGGCGCTGGCGCAGGCCGGCATGGCGCAAGAGCGCGACGAAGCCGGCGATCAAGGCCGCGATGCCGGC
The DNA here is from genome assembly GCF_030345705.1 of Pelomonas sp. SE-A7. Taxonomy (NCBI): domain Bacteria; kingdom Pseudomonadati; phylum Pseudomonadota; class Betaproteobacteria; order Burkholderiales; family Sphaerotilaceae; genus Roseateles; species Pelomonas sp. SE-A7. Next base: position 2,923,664 of record NZ_JAUASW010000001.1, read on the forward strand.
CAGCACCAGCCAGGGATGGGCACCGGCGGTCTGGCCGAACGTGATCAGCAGGCGCGAGCCCAGCGGTAACTGGTCGCCCAGGCCGTCGAGGATGCCGGCAAAGCGCGGCAGCACGAACAGCAGCAAGAACAGGATGACGGCGCTGCCCACGCCCAGCAGCAGCACCGGGTAGACGCAGGCGGCGATCAGCTTGGCGCGCAGGGCTTCGACCCAGGCCAGGTAGCGCGAATGCTGGGCCAGGGCCAGGCTGAGCTGGCCGGTGCGCTCGTTGGCGGCGACTATGGCGACCATCAGCTCGTCAAAGGCCTGGGGCTGCTTGCGCAAGGCGGTGGACAAGGGCTGGCCCAGCTGGACCTGCTCGGCCACGGCTTCCAGCGCGGCGCGCACCTCGGCCACAGCCTCTTTTTCACGCAAGGTGGTCAGGGCTTCCAGCAGCGGAATTCCCGAGTCCAGCAGCACGGCCAGCTCCTGGCTGAACAGTTGCAAGGGGAAGCGGCGGCGCTGGCGGCGCGGACTGGCCTCGGCCGGCTCGATCTCCACCACCTCCAGCACATGCTGGGGCGGCACGCCAAGGACCGCGGCCACGGCTTGGCGGTCGCTGGCCTGGACCCGGCGCGTCTGCGCCTGTCCGGCCTGGAACAGCTTGACCTGGAATTCGGGCATGGCCTTCGCCGCCGGTACCGCTGCTTACCAGCTCACCAGGTCGGCGTCCTCGCCCTCGCCGCCCGGACGGCCGTCGCGGCCGTAGGACAGCAGGTCGTAGTCGCCATGCTCGCCGGGCGAGCGGTAGACGTAGTCGTGGTGCCAGGGGTCCTGCGGCACGGCCTTGCTCAGGTAGGGGCCGGCCCAGCGCGGCTCGTCGCCGGGGCGCTGCACCAGGGCGTTCAGGCCCTGCTCTGTAGCCGGGTAGCGGCCCACATCGATGCGGTACTGGTCCAGCGCCTTGGACAGGGCGTCGATCTGCGCCCGGGCGGCCTTGACCTCGGACTTGCCGATCTGGCCGAAGAACCTGGGACCCACATAGCCGGCCAGCAGGCCGATGATGACCATCACCACCAGCAGTTCGAGCAGGGTGAAGCCGCGGGCAGGGCGGCAGGAGCGGTGATGGGCGGGCAGCATGGGCGGGTAGCGGATCCGGGCACGGGGGCTAGGGCCCGCCACTCTGTCACCAGTCCGGGCCCCGAACAATCGGGAATTGCCGCCGCGACCACCCCGCAACAGGGGGTGGACGGTCCGGTGCTGCTTGATCCGGGCCGGGCGAGGCGCGCGGATTCTAGCCAGCGGGCCTAGGCCGCGGCCTGATAGGCCTGCGCGATCCAGCTCATCAAGCTGTCATCGATTTCTGCCAGGCTGGAAATGCGGGTCGTGGCCTGGCACATGCCGCCCGGCGCCAGCAGCTTGAGCCGCGGATGGGCCTCCAGCGTCTTGCAGTTCAGGCCCACCTCGACCTCGGTGGCCGTGGCCGGGCCGACCATGGCGAACTGCTTGCTGCGGCGCAGGCTGAGGTAGGTCTTCTTGGGCGCGATCTCGAAGCCGCCCAGCGCTGCGATGCGGGCCATCAGCGCGTCATGCAGCGGCCGCAGCGCTGCTTTCTTGCCGGTGTAGATCGCGTCCAGCGGATCGCCCGCCGGCTCGGCCGCGGCGGCCGCCGGCACCGAGCCGTCCAGCGCCGGCAGCGGCTTGTCGACGAAATGCACCACGGTGTTGGCATCGCCGTGGCCCAGGCCGTATTGCTCCATCAGCCAGCTGCGCTTCTCGCCGTGCTTGGTCTTGCCGCTGGCGGCCAGGGCCTCCAGCAGCTGGGCGATGCTCTTGCCGCTGCGGGTCTGGATGTTCTTCAGCTGCGTCAGCAGCGCTTGTTGGGGATCAGCCATCTTCAGTCTCCTGGGTGGGCACCGGATTGCAGCGGCCAGTGGTCGCTGCGGCAACGCTTGGGCAACATGAATTCAAGGCCGCCCATCAGGCCGTACATCAGCCTGGTGGAGAACGGCAGGCCGCGGCCCTCGGCCAGCAACTTGAGGTGCTTGAGGATGAAGTCGCCGCCGCTCTCCATGCTCTTGCCGGTGGCCGTGCCCGCCGGCAGGCCGACCACGCGCAGCACCACCTCGACCTGGCCGCCGCCCAGCTCCTTGAGCTCGTAATGCACCTCGCAGACCGGGTCGTCATGCTGGGTGAAGCGGTGGGTGTGGGCGAAATGGCGCGGCGGATCGCAGACCAGCACCCGGCCATCGACGATCACGTTCTTGCCGGTGCCGGTGCGCATCTGCAGCGGCGCGCCCGGGCCCAGCACCGTGGTGTGCAGCCAGGCGTTGAAGACCGCACCCTGGGCCTCGTCGGTCTTGGTCAGCTCGCGCCAGATGCGCTCGATCGGCGCTTCTATGGTGATGCGGAACAGGCGGTCGTTGCTCATTTGCGGGAACTCCTCTGGGAGGTGGCAGGAAACAGGGAATGGACCTCGGCGCCTTCGGCCGCGTACTTCAGCGCGGTCAGGCGCGGCGCCCAGTAGGCGCTCAGCTCGGTGGTCCAGCGCTCGTGGATCAGCTGCAGCGGCGCGGCGTTGAACCACAGCAGGCGCTCGCGGCCCTCGCGGCGCGAGATCACCAGGTTGCCGCGCTCCAGCACCTGCAGATGCTTCATCACGCCGAAGCGGCTGAGCTCGCCCTCGAAGCATTCGCACAGCCGCCCGACGTTGCAGCCGGGCTCCCGGACCAGCCAGTCCAGCATGCGCCGCCGCGGCTCGGAGGCGAGCGCGTGGAAGGTGGCGTCGAGTTCGTCGGTCTTCATAGGTGACCAAATAGTCACATAAAGAAACCGGTCGAGCAAGCCCTGGTTAACGCGGACTCAGGTCCAGAGCCGGTAGGGCCAGAAGGCCAGCTCGCTGCGCATGCGGCGGCGCAGGTCCTCGGGGCTGAAGCCGGTCAGGCGGCGGGTCTCGCGGCACAGGTGCGACTGGTCGGCATAGTCGGCCTCGACGGCCAGCTCGGCCCAGGAGGGCGCCGGGCCGTCGGCGACGGCCGCCAGAAAGGCCTGCTCGCCGCGCGACACGGCCCGCAGCTCGCGCATGGGAATGCCGGCCCAGGTCTTGATGCGGCGCTCGAACTGCCGCAGGCTGCGCCCGGCGGTGCTGCCGGCGGCGCGCACGGCCAGGGCCTCCAGCCATTGGCTGTAGCGCTGACCGGTATGGGACGAAGCCGCCAGCGCCTGCCAGCGCGGCGCGATGAAGGCCTCGATGGCGGCTAGGCGGGCGTCGTCGTTGCTCAAGCCGGCCAAAGATACGGCCCAGGCCTGCCATTCCGGCGGCAGCAGCGTGGCCGCATCGACGCAGCGGTTGACCAGGGGCCCGGCCTCAATCCCGGTCAGGGCCCGAAAGGCATCCGGCAGGAACATCAGCTGCAGGCCATGCACGCCTTCGGCCGCCACCCGCAGATGGCAGGGCCCGGTGACCGGCCCGCTCAGGCCCACCGGCCAGACCCGGAAGCCCGGCGAGGGCGGCACGAAGCCGGGCGTGCCGAGCCACTCGGCCGAGCCGCCCCAGGTCCAGGTGAGCACGACCAGGGGCGAGGCCGGGTAGTAGGTGTCCAGCTCCTCGCCTTGCAGGGCGAGTCCGCGGGTGTCGCGCAGAAAGCCGGCCCGCACGCAGCCCGCCAGGCTCAGCGGGGGCAGCCAGAGGCGGGCGCCGTCTTCCATCATGGTGCGGCGCATTGTGTCGCAATCGTTCAAGACGGCCGGGCCGTGGCGCGCGAGCATGCAGCCCATGGAACCCCTGCACTACGACGACCTCCCCAGCCCGGCCAACCGGTGGCTGGGCCTGTCCGCGCTGTCGGACATGAGCCGCGACTACCTCGGCCTGCTGACCCGGCTCAAGCAAGAGCAGGGCGACATGGTGCGCCTGCCCATACTGTCCGAAAAGACGCTGGACCTGTTCGACCCCGAGCTGGTGCGCCGGCTGATGGTGGAGCATGCAGACGCACTGATTCGCTGGGAGCGCGGCACCGAGGTGTTCTCGGAATCTGTGGGGCAGTCGGTGCTGGTGACCGAGGGCGCCACCTGGCAGCGCCAGCGCCGGCTGCTGATGCAGGCCTTCACGCCCAGAAAGGTGGCCGGCTATGCCGCGCTGATGGCCGAGGCCGGCGAGGCCGGGCTGTCCGAGCTGCAGCCCGGCATCATCGCCATGGACGGACTGTTCAGCCGGCTGACCATGGACGTGATCTCGCGCACCTTGTTCAGCCGGCCCATAGGCCCAAACACCGACGAGGCGGCGGCGGCCGTCCAACGGCTCAGCGAGATCGGGCTGCGCGAGATGTTCTGGCCCGCCACCCTGCCCGACTGGCTGCCGCTGCCCGGTAAGGCCGGCAAGCGCCGGGCCCTGGCCCTGATCAATGGCCTGCTGCATGAACGCATCAACGAACGCCGCCACTCCGGCGAGCAGCTGAGCGACTTGTTGGGGATGCTGCTCTCGGTACGCGACGACGAAGGCGGCGGCGCACTCAGCGAGCAGGAGGTGTTCGACCAATGCATGCTGAGCTTCCAGGCCGGCCATGAGACCAGCGCCACGGCCCTGCTCTGGTGGAGCTGGCTGATGGCGCGCCATCCCGAGGCCCAGCAGCGGGCAGCCGACGAGGTGGCCCAGGCGCTGGCCGGTCGCACGCCGGTGCCCGAGGAAATGGTCAAGCTGCCCTGGCTGACCGCCACGCTGAAGGAGGCGATGCGGCTGTATCCGCCGGCCGCAGCCCTGCTGACACGGCGCCTGACCCGCGACGTCGACCTGACGCTGAACGACGGCCGTCAGTTGCGGATCCCGCGACGCACCATGGTCCGCATCACGCCCTGGCTGCTGCACCGCGACCCGCGCAGCTGGCCCGAGGGGCCGGACGAGTTCCGGCCCGAGCGCTTCCTGCCGGGCGCTCCGCATGAGATTCCGCGCGGCGCCTACCTGCCCTTCGGCCAGGGCCCGCGCGTCTGCCTGGGCCAGCATTTCGCGATGCTGGAGATGCAGATCCTGGCTGCCCAGTTGCTGCAGCGCTGGCGGCTGCGGCTGGTCGATGGCGAGCCCGAGCCGGTGCCGCGGCTGGCGGTCACCTTGCGGCCGGCGGGCGGGCTGCGCTTGCGGCTGGAAGCGGCCGCCTGATCAGGGACGCGCCGGCACCAGGCCCTCAAAGCCGGCCTTGCTCACCTCGGCGTCAATGCGCGGGTTGAGCTGGCGGGCGGCCTCGAAATCGCGCTCGGCCTCTTCCGCCTTGCCCAGGCTGCGCAGCGCCAGCGCACGGCCGAAGTGGGCCCAGGGCAGGGGCTTGCGCTCGAGGGCGGCATCGAAGGCCTTGCGGGCCCGGCTCGCATCGCCCAGGCGCAGGTAGGTCCAGCCCAGGCTGTCGCGATAGCTGGGCTCCGTGCCGTCCTTGTCGACCGCCTGCTTGCAGTCCTCCAGGCCCTTGGCCAGCTCGATGTTGAGCCGCGCGCGCAGCCAGCAGCGCTGGTTGAGTACCTGGGCCAGCCTGATGTCGTTGCGATGGGTGGGTTCCCAGAGTTCCCATTGCCGCAGCGCGTCAGGGGCGCGCTCCAGCCCGAGGTACTGGCTGGCCATGCCTGCCCGCAGATCGGAGCTGGGCGGGAGTCGCATGTCGAGTTCCTGCAGATCGGCCAATGCACCTTCGCGGTCGCGCAGCGCCTGACGCAGCATGATCCGGGTGAGCCGGGCTTCGCCACCGGCCGGGTCCAGTTGCAGCGCCTGGTCGAGATCCTTCATGGCCTCGCGGGGCTTGCGCAAGCTCAGCAGCAGCTTGGCGCGGGCATGGAAATGGCTCGCCTGCTGCGGCGCCAGTTCGCAGGCCCGGTTCAGGTCCCGCAAGGCGCTGGCCGTGTCGCCACGCAGCAGCGCCGCGGAAGCCCGGTTCGCCAGCGCCTGGTCGTCATCCGCCGCGGGCTCGTCGGGCTTGGCCGCATGCTCCTCGTTGCTGACGCCGGCTCCGCCGAGCTTGGCGAACACCGGGCCACCGTTCCAGGTCGCATAGAGCTTGCGCTGCTTGTGCGAGACATAGATGCGGTGCGACAGGAAATAGTCGAGGCCGATCAGCATGTCGTGATCGCCCTGCGAGGTCTCGTCGATGCTGAAGCGGTTGTTGGCGATCTTCTCGCCGCCAAGCTCGAAGTTCGCCACATTGGCGGTCCAGGACCGGACCCGGCCTTCGCCGGCACCACCGACCTTGCCGACCAGGGTCATGTCCTGTTCCTCGACCACGGCACGGCGGGCGGTACGGATCTTGATCGAGGTGGACGGCGCGCCGGTGTCCAGCACCGCCTTGAAGCGGCGGTCGTTGATGCGCACGGTCACGCGCAGGGCGTCGTCGCGGCCGACCAGGTCCTCGCCGATCACCGGGGCGTCGCCGGCCCAGTAGGCCATGTCGCCGCGGCATTCCCCCTGCGGAAAATGCAGCCGCACCACGCCGTTGGCAAGGTCGTACTCGGTGTCAGTCACCGCCAGGAAGTTGCGGCCCAGGATGCCCTTGAGGCCGGCATTGAGCTCATTGCCGCCGACGACGAATTCCACATTGGGGATGTCGAAGCCCTGCAGGCTGACCTTGTCCACCTTGGCCATCCGCGCCTCGATGCGGCCGGTGTAGCCCTCGATGGTCAGGCCCGTCGGCAGCGGGCGCAGCACCAGGCCGAGCTGGGCCGCCGTCGATTCGGGCAGCATGCTGAAGAAGGCACCGCTGTCGACCAGCATGGGCAGCTCCGTGCCGTTGATGCCGAGCTTGGCGATGGGACGCCCGTCGGCGAGTCGGACCGGTATCTCCAGCGACTGCAGCTTGCAGGCCGCCAAAACCGGCACGCCTGTCATGGCCAGCGCCAGCACGGCGGCCAGCCTGAGGCTCGCGCCCTTGAATTTCCTTGTCTTCGTCATCTCCACAGCCCTCCCTTTTTGATATTGCTGCGTCAGAAACGGAAAAGCCCGTGGCGACGCGCGCCACGGGCTTGGAATCAAGACTTGGATACGGACGGGATCAACTCAGAACGGAATGTCGTCGTCCATGTCGTCGAAGCCGGTGGCCGACTTCGGGGCCGGCGCAGGCGCCTGGCGAGGAGCGGCAGCACGCGGAGCCGGGGCGCGGCTTTCGCGCTCGTAGCCGCCGCCACCTTCTTCGCCGCCACGGCCACGGCTGTAGCCGCCGCCACCGCCACCCATGTCGTCACCACCTCCCTCGCGGCTGCCCAGCAGCTGCATCTGGTCGGCCATGATCTCGGTGGTGTACTGGTCGCGGCCGTCCTTGTCCTGCCACTTGCGGGTGCGCAGGCGGCCCTCGACGTAGAGCGGGCGGCCCTTCTTGGCGTACTCGCCGACGATCTCGGCCAGCTTGTCGTTGAACACCACGCGGTGCCATTCGGTTTCTTCCTGGCGCTCGCCGCTGTCACGGCTCTTCCAGCTGCGGGTCGTGGCCAGGCTGATGGTGCAGAAGGCGACGCCGCTGGGGTTGTAGCGCAGCTCCGGGTCGCGGCCCAGGTTGCCGATGAGGATGACTTTGTTGACCGAGGCCATGTGCTGCGCTCCGCGGGGAAATCTGTGGGAAGGCCCGGATTATGCCGGCCCCCGGCCAGCCGCAGCCCATGCCCAGAATCCGTAACTTGGTCGATCCGGCGGTCGGCCTTGTGGGGGCTTGCCTAAGATGCCGCCATGCCCAAGACCAGCAGCCCCAGCAGCACCGCCACCAGACGGCGGTTGCTGCTCGGCTATGCCGGCACCTGCCTGCTGGCCTGGCTGCTGTTCGTGCTGGCCGGCACCGAGCTCCAGCGCGGGCTCTGGCAGCTGTGGGAAGCCGCCTACCAGGCCACGCTGACCCTGTGGGCACCGATGCTGCTGGGCGTTGCCGTGCTGCCCTGGGCGAGCTGGCTCTCAGGCCGCGAGCGGGCGCTGTTCGCCCTGCTGGGCTGGCATCTGCTGGCCGCCACCCTCTTCAGCCTGACCTGGCTGGCCCTGGACTATTCGGTGGCCCTGCTGTTCTTCGGCTCCGAGCATGCCGATGCCATGCTGGCCCAGAGCGTGCTGTGGCGAGCTATCTGGGGCCTGCTCGCCTATGCCGCCACCGTCACCGGCTTCAGCGGGGCGCTCAACGCCCGCCGCGCCAAGGGCCTGGCCGTGGCCGCGGCCCAGGCCGAATCGGCCCTGGCACGCGCCGAGCTGTCGGCGATCAGCGGCAAGCTCAATCCGCATTTCCTGTTCAACACGCTGAATTCCATCATTGCCCTGACCCGCAAGGACGCCAAGGCGGCCGAGTCGGCCCTGCTGCGCTTCTCCGGCATGCTGCGCTACGTGCTGGCCACCAAGCGCGAGGCCACCGAGCGGGTCACGCTGCAGGAGGAGCTGGACTTCCTGCGTGACTACCTGGCCCTGGAAGCGCTGCGCCTGGGCGCGCGGCTCAAGGTCGAGTGGGAGCTGGAGGAGGCCACGCTGCAGGACGAGATCCCGCCGCTGACCTTGCAGCCCCTGGTCGAGAACAGCATCGTCCACGGCATTGCACCGCGCACGCAGGGCGGCTGCATCACCATCAGCGCCAGCCGCGACGCGATGACGCAGGGCCTCAACCTCTGTGTGCGCGACGACGGCCAGGGCTGCGACCCCGATCGCCTGGAGACGGCTTCCGAACGCCCCGGCATAGGCCTGGGCGCACTGCGCCGCCGCTTCTCGCTGGACTACGAAGGCCGCGCCCGCTTGCGCGTCCACACCGCCCCCGGCGCGGGCTTTCGCGTCGACCTCTGGATTCCACAGACATGAACACCCGTATCAAGACCCTGATCGCCGAGGACGAGCCCTTGGCCGCCGAAAGCCTGGCCGACTGGGTGAACGAGCTGCCGCAGCTGGAGCTGCTGGGCATTGCGCCCGACGGCCCGGCGGCGCTGGAGATGATCCGCGCCCAGCAGCCCGGCCTGGTCTTCATGGATATCAACATGCCCGGCATGACCGGCCTGCAGGTGCTGCGTACGCTGGCCGAGTCCGAGGCCGCCGGCCTGGCCCAGGCGCCAGCCGTGATCTTCACCACCGCCTATGACGAGCATGCGCTGGCGGCCTTCGAGCTGCATGCGGCCGACTACCTGCTCAAGCCCTTTTCGCAGGAGCGCTTCAACGAGGCCGTCGAGCATGCCCTGCAGCGCCTGCACAGCGCCGGCGCGCTGAGCGAGGCCCTGAGCCAGGCGGCCGATGCGCCCACCGAACCGCTGACCCGCATCCTGGTGCGCGACCAGGGCAAGATTTTTCCCATCAACGTCGAGGCAATCGAGTACCTGCGCTCGGACACCAAGTACACCGCCGTCGCCAGCCGCGGCCGCCAGTTCCTGGTGCGACTGCCGATCACGGCCTTCGAGCAGCGCCTCGACACTCAGCGCTTTCTGAAACTGCAACGCAGCTGCATCGTCAACCTGGACTTCGTCGAATCGATGACGCCGGACGACAACTCGCAGCTGGTGGTGCAAATGCAAGACGGCAGCCGCTTCACGGCCAGCCGCGAGGTCTCCAAGAAGTTGAGGGAGCAATCGATATGAGCACGCTGATCCGCAAGAACGCGGCTTTCATGGCCGCCCTGCTGCTGGCCGGCTCGGCCGCCTGGGCCCAACAGCCCCAACCCGCGCAACCGCCCGCACTGCCGCGCGGCGACGGCCAGCTCTATTCGCTGGGCCCGTTCGAGCGGCTGGAGGTGGCCGGCTCGGCCACCGTCAAGCTGGTGCAGGGCGACAAGGACGAGGTCTACATCGTCGGCGGCAGCGAGCTGCAGCGCAGCGTCGAGGTCAGCCTGAACGGCGACCGCCTGATGATCAAGCCCACCGGCAGCTGGAAGTTCTGGAACAACACCCGGCTGCAGATCGACGTGGAGATGCGCCATGTGGGCCAGCTGATCCTGTCGGGCGCCACCGACCTGCATGCGCCCGGCCTGATCAAGGCCGAGGAGCTGAAGATCAGCATCTCGGGCGCCGGCCTGGCCCGCTTCGACGAGCTGGCCTGCGACCAGCTGGGCTTCTCGATCTCCGGCGCCGGCGAGGGCCAGCTGCGCGGCAAGGTGCGCAAGCTCTCGCTGAACGTGTCCGGCAAGGGCAAGCTGCAGGCCGAGGAGCTGCAGGCCAACCTGGCCCATGTGTCCATCAGCGGCATTGGCAGCGCGGCCCTGTGGGTGCTGGACGACCTCAAGGTGGGCGTCTCGGGCATAGGCAGCGTCGACTATTGGGGCAAGCCCGCCGTCAAGCGCAGCAGCGCCGGCTTCAGCTCGGTGACCGCGCGCGGCGAAAAGCGGCCGGCGCAGTAGGCCGTCCGGCTCAGCGGCGGCGCGACTGCTTGTGCCTGTACATCAGCTGGTCGGCCTCGGCCAGCAGCGTGGCGGCGTCGGGGTGGCGCGCCGGGTCGAAATCGGCCCGGCCCACGCTGTAGCGCAGCGGATAGGCGGCCACCGCGTTGTGTTCGTAGATGGCTGTGGTCAACCTCTGCAGCGCGCGATCGCAATCCTGCGGCGTGGCATTGGTCAGCAGCACGGCGAACTCGTCGCCGCCCAGCCGGGCCACCACGTCGGACTCGCGGAAGGTGCTGCGCAGGATGCGCGCGAAGGCCTGCAGCGCCCGGTCGCCCTCGGCATGGCCGCGCTCGTCGTTGATGCTCTTGAAGCCGTCCAGGTCGAAGAACAGCAGCACGCCGGGCCGGCCCAGGCGCCGGCACAGGCCCAAGGCATGGCGACTCAGCGCCTCGAAGCCGCGGCGGTTGCTGAGCCCGGTCAGCTCGTCGACCGTGGCCAGCAGCAGGATGTCCAGCTCATGCTCGACCATGTCGGCGAGGTCGTCGAGCAGGGTCAGGTCCTCGGCCTCCAGCTGCCGCGGCCGCGTGTCGAGGATGCACAGCGTGCCGACCCGGTGACCCGACGGCGCCTTGAGGGGCCGGCCGGCATAGAAGCGGATGTGCGGCGGCCCAGTGACGAGCGGGTTGTCGACAAAGCGCTCGTCCAGCCGTGCGTCGGCAATTACCAGGGCCTTGGGTTGAAGGATGGCGTGGGAGCAGAAGGAGATGTCGCGCGGTGTCTCGACCAGTTCGTCCAGGCCCTGGGCCGACTTGAACCACTGGCGATCGGCATCGATCAGGCTGACCAGGGCGATGGGCACATTGAACAGCCGCCGCGCCAGCCGGGTGAAGCGGTCGAAGCGTTCCTCGCGCTCGCTGTCCAGCAGGTGCAGCGACTGCAGCGCCAGCAGGCGGGCGGCTTCGTCGGCGGGCAGCTCGGCAATCTTCATCGCTAGGGTGGCGGAGGGACGGTCGGGGCTTGTCCCCGACAATCGCGCCTTCCATGACAAGACCAGACCATCATCAAGTAGCCCGCCACATCCTGCAAGAGGTGTTCGGCTACGCCGCCTTCCGCGGCGCCCAGGCCGAGATCGTCGAGCAGGTCAGCGCTGGCGGCGATGCCCTGGTGCTGATGCCCACAGGCGGCGGCAAGAGCCTGTGCTACCAGATCCCGGCCATCGCCCGCCACCGTGCCGGCCAGGGCGTGACCCTGGTGGTCAGCCCGCTGATCGCGCTGATGCATGACCAGGTCGGGGCACTGGAGGAGGCCGGCGTCCATGCCGCCTTCCTCAACTCCACCTTGAGCAGCGAGGACGCGGCCCGGATCGAGCGCGAAATGATGAGCGGACGCCTGGTGCTGCTCTACGCGGCGCCCGAGCGCGTCACCAATCCCCGCTTCCTGGCCCAGCTGGATTCGCTCTATGAGCGCGGCCTGCTGAGCCTGTTCGCCATCGACGAGGCCCATTGCGTCAGCCAGTGGGGCCATGACTTCCGCAATGAATACCTGGCACTCTCGCTGCTGCACGAGCGCTTCCCCCAGGTGCCGCGCATCGCGCTGACCGCCACGGCCGACGACCTGACCCGCGCCGACATCATCGACCGGCTGCGCCTGGACCAGGCCCGTGTCTTCATCAGCAGCTTCGACCGGCCGAACATCCGCTACACCATCGTCGAGAAGGACGCCAAGCCGCGCGAGCAGCTCCTGCGCTTTATCCGCGACGAGCACGAGGATGAGGCCGGCGTCGTCTACTGCCAGAGCCGCAAGAAGGTCGAGGAGACCGCCGCCTGGCTGGAAGGCGAGGGCATCAAGGCCCTGCCGTACCACGCCGGCCTGGATGCCGCGGTGCGCCAGAAGCACCAGGACCGCTTCCTGCGCGAGGACGGCATCGTGATGGTGGCCACCATCGCCTTCGGCATGGGCATAGACAAGCCCGACGTGCGCTTCGTCGCCCACCTGGACCTGCCCAAGAACATCGAGAGCTACTACCAGGAGACCGGCCGCGGCGGCCGCGACGGCGAGCCGGCCGATGCCTGGATGACCTATGGCCTGGCCGACGTGGTGAACCAGCGCCGCATGATCGACGAAAGCCCGGCCGAGGAAGAGTTCAAGCAAGGCCAGCGCGGCAAGCTGGATGCGCTGCTGGCCCTGGCCGAGGCCACCGACTGCCGGCGGGTGCGCCTGCTGGCCTATTTCGGCGAGGCGAGTCCGGCCTGCGGCAATTGCGACAACTGCCTGAGTCCGCCCGCCACCTGGGACGGCACCGAGGCGGCCCGCAAGCTGCTCAGCTGCATCTATCGCTTCCAGCAGAACGGCGGCCAGCGCTTCGGCGCCGGCCACCTGATCGACGTGCTGCGCGGCAAGCTGACCGACAAGGTGACGCAGTACGGCCACCAGTCGCTCTCGACCTGGGCGATAGGGGCCGAACTGCCCGAGGCCCAGTGGCGCGCCGTGCTGCGCCAGCTGATCGCCCTGGGCCATGTGTTCACCGAAGGCGAATACATGACGCTGGTGCTGGCCGACAGCGCCAGGACCGTGCTCAAGGGTGAGGTCCAGCTGCTGCTGCGCGTGCCCACGACGCCGCCGCGCAAGGGCAGCAAGACCAGCCGCAGCTCCAGCAAGCCACGCGCCGAGGCACTGGACCTGGAAGGCCGGGCGCTGGAGCGTTTCGAGGCGCTCAAGGCCTGGCGCGCCGAAGTGGCCAAGGAGCATGGGCTGCCGGCCTATGTGATCTTCCAGAACGTCACCCTGGCCGAGATGGCCCGCCAGCAGCCCGGCTCGCTGGACGAGCTGGCCGGCATCAGCGGCGTTGGCGCCAAGAAGCTGGAGGCCTATGGCCGCGAGATCCTGCGGGTGCTGGAAAGTACCTGACGGCGTGCAGGACGCCTCTATCTAGGCCCGGACTATCTTGTTAGCCTAACCAACCCTACCGGGTCGGATTCAGGAGACAAGAACATGCAACTGAACAACCTGCGCGTCTCGAGCAAGCTCTGGGGCGCCATCCTGCTGCTGCTGGCGGCCATGCTGCTGATCTCGGGCTTTACGCTCAAGCGGGCCAACAGCGTTCAGGCCGAGGCCATGGCGGCAGTGAGCAGCAGCTACGACCTGATCGAGAAGTCTGCGATCTGGAAGGGCATGACCGAGACCGCCGTCACCCGCAGCATGGCTTCGTCCATCAGCAGCGATCCGGCGGTGGGCGAGCTGTTCAAGGAAAACCTCGCCAACGACACGCCGCGGGTGGTCAAGCTGCGCGAGCAGATCTCGGAGCAGGCCCAGACCGAGGCCGACAAGGCACAGATGAAAAAGGTGCTGTCCAGCGGCGCCGCCCTGTTGGCTGCCAGCAAGAAGGCGCGTGAACTCGGTGCTGGCGGCGACCAGGCCGGCGCCCGCGAGGTGATCAAGAACGAATACGTGCCCTCGACCAAGGGCTACCTGACGGCCATCGACGAATTCGTCAAGCTGCAGCGCGACAAGAACGAGCAGGCCCAGAAGGCCGCCACGGAGGCTCAGCAGCGGCTGGTTCTGTGGAGCACGATCGGTGCCCTGGTCGTCATCGTGCTGGGCATGCTGGTGGCGGCGACCCTGGTGCGCTCGATCCGCGAGCCGCTGCGCCAGTCGGTAGATTTCGCGAAGGCCATCGCCGACGGCGACCTGACCCGCAGCATGGAAAGCAGCCGTGCCGACGAATTCGGCGAGCTGTTGCAGTCTCTCGGACAGATGAACGCCGCCCTGGCCCGCATGGTGGGCAATGTACGCAGCGCCACCGACAGCATCGCCACCGCATCCAGCGAAATCGCCACCGGCAACACCGACCTCTCGCAGCGCACCGAGCAGACGGCCAGCAACCTGCAGACCACGGCGTCGAGCATGGAGCAGCTCACCAGCACGGTGCGCAACACAGCGGACTCTGCCACCACGGCCAACCAGCTGGTCAGCTCGGCCACCGAGGTGGCGCGGCGCGGGGGCCAGGTCGTGTCGCAGGTGGTCTCCACCATGGATGAGATCAATGCCAGCTCCAAGAAGATCAGCGACATCATCGGCGTGATCGACGGCATCGCCTTCCAGACCAACATCCTGGCGCTGAACGCGGCCGTGGAAGCGGCCCGGGCCGGCGAGCAGGGTCGCGGCTTCGCGGTCGTGGCCGGCGAGGTGCGCAGCCTGGCCCAGCGCTCGGCCGAGGCAGCCAAGGAGATCAAGTCGCTGATCAGCGCCAGCGTCGAGAGGGTTGAATCGGGTTCGCGCCTGGTCGGCACGGCCGGCGAGACCATGAACGAGATCGTCTCCAGCGTCCAGCGGGTCACCGACATCATCGGCGAGATCAGCGTGGCCACCGGCGAGCAGAGTTCAGGCATTGGCCAGGTGAACGGCGCGATCGCCCAGTTGGACCAGATGACGCAGCAGAACGCCGCCCTGGTCGAGGAATCGGCGGCGGCGGCCATCAGCCTGCGCGAGCAGGCCGGCAAGCTGGCCGAGGTGGTCAGCAGCTTCCGCATCTCGGGCTCGGTCAGCTTGTCGCGCCCGATGTCCGCGCCGGCCCCGGCCCCGACACCCAGACCCGCTCCCGTTGCCGCAGCCCCTGTGGTCAAGAAGCCGGTCGTCGGCCTGAAGAAGCCGCCGGCCAAGGCACCGGCGCCCAAAGTCGTTGCGCCGCCTCCAGGCCCCACACCGCCCGCCCCACCCAAGGCCGCTGCCGCCGAAGGCGACTGGGAAACCTTCTGATCTGGATCCCCAATGAAAAAGGCCCGCTTGCGCGGGCCTTCTTGTTTTCGCTCTGACCGGGTCGCTGTGTCTTAGCAGACCGCGGTGCTGCACCTGGGGGCGGCGGCAGCCACCAGGGTACTGGCGCTGCGACCTTCGATCACGACGCGCGGAAGCTTGGCGATCTGCTGGCCGGCCTCGGTCGCCCGCTTGCCAACCACGACCACGCGCTCCAGCTTGTGCACCTGCGGTGCGTCAGCTGCGGCCAGGTGATCGGCCAGGCCCATGCCGATGGCGGCGGCGCCGGCGACGGCGATCAGGGCGGTGAACAGGGTCTTGGTGGCTGCGTTCATGGTGGGCTCCTAGCGGTTGGGGACCGGGGTCGTTGCGATGATTGAAGTGTCTGCCTCGCCCTCGCCCCGAACCAGCGCCAGGCGATGACTGGCCGTGGCGGCGGCTTGAAATGCGGCTGATCGCGACAAACGGTCCCGCTCCGCTATGCTGAACCCAGCCATGAAAGTCGCTCCATTGCGCCTGCTCTTGCCCAGCCTGATTGCGCTGTCGCTGGCGACGCCCCTACCAGCGGCACCACCTGCAGTGACTATCGTCATGCGCTACTGCCTGGCCCCGCAGCCCCTGCCTCCCTTTGTAGATCCCGAGCACTTCGAGGGCATCAGCGAACGGCTAGCGCGCGAAGCCGGTCGCCGGGTGGGTTTCGCACTCAGCTTTCGGGTCGCGCCGCGCGCCCGCTGCCGCGCCGAACTGGCCAGTGGCAAGGTCGATGCCATGGCCGTGGCCGACGTGGCTGAGAACCGGGCCGTCGCCGAGTTTCCGCGACGACCCGACGGCCGCACTGATCGTGAACGCGCCGTGATGCAACTCCACATCGCCATGGTCCGGCGCGTCGGCACTGCCTACCAGTGGGATGGTGAGAAGTTCATAGGACCTCCCCCGCCCATCGTCGGCATCCGCATCGGCGCGGCTGTCGTAAGCCACGCCTTGCAGGGCACGCCCGTGCAGATCGACGAATCAGCGCGGGATCTCAAGCTGGCCCTCGCCAAGCTCAAGCTGGGGCGGGTCGATGCGGTGTTCGGCTTGAAGGAGGAACTGGCAGCCGTGCTGGCCAATGAATCTGATGGAACCTTTGAGATGCAATCGCCCGAGCGCGCCGGCTTCGCGGGCTACGCTGTCGTCGGCAAGGCCTTCTATCAGCGACACCGTGAGCGGGTCGAGGCCTGGTGGCGCCAGATCGGCGCCTTGAGAGGGCTGCCGGAGTTCGATCCGGCCAGTCAGCGCTGAGCCTCAAATGACAAAGCCCGGCCGAGGCCGGGCTTCACGAACACAGGATCCCCTGTGGATTTCAGCAGACCAGACGGTCTTGGCAGACAGCGGCCTTGGCCACCTGGGTGCTGCCGCCGGCGCGATGGCCTTCGACATAGACGCGCGGCAGCTGGGCCACTTCCATGCGCTTGCCGACGATCACCACGCGCTCCAGCTTCACGATCTTCTGCGGCGCGGCACCTTCGTAGGCGAGGGCAAAAACGCTCAGCGTGGCGGCGCTGACGGCGGCGAGAACGAGGGTCTTGGCGATGATGTTCATGGCTTGCTCCTGGGTGATTTGCTGTGTCGGTAGCTGTAGTTTCGGCAAGCAATCCCGGCTTCACCAGGCGCCTGCGACAGTCCGCCAAGACGGCCGAATGAACGACCTGTGAGCCCGATGGATGGTGACTTTCGGTCGTTCTGTCACGGCTCTGGCATGTACGCAATTGCGAAGTCAGCAATGCAAAGGGCCGGACGCTTTGCAGCATCCGGCCCTGAGGGAAGAACAGAAACGGCTTGAGCCGAGTCAGCGAAGCACCGGGATCCGATGCGCCGTTGACTCGGCTCAGCGCTTGCAGGAAAAAAGGCGGCGATCAGTCATGCAGTCGTCACCTTCAGATCAGCCGCGGCGTGCGGCGCGGCGGGCTTCCATGGCCAGCTGGGTGCGTTGGCTCAGTAGGCTACGGCCTTCAACGACCACGCGAGGCAGCTGAACGACTTGCTGGCTGGCTTGGGTGACGGCCTTGCCGGTGATGACGACGCGCGGCAGGTGCTCGATCTTCTGCGGCGCAGCAGCGGCGAAGGTGGCAACGGTCAGCAGGCCAACGGCTACGAAGGTCTTTTGGATCAGCGATTTCATGATGAGGCTCCTGGTTGCTTGGGTTTCGTTGCAGCCCATTGCTGCTTCGATGGACTCAGTATCTGAAGCCTGGCCCCGGGCGGCGAGCCGCTTGCGATGGATGGCAAGAAACGCGTGCCCAGTTGCGACCAGGCCGGAACGGAGCGGCGGGTGGCGGCGCCTTCCACGGCCGGCCTATGATGGCGAGTTCTCCGTTCCCGACCGTGCTGCCGCCCGCCATGCTTGAGCCGTCCCCGACCCTGCCTGACAACGCCTGGATCAAGGTCCGGGGTGCGCGCACCCACAACCTCAAGAACATCGACGTCGACCTGCCACGCAACCAGCTGGTGGTGATCACCGGCCTGTCCGGCTCGGGCAAGTCCAGCTTGGCCTTCGATACCTTGTATGCCGAGGGCCAGCGTCGCTACGTGGAGAGCCTGTCGGCCTATGCCCGCCAGTTCCTGCAGCTGATGGACAAGCCCGAGGTCGACGTCATTGAAGGCCTGTCGCCAGCCATCTCCATCGAACAGAAGGCCACCAGCCACAACCCCCGCTCGACCGTGGGCACGGTGACTGAAATACACGACTACCTGCGACTGCTTTATGCCCGCGCCGGCACGCCCTTCTGCCCGGACCACCACCTGGCCCTCGAAGCGCAGAGCACCGGGCAGATGGTCGATGCGACGCTCGCCATGGCCGACGAAAGCAAGCTGCTGCTGCTCGCGCCCGTGGTGCGCGACCGCAAGGGCGAATTCGCCGAGCTGTTCCAGGACCTGCAGGCGCAGGGCTTTGTGCGATTCCGTGTCGATGGCGTGACGGTCGAGGTGCCCGATATCCCGGCGCTGAAGAAGACCGAGAAGCACGACATCGACGTGGTAGTGGATCGCATCAAGCTCCGTCATGACACGGCTGATCAGCTGCGCCAGCGGCTGGCCGAGAGCTTTGAATCGGCGCTGCGCCTGGCTGAGGGCCGGGCCCTGGTGCTCAATATGGACAGCGGCGAGGAAACGCTGTTCTCCAGCAAGTTCGCCTGCCCGATCTGCAGCTACTCGCTGCCGGAGCTGGAGCCGCGGCTGTTCTCGTTCAACTCGCCCGTGGGCGCCTGCCCCAGCTGCGAAGGCCTGGGCCAGGTCACGGTCTTCGATCCGGACCGGGTCGTCGCCTTTCCCTCGCTGAGCCTGGCGAGCGGCGCAGTCAAGGGCTGGGATCGGCGCAATGCTTACACCTTCTCCATGCTGGAAAGCGTGGCGGCCCACTACAGCTTCGACATCGAGTTGCCGTTCGAGAACCTGCCGGAATCGGCCCGCCAGGTGCTGCTTTACGGCTCGGGCGTCGAAGACATCCAGTTCAGCTACCAGGCCGAGACTGCCAGTGGCAAGAAGCGCAGCGTCAAGCGCTCGCATCCGTTCGAAGGCATCCTGCCCAACCTGACCCGACGCTTCCGCGAGACTGACTCAAGCGCGGTGCGTGAAGACCTGGCCCGCTACCAGGCCGCCAAGCCGTGCCCGCATTGCGAAGGCTCGCGCCTGCGCCGCGAGGCCCGCCATGTAGTGCTGCAGCCGGCCGATGCGCAAGCCGGTTTCAAGGGACGCCCCATCTACGAGGTCGAGCACGCCACGCTGCGCGAGGCGCTGGACTATTTCGAAGGGCTGAAGCTCAAGGGTGCCAAGGCCGAGATCGGCGCCAAGGTGGTGCGCGAGATCGCCTCGAGGCTGCGCTTCCTCAATGACGTGGGCCTCAACTACCTGAGCCTGGACCGCAGCGCCGACACGCTGTCGGGCGGCGAGGCCCAGCGCATCCGCCTCGCCTCACAGATAGGTTCAGGACTGACCGGCGTGATGTATGTGCTGGACGAACCCTCCATCGGCCTGCACCAGCGGGACAACGACCGCCTGATCGCCACGCTGAGGCGCCTGCGCGACCTGGGCAACTCGGTGCTGGTCGTGGAGCATGACGAGGACGCGATCCGCGCGGCCGACCATGTGCTGGACCTGGGCCCGGGAGCGGGTGTGCACGGCGGCCGCATCATGGCCCAGGGCACGCCGGCCGAGGTGGCGGCCAATCCCGGCTCGCTGACCGGCCGCTATCTCAGCGGAGCCGAGAAGATCGACGTGCCGCGCCAGCGCCATCAGGCAGCCGCGGACATGCCGCCGCTGCGCATCGTCAATGCCCGCGGGAACAACCTGAAAGGCGTGACGGTCGAGGTGCCGATAGGCGTGCTGACTTGCGTCACCGGCGTCTCCGGTTCCGGCAAGAGCACCTTGGTGAATGACACGCTGTATGCGGCCGTGGCCAAGAAGCTCTACCAGAGCCACCAGGACCCGGCGCCGCACGACGAGATCGAGGGCATGGAAGCCTTCGACAAGGTGATCAACGTCGACCAGTCGCCCATCGGCCGAACGCCGCGTTCCAATCCGGCCACCTACACCGGCCTGTTCACGCCGATCCGCGAGTTGTTTGCGGAGATGCCGACGGCACGCGAGCGTGGCTACGGCCCCGGACGCTTCTCGTTCAATGTGGCCGGTGGCCGCTGCGAGGCCTGCCAGGGCGACGGCGTGATCAAGGTCGAGATGCACTTCCTGCCGGATGTCTACGTGCCTTGCGACACCTGCCACGGCGCCCGCTACAACCGCGAGACGCTGGAGGTGCTCTACAAAGGCAAGAACATCACCCAGGTGCTGGGCATGACGGTCGAGGACGCCCACGAGTTCTTCAATGCCCAGCCGACGCTGGCGCGCAAGCTGCAGACCCTGCTGGATGTGGGCCTGGGCTATGTGAAGCTGGGGCAGAGCGCGACCACGCTCTCGGGCGGCGAGGCCCAGCGGGTCAAACTGGCGCTGGAACTCTCCAAGCGCGACACCGGTCGCACCCTCTACATCCTGGACGAGCCGACCACCGGCCTGCACTTCGCCGACATCGCCCTCTTGCTCAAGGTGTTGCACCAGCTCCGTGATGCAGGCAACACCATCGTGGTGATCGAGCACAACCTGGACGTGATCAAGACCGCCGACTGGCTGATCGACATGGGTCCGGAGGGTGGATCGGGCGGCGGCCAACTCTTGCTGGCCGGCACGCCCGAGGAATTGGCCGCTCACGAGGGCAGCCACACGGGCCGCTATCTGCAGCCTCTGCTGAAGCGCTGAGCGACGGTCGGTTCAGCGCCGACGGCGACGTCCGAGCCAGATCACGCCGGCCAGGCCAATGCCCACGAGGGCCAGACTGCCGGGCTCGGGCACTGCGTTGACCTGGCCCCCGGCCTGTGACGAAGATCCGCGGCCGCCCACGTGATAGTCCCCTGGACCGCCAGCGCCACCAAGCTGCGTTCGGCGTGCCGGGCCTTCACCTTCGGCCGCAGTCGTGCCCATGGGCTTGCGCTGGGTGCTGCCTGCACCGGTGGGGTCGGTGGGCAGCTCGAATTCTTCTTCCGCTTCTTCGCGGGCCGGCGCCACGGCCAGTCGTGTGATGCGGCTGACGTTGCGGCAGACCGTGGGGACCAGCACGCAGTAGCCTTCTTCGCAATAGACCAGTCCCCGCTCCAGGGTCTGTGCGGTCCACTTGTTGCGCGACACGGTCTTGCAGACGCCGCCCTTGCCGAAATGCATGTCACGGATCTCGGGAAGATAGCGACCCTTGCCCTCGATGGAGTCGCGACGGATATCGACCATCTCGTCGAAGGCGCGAACTTCCATGCGCTGCTTGAGCTTGTCGCGAATGTCGGCCGGGATGTCCTTGTAGCGGTCCACTGCCGCCACGACGTCGCCCATGAAGGGATTGACGCCAGGTCGGTCCCACGAGCATTGCGGCAGCGCGGCGGGTGTCGCCGTGCTCGCCGACACAGCCAGCAGTAGTTTTCCGATCAAGAACATGGTGTTGCGGCGGCAGCGCGCTCGGCGGCCGTCTGATCCTCTGTAGTAGTTGTGCGCCCAACCCTCTGGCGCGTGATCATCTCGGGAGTCAGTGTAAGGAATCGGGGGTGGCCCAGGTGTAGCACCCCCCCGCGCCCGCGGGGGCGTCCAAGCGTGTAATTGTCACGTTTTGAGCCGTCAAATCGGCTTCTGGCCCGGTGCAAGCAGCACATGCGCCACAGGACTAGACTGGCCGCCCAGCCCATTCAGCCCAGGACCCGACCATGACCACAGCCCTCACGGTGGACTACTACTTTGCGCCGAATTCTCCGTGGACCTATCTGGGCCACCAGCGCTTTGCTCAGATCGTGCAACGCCACGGCGCAGCGGTCCGGGTGTTGCCCTGTGACCTGGGCGGCAAGGTGTTCCCCGTCTCTGGAGGGCTGCCTTTGGCCAAGCGAGCACCGCAGCGCCAGGCCTATCGGCTGGTTGAATTGCAACGATTCAGCGAATGGCTGGATGTCGAGCTCAACCTCAAACCGCGATTCTTCCCAGTGCAACCTGACGACGCTGCGCGGCTGATCGTGGCCGTCGACATGCTCGACGGGCCTGAGGCAGCCATGCAGCTCACCGGCGCAGTGCTGCGCGCGGTCTGGGTCGAAGAACTCAACATTGCCGACGAACGCGTTCTGGCCGAACTGCTGACCCGGCAAGGCCGGGCCCCGCGGCGCCTCGAAGACAGCCATTCCCAGGCTGCGGCCGAACGCTTCGAGCAGAACACGCAGCAAGCAATTGACGCCGGCGTGTTCGGTGCGCCCAGCTACGTGGTCAACGGCGAGATCTTCTGGGGCCAGGACCGGCTCGATTTCCTCGACCGCCACCTGCAGCGGCTCGTCGCCGCCCAGCAAGGCCAATAAAAAACCCGGCCAAGGCCGGGTTGTTCCTGCATCGGCGCGGCTTTGCGGCCGCGCCGGCACATCACTTCAGGTGGCTGTTGATCAGCTTGGTCATCTCGAACATGTCAGCCTTGGCCTTGCCGAAGATTTCCTTCAGCTTGGCGTCGGCATTGATGACCCGCTTCTGCACCGCGTCCTGCAGCTTGTTCTTCTTGATGTACTCCCAGACCTTCTTGGTCACGTCGGTGCGGGGCAGCGGCGCTGCGCCGACGATGGCGGCCAGCGCGGAGCTGGGCGTCATGGCCTTCATGAAAGCGGCGTTGGGAGTGCGCTTCTTGGCGGGCGCAGCCTTCTTGGCAGGAGCTGCCTTCTTGGCCGGAGCGGCCTTCTTGGCGGGAGCAGCTTTCTTCGCCGGAGCGGCCGCCTTCTTAGCCGGGGCGGCCTTCTTGGCCGGAGCCGCCTTCTTGGCGGGCGCGGCCTTCTTCGCAGTTGCCATTTCGATTCTCTCCATCAAAGGTTGTTGATGTGCCGGGCCCGGGGGAAGGTCAGAGCCTTCGGTTCTCTCTAGCACCCTGCGCAGCGAATGGTACTGCGCGCCCCTGGCATTGAGAAGGCTCTCATAGAGGAACTTTGCGTCAAGACGCTGTGAATATGGCCTTGTTTACCCTTGGTTGTCGCGGCTGTGCATCATTCGCGCGCGTCGATCAGCAGCTGCGGTCCGATGTCCGCACGCGATCTGCAGCCACACAGGGCCATCGCGATCTCGTATTCATCGCGCAAAAGTCGGATCGCATGAGCCACGCCATGCGCGCCCGCAGCTGCCAGTGCGAACAGGTAGGCTCGCCCCAGCAGCACCGCATCAGCCCCCAGCGCTAGTGCCTTCAGCACGTCGGTGCCGCGACGGATTCCGCCATCGACCAGCAGCGGTACATCAGGCCCGAGGGCCTCGCGCATGCGCCTTAGCAGCCATGCGGTCGGCGGCAAGGTGTCGAGCGTGCGACCACCATGGTTGGACACGATCAGGCCGGCAACTCCCATGGCCATTGCCTCGCGTGCGTCGTCGACATGATGAACGCCCTTGAGCAACAGCGGCAGCGAGCTGTGCTCGCGCAGCCAATGCAGTTCGGCCCAGGTCGCAGCACGTGGCATCAGGCCATCGAACATCATGCTCTGACCCGGCAACAGATCGATGGGCTTCTTGATACCTCCCAGATTGACCGCGCGCACCTCCGGTGGCAGCGCGAAGCCGGCACGGCGTTCACGGTCGCGCGCACCATGGACTGGCGCATCAACCGTCAACACCAGGGCTTCGAAGCCGGCGCGCTCGACTCGCCGCAGCAGCTCCCGCATGAACTCGCGGTCGTCGCGCCAATAGAGCTGGAACCACAGCGGGCCGCGCTGGGCCTCGCCCGCAAATGCAGCGACGATGGGCTCCATCGGCATGCTGGCCTGCGCGCTGAGCACCATGCCGGCCCCTTGCGCCGCCGCCGCGTGCGCAACGCCTAGCTCGCCGTCGCCATGGGCCATCAACTGATACGCGATTGGCGCCAGCAGGATGGGATGAGGCAGCTCGCGGCCGAACAACCGAACACCTGTGTGGCCGCCGCTGAGATCGCGCAACACACGCGGTTGCAGATTGATCGCATCCCAGGCAGCGCGGTTGGCGCGCAGGCTGAGTTCATCGGCAGCACCGCCGCTGAAGTAGGCCCAGGCCTGTTCGCTCAGCCGCGCCTTGGCATGTGGCTCGAAGTCGGCCAGGTTGGCCACGCCGGCAGGAATGGGCTCCAGACCCGATGCACCCTGGCTCATCAGGTGTCCGCCCACATGCGCAACAGGTTGTGATACGTGCCGGCCAGCCGCGTCGTCGACTCGCCGTCGCCATGCTCGCCTCGCAGCTGCATCAAGGCCTGGTCCAGCTCAAGCAGCAAGCGACGCTGCTCGTCGCTGCGCACCATGCTTTCTATCCAGAAGAAGCTGGCCAGGCGCGCGCCGCGCGTGACCGGTTCGACCCGATGGACGCTGGTACCCGGGTAGAGCACGGCATCGCCGGCCGCCAGTTTGACGCGCTGTTCGCCGAAGGTGTCCTCGATCACCAGCTCACCACCCTCGTACTCGTCGGGCTCGGCCAGGAACAATGTGCAGGAGATGTCGGTGCGCACGCGTTGCAAGCCGCCAGGCAGGTATCGGATTGCCTGGTCGATGTGGTTGCCGTAGGTGTTGGTGGCCCCGGCATAGCGATTGAACATGGGCGGCAGCACCCGCTTGGGCAGGGCAGCGGAGAAGAACAGCGTGCTGCGCTCCAGCGCCCCCAGCACCAGTTGCTGCAGCGCCTGGCTCTCGCTGCCGTCGCGCGCCAACTGTTCGTTGCGCTTGACCTGGGCTGCCTGGCTGCCGGCCGTCAGCGCACCCTCGGTCCAGGTCGCCCGCGCAAGCAGGCCGCGTGCATGTGCCAGTTCATCAGGGGTCAGGACTTGCGGGAGACGAAGCAACATGACGGGACCTTAGCAAATAAAAACGGCGCCGGCCGGGGTTTCCGACACGGCGCCCAATGCCCCTTGAAGGACAGACAGATCAGAACATCAGAACTTGTAGCTGCCTGTGACCTGCAGCAAACGACCTGCACCCGGGATGTAGTGGCCGGTATAGAGCGAATCGGCGTAGAGCTTGTTCGTCACGTTGCTCAGGTTGGCCTTGAAGCTCAGCTTGTCCTGGACCAAGGTGTACTCGGCCATCAGATCGCCGGTCAGGAATTTGGGCGCGTAGAACCCGGGGTTTCGGTTGGGCTGCTGGCCGCTGCGGGCGTTCAGGCCTGCACCCAGGCGCAGCTGAGGCGTCAGCTGGTAGGTGGTCCAGAAGGTGCCCGAGTATTGCGGCGTCAGCGAGGGTCGCGTGCCCTGGCCTTCGGCGCCTGGCGTGGCGATGTCGATCTTGGCCACCGGCATCCACATGAACGAGGCGAACACTTCCAGGCCCGGCATCGGACGACCGCTGAAGTCGACTTCGAAGCCGGCCGCATGGCGCTTGCCCGACAGCGTGACCAGGTCGACAAGCGGATCGGTGTTGCGCTCGTGCAGCTTGGTCGTGCGGAACAGGGCCAGGCGGGTGGTGAAGTTGCCGTCGGCCGAATCCAGCTTGGCGCCCAGCTCGAGGTTGACCGACTGTTCCGGCGGCGTGTTCTGGTTCGAGGCGCCCAGCGAGTAGGCATCGCCCGAGGTGTTGAACGAGGTGGCACCACCGAAGTGGAAGGACATCAGCGCGTTCGGCTGGAACAGCACGGCAGCGCGCTTGCTCCACTCCGAGACCTTCATCCGATAGCTGCTGGTCGTGACCGGCGTCGGCGCATTGTTCGGAATGGCGAAGGTGTCGTAGTCACCCTTGAGCCAGTCGTAGCGCAGACCACCTAGGACCTTCCATTGCGGAGCCAGCTGGACCAGGTCCTGCACATAGGCGCCGGCGGCGTTCGAGGTGTACTCGCTGGTCATGCGCAGCTTGCGCAGGCTTTCGTCGATCCAGGCGCCGTCGTTCGGCTTGCCCACCGTGGTGTTGGGCTTGGTCGGCACCACACCGCCCTGGGCGGCCGTCAGCGTGCCGTAGACCTGCTTTTCTTCCTTGGCGTAGTCGAAGCCGGCCTGGACCGAGTGGCCCACGCCCAGCGCATCGAACTTGCTGCTCAGGTCGCTCTGCACGGTCACGGTCTGCAGATCCTGGATCTTGGGCTGCAGGCCGCGGGTGATGACGGTGTTCGGACCGAAGGTGGCCAGCGAGACGCCCAGGCGATCCGGCTGCACGGTGGCAGCACCGAAGCGAACCGTGCCGGCACGCTGGTCTCGCGTGTAGTCGGCCTTGCGGATGCGGGTCGTGAGCTCGGTCTTGGGCGAGAAGCGGTGCGTGTGGCTCAGCGAGGCCCAGCCGGCGCTGCCGTCATTGCGGTCGCTGGCCATGCCGTAGTAGGTGCTCGGGTCGACCGGGATCAGCGTGGTCTCGTTGGTCGGGGCCGTCAGCGTCGGCTTGATCCACGGCATGCCGTAGTTCATGCCGTTGTTGTTGTCGAGGTAGTACAGCGAAACGGCGAACTCGTCGGCCTCGCCGATGCCCAGGCGGTAGGCGGCGGCAATGCCGCGCTTGTCCAGCGAGCTGCCGGCGCCGTTGTTGTCGGCCTTAGTAACCATGGCGCCGACGCGCAGTGCCTGGTCGTCACCGGTCTTCATGTTGAAGTCGCCGACGATGCGGCCATAGTTGTGGCTGCCGACGGTCACGTCGATCTGGTTCTCGTTCAGCAGACGCGGCGCCTTGCTGACCTGATTGACGGCGCCGCCGGTGGAACCACGGCCGA
Organism: Pelomonas sp. SE-A7; assembly: GCF_030345705.1. Taxonomy (NCBI): domain Bacteria; kingdom Pseudomonadati; phylum Pseudomonadota; class Betaproteobacteria; order Burkholderiales; family Sphaerotilaceae; genus Roseateles; species Pelomonas sp. SE-A7. Next base: position 2,949,895 of record NZ_JAUASW010000001.1, read on the forward strand.
ACAGCATCGAGGCCGAGCCGCGGATCACTTCCAGGCGGTCGTAGAAGAAGGTGTCCCGCTCGTAGAAGGCCGGGTCACGCATGCCATCGATGAACACGTCGCCGGTGGACTGCAGCGGGAAGCCACGCAGGCGGATGTCTTCTTCGCCGCCTTCCGCCGCCATGAAGGTGATGCCGGCCGTGTTCTTCAGCACGTCCTTCATGGTGTCGAGGTTGCGGTCGTCGATGAGCTTCTCGGTCACAACGGTCACCGATTGCGGGATGTCGCGCAGTTCCTGCTTGCCCTTGCCGATCTTGGACTCGGTCGCCTGGTAGTCCTCCTTGCCGGTCTTCTCGGCCGTGGCCTTGGCGCGCACCACGGGCAGCGTGGTCTCTGCGCTCGCGGGCGTGGCGGGCGGCGTCGCCGGAGGCGTGGTCGACTGGGCCAGGGCTGCGCCGGCGATGCCGAAACCAGCGGCCAATGCGCCCAGCGGCAGCAGGGCGTGCGGGGGGATCTTCTTTTGCTTCACGGATGAGTTCTCCTCGATTGAATTTGGGCAAAGCGCTGCCCAGCAGGAACGGAAGAACCGGTCCCGCAAGGCGGCAATTGGGGAGCTGAGCCGAGCACCAGCTCAGCGTTCGAGTTCGTACGACAAGGGGGCCACAACCTCCCATTCGATTGCCTGACCGTTCTCGGTCTGCGGCACGAAACGGGCGCTGCGCATGTCAGCCAGCGCCTGTTGATCGATGCGGGCGAATCCGCTGGATTTCTTGATCGTGATTTCGCGAGGCTGGCCGCGCGTATCGACGATGACTCGCAAGTAGACGATGCCCTGCTCGCCGAGCCGGCGCGACAGCGTCGGCACGATCAGCCGCGGCTCCACCAGATAGCGCACGGCACTGGACGGCAAGGTCTTGATGGACGGCTGCACGGGCGGCTGCTGGACCGGCGTCGGAGTCACGACCGGGTTGACGACCTGAGCCTGCGGCGGTGCCGGCGGGGGCGGCGCCACGGTCACGGTCGGCGTCGGAATCGGCGCCTGGATCTGGACCTCGGGCACCGGCACATGCAGCACCTGGATCTGCGGCATCGGAGGTTGCGGCAGCGACACCTTGACCACCGGCTTGGGCGGCTCGGGGCTGGCGATCAGGCTCACGACGATGGGCTTGGCCTTTTGCACCACCTTCTGCACCAGCTCCTGCTGCATCAGCGCCCAGAAGAACAGCACATGCAAGACCAGAACGACCAGCGCCAGCCGGCGGCGGGGCGATTCGGCAAGGGCTTCCGGCATCGTCGGCAAATTGCCGAAGGCGACGGGCATGGCAAGGGTGTGGCTCATGGTGTTGAAGAGATGCGGCTTTGGCGCAAGCCTTTCAGCCGCGCGTTGACCGCAGCTTAACACAAATGAGAACGATTCCTATTGTGATTACTGACGGGGATCAAAGTTGCTGGCTGGCACTGATGCGAAGCCAAGACCGGCCCCTGTATGCTGGCCGCCATGAAAACCCTGATCCGCTGGTTTCTGCTGGCCTCTGCCCTGCTGCTGGTGGCCCATCTCTATCCGGGCGTCGAGGTGAAGAGCTATGTCTCCGCCTTGATCGCGGCCCTGGTGCTGGGCTTGCTGAACACGCTGCTGCGACCGGTGCTCGTCCTGCTGACCCTGCCGGTGACTGTGCTCAGCCTGGGGCTGTTCCTGTTCGTGATCAATGCGCTGATGTTCTGGGCCGCGGCCAACATGCTGGAGGGTTTTGCGGTCAGCGGCTTCAGCGCCGCCCTGATCGGCTCGCTGATCTACAGCCTGTGCGGCATGGTGATCGACGTCGCGATGGAAAGGCTGTTCCCGCCGGCCGAATAGGGAGGGATTAGGCCGGTCGGTCGCTCAGGGCAGTTCGGCCCCTGGCGGTGCGCCGCGGGGATACATCTCCGCCAACAGCTGGCGACGCTCGTAGAGCAAGGTGCGCAGGCGCGCATCGATCACCGAGGCCTCGATCTGGTCTGCGTCGCGGCCGCGCGACTGGCGCAGGCCCGATCGCAAGCGATCAATGGCGCCATTCAGATCACCCACCACCGCACGAGCCTCGCCCTGGGCCCGGACCGCGCGCAGCGGATGACCCAGCCTTTCCCAGAGCTGGGCCAGCTGGTTCCAGGCCGTGGCATCCCGATTGTTGACGGCCAGGAAGGTCTGCAGGCTATCGGCCGCATCGCGGGCCGAGGCCAGGTCCGGATCCACCATGCCCAGCCGCGCTTTCTCCAAGAGGATCACCCGGCCGCGTTCGGCGCCCAGCTGTCTGAAGGCCGCCATGGCCGCCTCGGGTCGGCCGCGAGCCACGGCCAGCTCGGCCGACAGGTAGGTGAGCAAGCGCAGCGCCCGCGCATCCGAACCCAGGCGTCCCAGCTCGAAGAAGGCAGCACCCAGCGCTGCCTCGGCCCGGTCGAAGTTGCGCAGCTTGATTGCAGCCAGCGTGCTCGCATAGCGCGCTCCCAGCTGCTCGTAGCTCTTGCCGTCGATGTTGCGCGCGCCAGCATCCAGGTTCTGCAGCTGGGTCCAGGTTTCGGCCCGCGGATCCATCATGACGCGGGCACGCGCCGCCATCATCACGTGCTCCGCCTGGCTGCGTGGCCGCTCCCAGCTTCCGGCACCCAGGCGGGCACGCGCTTCGCCGATGCGCTCGCTGGTGAGCGGGTGGGTGCGCAGGTAGGGATAGGCGCCGGAATCGTTCAGGTGATTGGCCTGCTCCAGCCGCTCGAACATCGCGTACATGCCAGTGGCCGAATAGCCGGCCTCGGTCAGCACGTTGAAGCCGATACGGTCGGCCTCGCGCTCCATGTCGCGGGAGAAATTCAGCGAAGCCTGCTGCGCAGCAGCCTGGCCACCGATCATGGCGGCGTTGGCCACGTCGGGACTGCCCCCCTTCACCGCCACCAGCAAGCCGGCCAGCATCGCAGCCGTGGCCAGCAGGCTATTGCGTGAATCATTGGTGACCGAGCGCGCAATGTGCCGCTGCGTCACATGCGAAAGCTCGTGGGCCAGCACCGAGGCCAGCTCGTCGCGGCTGGCCGTCATCGCTATCAGGCCCAGGTGCACGCCGACAAAACCGCCCGGCAGGGCAAAGGCGTTGACGCTACGATCCCGAACCAGGAATGGCTCCCAGGCGAAGCGGTCCTTGATGTCCTCGCCCAGATTGCCCATGCGGGTCGAAGCCGACACCAGCGGTTGCCAGATGTCGTTGATGTACTCATACAGCAGCGGATCGTCCAGGTAGTCGGGATCCAGCTTGATCGAGCGCATGATCTGGTCGCCGTAGCGGCGCTCGTTGCCGATGGTGAACTCATCGGAGACCGAATCGCCCAGTGAAGGCAGGTTGACCTGAGCCTTCAGCGACGTCTGGGGACCGAGCAGCAGCAGGGCGCTCAGGCAGGCCACGGCCAGGCGGCTGGGGCGGTTCAGGGAGCGGGACATGGCATCGGCACCGGGGAACAAGGCCCCTATCATGGCAGAGACTCATATCCCCATTGTTTCCAGCTCATGAATTCGCCGCTGACCCACTTCGACGCCCAAGGCCAGGCCCATATGGTCGATGTCGCCGCCAAGGCCGAGACCCACCGTGTGGCCGTGGCGGCCGGCCGCATCCGCATGTTGCCGGCCACGCTGGAGCTGATACGCAGCGGCACGTCCAAGAAAGGCGATGTGCTGGGCGTGGCGAGGATCGCCGCCATCCAGGCCGCCAAGCGGACCTCCGAGCTGATCCCGCTCTGCCATCCGCTGCCCATCACCCGCGTCGCCGTCGACTTCGAGATCGACGAGGCGGCCGTGGCCGTGCAGTGCCGAGCCCAGGTCGAGACCCTGGGCCGCACTGGCGTCGAGATGGAGGCGCTGACCGCTGTGCAGATCGGCCTGCTCACCATCTACGACATGTGCAAGGCCGCCGACCGCGGCATGGTGATGGAGCAGATCCGCGTGCTGGAGAAGCAGGGCGGCAAGAGCGGCGAGTGGAAGGCCGAGGTCTGAGAAGACCCGGCCTTCAGCGCATTTCCTTGAAGCTGTAGTTGCGGCTGGGCGGGTCGCACTGGAAGGGCCGTTCGGCTTCGGACGGCACCTGCTCGCACTCGGCCAGCCATTCGTCGCCCTGGCTGTTGCGAAACTCCTTGAGCCTCTGCACCAGGTAGCGCGCCCGATCATCGTCGCCGCTGGCATGAAGCGCCTGTGCCCAGGCCATCATCAGGCGCACATCGATCAGGTTATGCCCGGTCCGCCGCGCTGCCTCCAGCGCCTCAGGGCTGACCCCCAGGCTGGTGGCCGCCGCGTACTCGGCCTGAGGCGCGAAGAACAGGCTGGCCTGGCCGTCCTCGATGCGCTGCTGCAATGGCTTGGCGACTTCCGGCGGCGCATAGATGACGACGATCTTGCGGTAGTCCCAAAGCGCCAGAGCGCTGCCAAGCAGGAGCAGCACGCCCCCCAGCAGGAGCATGTGGCCCGAGGCAGAAGATGCAGCCTCCACCGGCTTGTCGTCGCCGGCCAGGCACAAGCCCAGCGCGTAGGCCGTCGGCAGCAGGAAGTAGGCGTACCAGAGCGGATATTCCAGCAAGCTGTGCAGGCCGATCATCAGCACGACCATGAAGGCGCAACGCTGCATCGCGCCATGCTCGCCCACAAGACCCGCCCCCTTGGCCAAGGCCTTCCACATCGACCAGAGCAGCAGACCCAGCACCGCCAACGTCAGCGGCACTCCGAGCTCGACCAGCAGCTGCATCACGATGTTGTGGGTGTGGTCGAAGAAGGCGATGGGGCGCTGCGGGAACGGCGTCATCGTCCAGGCGAGGTTGAATTCGCCCCAGCCCACGCCGGTCAGCGGATAGGCCTTCACCAGGTCCCAGGCATCGCGCAGGATGGCCAGGCGCGAAGGCGAGCCCGCTCCTTCTGCGAGCCTGGACTCGGCGCCAAAGGCATGGCCGCCTCCATGCGCCCAGGCCGCCATCAACCACCAGCTGATGGCCAGCATCACCGGCGTGGCCAGCAGGCTGATGCGGCTGGTTTTGCTCAGCTTGCCGTCGGCCCAGTCGAGCAGGCCCCAGAGCGCCAGCAGGCCGACACCGATCATGCCGGTACGCGAAGCGCTGAGCACCACGCAGAACACGAAGGCGAACAAAGCAAGCGGCAGCAGCGTCCACAGCGCAGGCCGCCGGACTGCATGCCGCTCGGCGAGATAGACCGCAGCGATGGCGGCCCACAGCAATAGGCTGGCCAGATGGTTGGGCTGGCGCATGTTGCCGACCGCGCGGCCCGGAATGCCTGAACGGGCGATCCAGGCACCGTCCGCCCAGTCGGGCTGGAAGACCTGGATCAGGCAAATTCCAGCACTGACCACACCAGCAACGACCAGCCCCGCGGCCAGGGCGTCAAAACCGCGCCTGCGTGATTCGCCCATGCTGCCGGCTCCCGCAAGCAGCACCAGCAAGGCCGCGCCCACCATGGCAAAGCCGCTCAGAGACAGGGAAATGGGCAGTCCGGTCCAAAACGGCGAAGCGGCAATCGCTGCCAACATCAGCAGCAAGGCCCAGCCCGCAGCCGGCATTTGTCGCGCCAAGCCCTGGCCGCTCACCGCCAGCCACCCCAGCGCCAGGCCCCAACCAGCCAGCGAGGCCAGCTGGTTGAACAGGGTGGCCGAGGGGGTCAGGTTGTAGGCCAGCAGCGGCGGCATTGCGACGGCCACCAGCAAGGGCAGCCAATGGAATCGGAGCTTGTCGTCGTGCATGGGCTCGTTCGGCGGTCGGAAACGAAGCACGGACTGTACGGCTAGCCGCCGTCAGCGGCCGGCCGCCGGCGTTCGGCTGTCGCATCCGCGCCCTGCCAGATTCCGATCGAAATTTCCGAAATGCGTGACGAGGCGCGACCTTCCGGGCGCCGGGCCCGCCGCGATGTCGCGATGGGCATGAGGGGAGGAGATATCGAAGCCGGCCAGCCCGGTCAGCGTCGGGAAGACCGACAGAGCGCTGAATGGCTCCCGCCTGTGCTGCTGCAGCCGTTGGAACTCGTCCTGCCGGACGCGCTGCCAGGGCTCGGACAGCCAGACCACCAGCGGCACCCGGTAGTTGACCTCCGCCGCAAAACCATGGCCCGCTTGTTTGCAGTCGCCATCGAAAAGCGTTTCCCCATGGTCCGCCGCATAAAGCATGGACGCGGTGGCGCCGCTGGCACTCAGCTGGTCGATCACCGCCGCCAGCACGTGGTCGGTGTAGAGCACGCTGTTGTCATAGGCATTGCGAAGCTCCGTGGCCTGCGAGCTGCGCCAGATGTCGGGCTTGTCCTCCCGGCCCAAGGCGGGCTTGAAGCGCTCGAAAGCCGGTGGATAGCGGTGCGCATAGTTCAGATGGCTGCCCAACGTGTGCAGCACGATGAACTGGCGCTCTTCCGATTTCGCCAGGACCTTGGCCAGCAGAGGCAGCAAGTCGCCGTCCAGCGCACCGGCGCCCCGGTAGTCGATGCCATTGACGAAATGCGCTTCGTCGGCCTCGCGAGCCAGCACCGAGATTGGTGTCTCATGGGCACCCGCCGCACCCTGCGTACTGAGCCAGTAGGTCTTGAACCCGGCCTGGCGGAAAGCCGTGACCACCGAAGCCTCGGCGGGCGGCGCCAGCATGTTCTCGGGCGGCCGTCGGGTCAGCATCAGCGGGACAGCTTCGCGGGTGGCCGAGGCGCCGCTAACGACATCGCTGAAGGCCAGCAGCCCCACACGCTTCTGCAGTTCCGGCGTAGTGTCGCGCTCGGCTCCGAACAGGCCCCAGCGATCGGGCCGCCCGGTTTCGCCAATGACCAGAACCACCACCTGGCGCCCGGCCACCGGAAGGCCAGGCCGCCAACGCACACCGAAGTCATGGCTTGCCGCCATCCGGCCATGATCAAGCAGCGCTTGCTGGTGCTCATGAAACCGGAACCAACGAACCGGCAAGCCCCAGGGGAAACTTCGTTCCACGAGCGAAGTCAGGCCGGGCTGAGGCTTTGAAAGTGAATGCTGGACATAGGCATTGGGCTCCAGTTCGAAGCGGGCCTCGACCTCTAGACTGGCCCATTCGATCAGGCCACAGACTGCGATGACCAAGGTCGAGCTCGCCAGCACGAGCACACGGCTGCGCGATTTCCAAGTCCAGCCGGCTCGCCAGGCCCAGCGGCACAGCAGAGCCACGCAGACCGCCCAAGCCACCGCGAACACCACCAGGGGCAGAGCCCACGGGCCCAGCCAGGCCGTGGCTTCTGCCCAGTCCGTGTCAGCAATGACGCCATAGACATGAGGCCCGCTTGGCAGGCGGAATTGCCAGACGTAGAACAGCTCGAAAGGAGCCAGCCAGGCCACCGGGCCCAACAGCCACAGTGCATGGCCCGGCCTTGATCCCAGGCCCAATGCGACGGCCAGAAGCAGCAAGTTGATCAGGCTGCCGACATTGCGGACGTCGAAACTCTCGGCATGCGAGCCGGCGGCAATGGCATCTCCCAACAGGCCCGGCAGGGCGATGACGCCCAGCAAGGCGACCCAGCAGATCAGCCCTGGCCGGCGGCTTGGCATCAGAGGGGAGCTCACAACTCAGTCTCGGCCGCAGGAAATGAAAAAAGGGGGCGGATGCCCCCTTTTGCGATCAGCATGGAACGCTGGCGGTTTGCTTAGGTACCGCTAGCAACGTTGTTCTTCTTCAGGGCATTTTCGACGGCGGTCGTCATGCTGGTCGAGGTGATGGCCCAGGCCACGCGAGCATCACCCAGCGTCGGGGTCAGGATGATCGAGCCGGCAGCGCTGTTGCCCATGGCGTCAGCAGGAACCGTGGCGGTGACAGCGCCGGTCGTGGCATCCACTGCGACTGCGCTAATCAGCGGGGTGGCGTTCCAGGCAGGAATACCAGCGGTCGAATCATTGCAACCGGCCAGCGTGCCCTTTTCCTGGGCGCAGATCGTGACGGCCGTCTTGATCGAGTTCAGGCTGGACACGGCAGAGGCGGCCTTGGACTTGGACGTGTAGTCCTTGTACTGGGGGATGGCCACAGCGGCCAGGATGCCGATGATCGCCACGACGATCATCAGTTCGATCAGGGTGAAACCTTGTTGGACGCGCTTCATAAGGAACTCCTACAGCAGGGTTGAGGGGTAGAGACGACCCCTCTGAATGCAGGGGTCGTGCCAGCCCTGCGTTCAGCGGATTTCGTGAGCCAGGTCACGCAAAACGAGCCAGCCCGAAGGCCGGGCTGACAGAAATTGTCAGAAGTCGGGTGAAGCCTTGAAACGCAAATCGTCACCTGACATTTTTTGTCAGGCCTGGGGCGTGAACCGGAAACAAAAGAGCCGCCCGGGCGGCGGCTCATCGCTGCGGGGAAACCCGCATTACCAATCGATGCTCTGGCCGGCTTGCAGGGCCTGGATCCTGTGCGGCGTCGGCAGTACGCCGATCTCGCTCATCACGGCATCGAGCTCGCCCGGCTTGATGTGGGTGATGTGCACATCCACGCTGCCGCCCAGCTGGCTCAGCTCACGGGCCAACTCGGACGGGCAAAGGTGCTGGCTGATACGAGCCAGCTCGCATTCGTCGTCGCCGAAAGCGGTTTCTATGACCAGATGGGCCACCTGCAACTGCGCCAGGCGAGCCCAAAGCGCCGGATTCGGGCCGGTGTCGCCCGTGAACACCCAATGGCGACCCGAGCCGTTGTCGATCGCGAAACCGCAGGCCGGCACCGTGTGCTCGGCCGTGAGGATCTCGATCTGCCGGCCTCGCCCAAGATCCAGTCGCTCGCCAACCTGGAACGGATGGAAGCTCAGCACTGGCGCCTCGGCGCTCGGCAGGCGGCTGAAATCGGGCCAGATGACACCGTTGAAGATGTGGCGGCGCAGCGCCTCGATGGTCTCCGGCAGCGCATTGATGCGAATGGGCGGGCGCTGGGCCTGGGCACGCAGGCGCAGCACTGAATCCGCGAGCAGGCCTATGGCCAGCACATGGTCCAGGTGCGAGTGGCTGATCAGGATCTGGTCGATCCGAGCCAGCTGCTCGAGCGTCAAGTCACCGACGCCGGTGCCGGCGTCGATCAGGACGTCATCGTCCAGCAGAAAGGCCGTGGTCTTGAATCCGGCCGCAATAGCACCGGAACAGCCGAGAACGCGAATGGTCATGGATAAGGCTCAATGGCCCGTGTCCTGGATTGACGCACGGGCTACAGGCCTTGAATTTACGCGGTGCGACGTCCGCTGCCCAAGCCCAAATTCACGTTGGGAAGCAGCGCCTCGCGCGGCGCCAGGGCTCACGTGACTTGGTTCACGCGCTCTGGACGAACTGCATCCGGGTGCCGGCCAGCTCGATCACGTCGCCGCTGCGCAGCGCCACCGATTCGGCAGTTAGCGGCGCACCGTTGACGCTGGGGCGTTGTGCCCCTTCCACATGGGCGAACACATAGCCCGAAGGGCGCTTGGTGATGGACGCCACCTGGACGCCGGGCTTGCCGACCGTGGTGACTACCTTGGTCAGGCTCACCTCGCGGCCGGCGGCGGCGCCGGTCAGCACCTTGATGACGGCCGGCGTGGCACTGCTGGCCGGACTGGACAAGGTGCCGAAACTGGAGGGCAGACCGAAGCCGGTGGGCGCGTTGGCGCCCGGCTTCAGGATCATCGTCTTTTCGTAGTCGGCACTGTCTTCGACCAGGTACTTGATCTTGTACTTGCCGACTTCGACGATGTCGTTGTTGGCAAGCAGCTGCTTCTTGATCGCCTTGCCGTTGATGTAGGTGCCGTTGGTCGAGTTCAGGTCTTCGATGAAGACATCGTTGCTCACCATCTGCAGAACCGCATGCTCACCGCTCACCGCCAGGTTGTCGATGACGATGTCGTTGTACGGCCTACGACCGAGCGTGGTCTTGTCCTTGGTGACCTGAACCTCCTTGATCACCACACCGTCGAGCGAAACAACCAGCTTGCCCATTGTTGACCCCATAGTTGTCAGCGGCGGCCCGGGCCGGCGCTGCTTGTCTGCCTTGAATGCCGCCGGGCTCAGCGCCGGCCGAACGGCCACCAGGTACGACCGACGGACCGCGCCCGACCTTCGGCGCGCACCAAAACGACTGCAATATTATCCTTGCCGCCCATGTCATTGGCCGCATCGATCAGCGCCTGCGCCGCTTCCGACAGCGAAGGGTGGCTAATCAACAACTGTGCCAGGGCATCGTCGTCGAGCATATCGGACAAGCCGTCCGAGCACATCAGGTAGACGTCGCCGGATTGGACCTCATGCTGGTGCAGCTCCAGCATCACGGCGTCCTCGACGCCGACCGCCCGTGTGACCAGGTTCTTGTTGCTGGAGAAGACCGCCTCCTCAGGCGTCAGCAGGCCCGCGTCCAGCTGTTCCTGCAGCAGCGAATGGTCGCGGGTGATCTGGCTCAGATGACCGCCGCGCAGCCGGTAGCAACGCGAATCACCCACGTGGCCCAGCAGCAGCCCCTGCTCGCGGAACACGGCCAGCACCAGGGTCGTGCCCATGCCCGCGTAGCGAGGATTGGTATTGGCGGCGTTGAAGATGGCGCGGTTGGCGTTGTCCACGCAGATGTCCATGGCCCTGCGCACGTCGGTCGGGTCCACACTGCTGCCGGATTCCTTCAGCCATCGACCCAGTTCGGCCTTGATGAAGGACGTCAGCATCGAGCTGGCCACCTCGCCGGCGTTGTAGCCCCCCATGCCGTCGGCCAGCACGGCCAGACTGACGCTCTCGTCCACCGCCACCGAATCCTCGTTGTTGTCGCGCGCGCGGCCGACGTCAGTGGCGCTGAAGAACTCCAGGGTCATGGGCTTGGACGGGCGCGGGTTGAGGGTGGGGGTTACGGCAGGGTTCGGGGATTTTGCCCTGCTTCTGCGGCGTCCAGACGCTGGGTTTGTGCGAAAGGATCCACGCTTTGGGGCTGGGAAAGCCCTGCCAGAGGAGCGATGGGCAGCACGCCTTCGGCCTCGGCCGGCAGTTGCGGAAGGATTGCCTCCAGGTCCTGCGCCAGCTGCTCGCCGCTGGCATACCGCAGCTCGGGACGCTTCTCCAGCGCCAGGGCCAGTACCAAGGCCAGCGACTCGGGCAGCTCCTTGCGGTAGTGTCGGATGTCGGGCGCCGGCTCATTGGCGATGCGATACATCAGCTTGGCCATCGATTCGGACTGGTGCGGCAGTTGCCCGGTCAGCAACTGATAGAGCAGGGCCCCGAGCGAATACAGGTCGCTTCGACCATCGACCTTGAGCCCGGCCAATTGTTCGGGTGACATGAAGGATGGCGTGCCCAATACGAGGCCGGTCCGCGTGCGGCTGCCGTCGGCGATGCGAGCGATGCCGAAATCCATGATCTTCACGGCGGCGCTGGTGCGCTCCAGCATCACGTTGGCCGGCTTGATGTCGCGGTGCACCACGCCCTGGCTGTGAGCATAGGCCAGGGCGCGTGCCAGCCGGATTCCCAACTCGAGCGTCTCGCGCAGCGGCAGCAGCTGGCCGGACCGTGTGAAGTGGCTCAGGTCTTGACCCTGGACCAGCTCCATTGCAATCCAGGCATCCTGTTCTGCCTCGCCGGCGTCGATGACGCGCAGGATGTCAGGATGCTGCAGATGGCCGGCCGCGCGGGCCTCGCGCATGAAGCGCTGGCGCACCTCTGCCAGATCTTCGGAGGCAAATTCGCGTTGCAGCGCCAGGCGCTTGATGGCGACGACCTCGCCGGTCTGCTTGTCTGCGGCGCGATAGACGATTGCCATGGCGCCGCGACCCAGTTCCTCGCCGATCTCGTAGCGCTGCAGTCCGGCAGGAACGGCACGCTTGGCATCGCCGGAAACCTCCTCGCCGCCACCGCCCATCACGCGCTTCCAGAATCCGCCGCTCATGTGCCTCCCGGGCTCCTTCGGCGCCGCGCCAGCAGGCTGCCGACGGCCGGCACCAGGAAGGCGCCAGCCAGGGAGCAAGCGTAACCCAATGCTGCCGGGACTTCGGGCGTCGCGCCATGCTTGGGTGGCAGCATCGGCAGCCAGGGCCTCAGGGCCGGATCCTCGATCAGCATGCCGCCGGCGATCCAGCCGAGCAGCATGGCTCCGCCGGTGATGATCAGCGGGAAGCGGTCCATCAGCCGGATCACCAGCTGGCTGCCCCAGACGATGATGGGGATGGACACCACCAGGCCGAACACCACCAGGAGCATCTCCGAGCCCTCGCCGGCCGCCTCGGCCGCACCGGCGATCGCAATGACGTTGTCCAGGCTCATCACGAAGTCAGCCACGATCACCGTCTTTACCGCGGACCAGAGCCGGTCACTGGCCTCGATCTCGCCATGGCCATCGCCCTCCTCGGGCAGCAGGAGCTTGACGCCAATCCACAGCAGCAGCAGAGCACCGGCGATCTTCAGATACGGCACCTGCAGCAGCGTCAGCGCGAAGAAGATCAGCACCACCCGCAGCAGGATTGCACCCACCGTGCCCCACAAGATTCCCTGCCGGCGCTGCGCTGTTGGCAGCTTGCGGCAGGCCAGGGCGATCACCACCGCGTTGTCGCCACCCAGCAGGATGTCGATCATGATGATCTGGGCCACGGCGACCCAGAAGTCAGCATTCATTAGCTGGTCCATGGGCTCCGCATCTTAGTGGCTCATTCGTCGCCCACGGTTCGTCGACGCCGTGCCAACCAGGTGCCCGCGGCCACCACGCCAATGGCGCAACTGATGCTCACCGCATAGTCCAGGCCGTGCATATGGGTCTCGAACCAGTCATGCACCGCCATGTCGGTCACGGCCATTTCGCCGGCCACAAATCCAAGCAGGGCAGCGCCGAGCACGACGATGAACGGAAAGCTCTCGATCAGCTTCAGCAGCAAGGTGCTACCGAAGATGATCAGGGGGATGGACAGCCCGAGACCAAGCACCAGCAAGAGTGTGCGTGCGCCTTCGGGTGCGCTGTTTGCCGCGGCAGCCACGGCAATCACGTTGTCCAGGCTCATCACCAGGTCGGCGACCAGAATGGTGCGGACGGCCGACCACAGGCTGCTGCTGGCATGCACATCGGCGGCGTCTTCCTCTTCCACCATCAGCTGCACACCTATCCACAGCAACAGCAGGGCGCCGATCAGCTTCAGGTAGGGGAATTGCAGCAGTGAGACCGCGAACAGGGTCAGGATGACACGCAACACGATGGCGGCCGCGCTGCCGGCGAACACTGCCTTGGCCTGCTGGTGCGCAGGCAGGTTGCGCGCGGCCAAGGCAATCACGACCGCGTTGTCGCCCGACAGCAGCACGTTGACCCAGATGATCTTGAGCAGGGCAATCCAGAACGCGGCAGTCATCAAATCCATGGGAACTCCTGTCGGGCAGGTCAGATGGCGAGCAAGGGCAATGGCATGACCCGACCCCTCTAGTGTCGCGGGGCGGGTCGCAATAAAACAAGCCGCCCGGAGGCGGCTTGTTGATCAGCGGGGCGAAGCCTGAATCAGAGCAGACCCTTGAGCAGCTTGCCCATCTCCGAAGGATTGCGCGTGACCGTGAAGCCGCACTCTTCCATGATGGCCAGCTTGGCATCGGCCGTGTCGGCGCCGCCCGAGATCAGCGCGCCGGCGTGGCCCATGCGCTTGCCCGGAGGGGCGGTGACGCCAGCGATGAAGCCGACGACCGGCTTCTTCATGTTCAGCTTGCACCAGCGGGCGGCTTCCGCCTCGTCCGGGCCGCCGATCTCGCCGATCATGATGACGGCGTCGGTGTCCGGATCGTCGTTGAACGCCTTCATCACGTCGATGTGCTTCAGGCCATTGATCGGGTCGCCACCGATGCCGACGGCCGACGATTGGCCCAGGCCGATTTCGGTCAGCTGTGCCACGGCTTCATAGGTCAGCGTGCCCGAGCGCGAGACCACGCCGATGCGGCCCTTGCGGTGGATGTGGCCGGGCATGATGCCGATCTTGATTTCGTCGGGCGTGATCAGGCCGGGGCAGTTGGGGCCCAGCAGCAGCGTGCGCTTGCCGCCGGCCGCTTCCTTGGCCTTCATCTTGTTGCGCACTTCCAGCATGTCGCGGACCGGGATGCCTTCGGTGATGCAGATCGCCAGGTCCAGGTCGGCTTCGACAGCTTCCCAGATGGCGGCAGCGGCACCAGCCGGCGGCACGTAGATCACGGACACGGTGGCGCCGGTCTGGCCAGCGGCTTCCTTGACCGTCGCGTAGATTGGGATGTCCGAGAACTTCTCGCCCGCCTTCTTGGGGTTCACGCCGGCGACGAACGCATTCTTGCCGTTCGCGTAGGCCTGGCAGCCCAGGGTGTGGAACTGACCGGTCTTGCCCGTGATGCCCTGGGTGATGACCTTGGTGTCTTTGTTGATGTAGATACTCATGGCGAATTCTTTCTTTCAGGCTCAGGCGACAGCGGCAACGATCTTGGTCGCGGCTTCGGCCATCGAATCGGCGGCGATGATGGGCAGGCCGGAGTCGGCCAGCATCTTCTTGCCCAGTTCTTCGTTGGTGCCCTTCATGCGCACCACCAGCGGCACGGACAGGTTCACGGCCTTGCAGGCGGTGATCACGCCCTCGGCGATGGTGTCGCACTTCATGATGCCGCCGAAGATGTTCACGAGGATGCCCTTAACCTCGGGGTTCTTCAGCATGATCTTGAAGGCCTCGGTCACCTTCTCGGCCGTGGCGCCACCGCCGACGTCCAGGAAGTTGGCCGGCTCGCCGCCGAACAGCTTGATGGTGTCCATGGTGGCCATGGCCAGGCCGGCGCCGTTCACCAGGCAGCCGATGTTGCCGTCCAGGCTGATGTAGGCCAGGTCGAACTTGGAAGCTTCGACTTCGGCCGGATCTTCTTCGTCCAGGTCGCGGTAGGCGACGATTTCCGGGTGACGGAACAGGGCGTTGGCGTCGAAGTTGAACTTGGCGTCCAGGGCCATCAGATTGCCCTTGGAGTCGCAGTTCAGCGGGTTGATCTCAACCAGCGACGCGTCCGTATCCATGTAGCACTTGTAGAGCTTGGCGAAGATGTCGACGGCCTGGTCGACGGAACCGCCGGTCAGGCCGATGGCCGCGGCGATCTTCTTGCTCTGCTCGGCGGTCAGGCCCACCAGCGGGTCGATCATCTCGGTGATGATCTTCTCGGGCGTCGAGTGGGCGACTTCCTCGATGTCCATGCCGCCTTCGCTCGAAGCGATGAAGGCGACCTTCTGCGTGCCGCGGTCGGTGACCAGCGAGACGTACAGCTCGTTCTTGATGTCGGCGCCGTCCTCGATGTACAGGCGACGGACCTTCTGGCCTTCGGGGCCGGTCTGGTGCGTGATCAGCTGCATGCCCAGGATCTTCTCGGCGTTGGCCTTCACATCGTCCAGGGTCTTGGCGACCTTGACGCCACCGCCCTTGCCGCGGCCACCGGCGTGGATCTGGGCCTTGACGACCCAGACCGGGCCACCCAGCTTCTGGGCGGCTTCGACGGCCTCTTGCACGGTGAAGGCCGGGATGCCGCGGGGCACCGGCACGCCGAACTGGCGCAGGATTTCCTTGCCCTGGTACTCATGAATCTTCATAGGGGGTCTCGCTTAGGGGAAGTCAGTCAATCGATCGGTCAGGAAGATCCCAGCGGCGTCGCGGTGGATTCGGCCTGCAGGGCCTGTCCTTGGCGATACCAGCGGGGGTAATGGGTTTGCACGACCGGGCCATCGCGGCGCAGCGCATGGCAGCGGTCGAGCTGGAAGGGAGGTGTGCCGTCCTCACTGCCTTCACGGGTGTCGATCACCTCGCCGGCAAAGGCCTGGATCACAGCTGTAGGCAGCACGTTGCAGAGCTCGGTGAGATGGGTGCAGCCCAGCACACCGGACAGCTTCTGCTTGACCGCCGCCCGGAAGCCCTTGAGCAAATTGAGCCCGACCAGCTGGGCATAGGCATTGCCGTGATGCTCGCATCGGCCCGGGTATGGCATGGCACGGGTGTCGGACGAGGCTTCAAGAATGTTCAGCCGGGCATCGACGACCAAGGTCAACAGCATGTCGTGGACCGGCTCACCGGCCTTGCGAATGCCGGCCGAAAGCTGCATGTCTCGTGTCTTGGTATCCCGCAACTCGGCTTCGACGTCGAACAAGCCGTCATTGCGCGCATAGACCTGCACCAGGGTGGCGCGGGCATGCATCAAACGGCGCTCGGTGGAGGGGGCGTTCGGGGACATCGGGACTGGGTAGCGGGCTGCGCGACAAAGGCCCCGTACCGGGACGTAACCAGGCCGGCGCCGTTTGCGCAAGCCGGCAATGTAGCATGCTGCGCCGCATCAAGGCTTTCGCGGAACTGTCGGCGCGCCCCAGGGTGGTGCCGCTCGGCGATTCAGGTGCGCCTTCAATGTTCGGCAGCCCGAGCCCGACGGCCGAGCCGCTAGTCGTCGTCCGCGCGCAGCGCCCGTCGAATCGCTTCTGCCGAAAAGCCCCGGGCCGCGAGAAAGCGCATCTGCCGGGCTTTCTCGGCGGCATCGGCCGGCAAGGAATCACCGAACTTGCGCCGCCGGGCTTCGGCGGCCCGCGCCGGCTCGGCTTCGCGCAGCGCTTCGTTCTGCTCGATAGACAGGCTCAGCCCATGCTGGGCCAGCTCCTGCTTGATGCGCAGGCTGCCATAGCGCTGCGAACGCAGATGCAGCCGCGACTCGACGAAACGTTCTTCGTTCAGATAGCCCTGGCCCTGCAGCCAGACCAGGACCTGCTCGACTTCGGTTTCAACAGCCGCCTTGGCTTCAACATCAGCTTCGGCTTCTACTTGTCGCTCGAAGCCGCCAGCGAACTCCTCGCCGGCGGTTGCCGCTTCGCCCTCGCGGTCGTGGTCGCGATCACGCGCGATCCTGAGCAGCTTGCGCCGCAGCTCGGCCGCGCTGTGCTCGCGCTGGGCCAGCAGGGCGATGGCCCGCGCCTTCAGCGACAGCGGCTTGGCCGCGCCGGCACGGCGCGAGGAGGCGCCCGCCGGCATTCAGGGCCTCATTCCTCTTCGCCGCCCTCGGCGCCGGCGATCAGCGCAATGCCCATGGACTCGCGGATCTTGTTCTCGATCTCCACGGCCAGGTCGGGGTTCTCGCGCAGGAATTCGCGGGCGTTGTCCTTGCCCTGGCCGATCTTCTCGCCGCCGTAGGCATACCAGGAGCCGGACTTCTCGACCACCTTGGCATTGACGCCCATGTCGATGATCTCGCCCTCGCGGCTGATGCCTTCGCCATAGAGGATGTCGAATTCGGCGGTCTTGAACGGGGGCGAGACCTTGTTCTTGACGACCTTGACCTTGGTCTCGGAGCCGATCACCTCCTCGCCCTTCTTGATCGAACCGATGCGGCGGATGTCCAGGCGCACCGAGGCGTAGAACTTCAGCGCATTGCCGCCGGTGGTGGTTTCGGGGCTGCCGAACATCACGCCGATCTTCATGCGGATCTGGTTGATGAAGATGACCGTGCAATTGGTCTTCTTGATGGTGGCCGTCAGCTTGCGCAGGGCCTGGCTCATCAGGCGGGCCTGCAGGCCCGGCAACTGGTCGCCCATCTCGCCTTCGATTTCGGCCCGGGGCGTGAGCGCGGCCACCGAGTCGACCACGATCAGGTCCACCGAGCCGCTGCGCACCAGGGCGTCGACGATCTCGAGCGCCTGTTCACCGGTGTCCGGCTGGCTGATCAGGAGGTCTTGCAGGTTGACGCCCAGCTTCTGGGCGTATTGCACGTCGAGCGCATGCTCGGCGTCGATGAAAGCGCAGGTGCCTTGCAGCTTCTGCATCTCGGCGATGACCTGCAGGGTCAGCGTGGTCTTGCCGGAGGACTCGGGGCCGTAGATCTCGATCACGCGGCCGCGCGGCAGGCCGCCGACGCCCAGGGCGATGTCCAGGCCCAGCGAGCCGGTGGAGACGACCTGGATGTCTTCGATCACCTCGCCCTCGCCGAGCCGCATGATGGAGCCCTTGCCGAACTGCTTTTCGATCTGGGCGAGGGCGGCCTGCAGGGCCTTGGCTTTTTCGGTGTTCAGCTGCTTGACGGGGGCGTCCATGGGATCTCCTGTGAGGGCCGGCGCATTATGGCGCCACATCTGTATATCTGTACAGTAGTTTATCCCAGGCCTGCTGCCAATCCATGTCAGCAGCGACGGTCCCTAGAATGGGGGAAACACGGAGACAAGCCCATGCGGATCCTGATCGCGGAAGACGACCAAGTGTTGGCGGACGGGCTGCTGCGCTCGCTGCGCGCCTCGGGCTATGCGGTCGATCAGGTCAGCAGCGGCACCGAGGCCGATGCCGCCCTGGCCTCGCATGAATTCGACCTGCTGATCCTGGACCTGGGCCTGCCCAAGCTGCATGGGCTCGAGGTGCTGCGCAAGCTGCGCGCCCGAGGTTCCAGCGTGCCGGTCCTGATACTGACAGCCGCCGACAGCATCGAGCAGCGAGTCAAGGGCCTGGATCTGGGCGCCGACGACTACATGGCCAAGCCCTTCTCGTTGCAGGAACTGGAGGCGCGGGCGCGGGCGCTGACCCGACGCGGCCTGGGCAGCGCCTCCACCGTGATCAAGCATGGCCCGCTGTCTTTCGACGCCACCGGCCGCGTGGCCTATATCAACGACCAGATGATCGAGCTGTCGGCCCGCGAGCTGTCGCTCTTGGAAGTGCTGCTGCAGCGCGCCGGCCGTCTGGTCAGCAAGGACCAGCTCGTGGAGCGTCTGTGCGAATGGGGCGAAGAGGTCAGCAACAACGCGATCGAGGTCTACATCCACCGGCTGCGCAAGAAGATCGAGCAGGGCCCGATCCGCATCGCCACCGTGCGCGGGCTCGGCTACTGCCTCGAGAAGATTCCAGGCTGAATGGCTGAACGGGACCTGTCGATGGTCGCGCCGGACTGTCGCCACTCGGAAGCATGAGCACAGAAGCCCAGCCCCGCTCGCTGTTCGGCGAGATCCTCGACTGGATGCTGGCGCCGCTGCTGCTGATCTGGCCTATCAGCGTGGCGCTGACCTGGCTGGTGGCTCAGGGCATCTCGGCCAAGCCCTATGACCGCGAGCTTGGCGAAATGGCGCGCAACCTGGGCCTGCAGGTGGCCGCGGAAGCGGCGCGAGTCAGCACCACCAACGGCAAGGGCCGTTATGCCCTGTCCGCCGAGGCCGCCGCGCTGCTCAGGGCCGACGAGAGCGACACCATCTACTACCAGGTGCTCGGGCAGCGCGGGGAATACCTCAGCGGCGATCGCAACCTGCCGGTTCCGCAACCCGATGCTCCGATCCAGCCCTGGGAGCTGCAGCTGCGTGACGACGAGATTGGCGGCGAGAGCGTGCGCGTGGCCTACCTCTGGGTCGCACCCGACAACCAGCCGCCCGGCAGCAGCCGCACCATGCTGGTCCAGGTGGCCGAGACCCTGGGCAAGCGCAGCCGCCTGACCAACGAAATCATCAAGGGCGTGATCCTGCCGCAGTTCGTGATCCTGCCGCTGGCCGTGCTGCTGGTCTGGCTGGCGCTGGCGCGCGGCATCGCGCCGCTGAACGAGCTGCAGCGCCGCATACGCCGCCGCGAAAGCTCCGACCTCAGCCCCATCGAGGAGAGCCGCGTGCCCGACGAAGTCGCGCCGCTGGTGCGCGCCATCAACGACCTGCTGGGCCGGCTGGACCAGTCGATCAGCTCGCAGAAGCACTTCCTCGCCGACGCCGCCCACCAGCTGAAGACGCCGCTGGCCGGCCTGCGCACCCAAGCCGAGTTCGCCCAGCGCGAGATCGACGAAGGCAAGAGCTCGCCGACCGAGCTGAAACGCTCGTTGCAGCAGATCGCGCTGTCCAGCCAGCGCGCCGCCCACATGGTCAACCAGCTGCTGGCCATGGCGCGGGCCGAAGACAAGGAACATGCGGCCCGCCGCAGCCTGGTCAACCTGTCGGCGCTGGCCATAGAGACTGTGCGGGACTTCGTGCCGCGAGCCATGGAGAAGCGCCTGGACCTGGGCTACGAAGGCTCGGAATGGGCGGCCAGCCAGCTGCGGGTGCTGGGCCATCCGCTGCTGATACGCGAACTGATACGTAACCTGGTCGACAACGCCCTGCTCTACACGCCCGAAGGCGGCACGGTGACCGTCCGCGTGGTCGAAGACCCGTTCGGCCAGGTCGTGGTGCTGCAGGTGGAGGACTCGGGTCCGGGCATTCCGGAGAGCGAGCGAGAGAAGGTGTTCCAGCCCTTCTACCGCGCGCTCGGCACCGAGGTCGACGGCTCGGGCCTGGGCCTGGCCATCGTGCGGGAGATTGCGCAGCAGCACGGCACCGAGGTCACGCTGGACGAGACGCGGGACCGTCGCCAGGGCCACGAGAGCCCCGGCGCCCGCTTCACCATCCGCTTCCAGGCCCAGCCGCCAGCACCGCCGGCCGCCGACGAAGACGACGAGCAGGCAGCTCAGCCGTGATGATGATGGCTGCCGCGGCGGCTGCGCGCGATGGCCATGAGCAGACCCAGACTCAGCCCCAGCATCACCATGGCCGTGCCGCCATAGCTGATGAAGGGCAGGGGCACGCCCACCACCGGCAGGATGCCGCTGACCATGCCCATGTTGACGAAGACATAGGTGAAGAAGCTCAGCGTGATCGCCCCGGCAAGCAGCCTTGAGAACAGCGTGGGCGCCTCGGCCGCGATGGCCAGGCCGCGCAGTATCAGCACGGTGAAGCCGATCAGCAGGCCCAGCGCGCCGAGCAGGCCGAACTCCTCGCCATAGGCGGCGAACACGAAGTCGGTGGTGCGCTCGGGAATGAATTCCAGATGGGTCTGCGTGCCCTTCATGAAACCCTTGCCGGTCACGCCGCCCGAGCCGATGGCGATCTCGCCCTGGATGATGTGGAAACCCTTGCCCAGCGGGTCCTTGCTCGGGTCCAGCAGCGTGCAGACGCGGTTCTTCTGGTACTCGCGCAGCACCGGCCATTTCACGTCGGGCTGGCAGATCGCCTCCTCGCTCATCACCAGTGCGGAGATGGCAATCGCGCCGACGGCCAAGGCCGGCACGATCAGCTTCCACGACAGGCCGGCGAAGAAGATCACGTAGAGCCCGGCCGCCAGCACCAGGATGGAGGTGCCCAGGTCAGGCTGCTTGGCCACCAGGCCGACCGGGATGGCCAGTAGGATGAAGGCCGCCACGAAGTCCGGCAGCCGCAGCTGGCCTTCGCGCTTCTGGAACCACCAGGCCAGCATCAGCGGCACGGCGATCTTGAGCAGCTCCGAGGGCTGGATCTGGGTGATGCCGATATTCAGCCAGCGGGTCGCGCCCTTCTTGCTGACGCCGAACAGCGCCACCGCCACCAGCAGGGCCACCCCCATCACGTAGAGCGGCACGGCCAGTCGCGCCACCTTCTGCGGCGGCACCTGGGCCACGACGAACATCACGCCGGTGGCCAGCAGCATGTTGCGGGCATGGTCGATGAACCGCGTGCCGTGGTCGTAGCCGGCCGAATACATGCACAGCAGGCCCAGCAACATCAGCCAGGCGGCGGCCAGCAGCAGCGGTGCATCGAAACCGGCAAACAGCGGCTGCATGCGGCGCCAAAGGCTGGGCTTGCTGAGGACGGCACTCATCTCGATGCTCCGGATGCAGGTGCGCTTGGCGCCGGCACCGGTGCCGAGGCACCGAGCTGGCCCGGCAGCGGCACATCGACCCCGCGCCGCGGCGTGCCGGTCGGCGAACGGCTCTTGCCCTGCTGGGTCAGCGCCATGTCTTCCTCGCTGGGGTACTGCCCCAGCAGAAGATAGTCGAAGACGCGGCGGGCGATGGGCGCGGCCGCCTCGGAACCCCAGCCGGCGTTCTCCACGATCATGGCCAGGGCCACCGTCGGCGCCTCGACCGGCGCGAAGGCGACGTAGAGCGAATGGTCGCGCTTGCGCTCGTCGGCCTTGACGCTGCTGTACTTCTCACCGGCCTTGATGCCGATGGCCTGGGCCGTGCCGGTCTTGCCACCGCTCTGGTAGGCCGCCCCCTGGAAGGCGGCGCGCGAGGTGCCTTCCAGCGTCACGCCGTTCATGGCCTGCAGGATCACCTGCACATGCTCGGGCTTGAGCGGCAGCGGCTCCAGCGCATCGCTGGCCATGCGGCGGTTCTGGTGCTGGACCACGTCCTCGATCTCGCGCACCAGACGCGGCTTGAAGCGCTGGCCGCCCGAGGCGATGGTGGCGTAGGCCGTGGCCATCTGCAGCATGGTGAAGCTGTTGTAGCCCTGGCCTATGCCCAGCGAGATGGTCTCGCCCGGGAACCATTTCTGGTTCGCCGGATTCTTGGCGAAATAGCGTCGCTTCCAGTCCTGCGAGGGCAGCACGCCGGTGACCTCACCCTGCACGTCGATGCCGGTCTTGCGGCCCAGGCCGAAGGGCTCGAGCTGGTCGTGGATCAGGTCCACCTCCATCTCATGGGCCAGGCTGTAGAAGTACACGTTCGAGGAGCTGACGATGGCCGAGCGCATGTCCTTGGGGCCGGGCCGGTCGGTCTCGGGGCTGCCGAAGCTGCGGCCGCCGAAGTTGTAGACCAGGTTGTCGATGACGACCACGTTCGCGGCCCGCTTGCCGCTGTTCAGCGCCGCCATGGCCATCAGCGGCTTGTAGGTCGAGCCCGGCGGATAAGTGCCCCGCAGCGCGCGGTTCAGGAGCGGCTTGTCTATGTCTTCGTTCAGCGCCGTCCAGCTGTCGGCGTCGATGCCGTCGACGAACAGGTTGGGGTCGAAGGTCGGTTTGGAGACGAAGGCCAGCACCTCGCCGTTGCGCGGATCGATGGCCACCAGGGCGCCGCGCCGGTCCTTGTACATTTCCTCGACCATGGCCTGCAGGCGGATGTCGATCGACAGGCGCAGAGTATTGCCCGGCGTCGGCGGACGGTGGGCCAGGCGGCGCACGGCCTTGCCGCCGGCGCTGGTCTCGACCTGCTCGAAGCCGGTGATGCCGTGCAGCTCGCGCTCATAGGCCTGCTCCAGGCCCAGCTTGCCGATGTACTCGGTGCCGCGGTAGTTGGCGATCTCTTCTTCGGACCACTCGTCCTGCGCCTTTTTCTCGGCCTGGTTGATGCGGCCTATGTAGCCGATCAAATGGCTGCCGATCTCGCCCAGCGGGTAGTTGCGGAACAGCCGGGCCTTGATCTCCACGCCGGGGAAGCGGAAGCGCTGGGCGGCAAAGCGTGCCACCTCGGTGTCGCTGAGCTTGGTGCGGATAGGCAAGGACTCGAAGTTCTTGCTCTCCTCCATCAGGCGCTTGAAGCGCTTGCGGTCGCGTGCCTGGATCTCGATGACCTCGGCCAGCTGGTCGATGGTCTGCTCCAGGTCCACCACCTTCGAGGGCGTGATCTCCAGCGTGTAGGCCGAGTAGTTGCTGGCCAGCACGATGCCGTTGCGGTCCACGATCAGGCCGCGGTTGGGCACGATGGGCACGACCGTCGTACGGTTGGTCTCGGCGCGCTCCAGCAACACATCGTGCTGCGCCACCTGCAGCCAGAGCAGGCGGGCCAGCAGCAGCGCGAAGCAGAACAGCACGAAGGCGCCGGCCGCGAGCACGCGCAGCCTGAAGCGGCTGAGCTCCTGGTGGACGTTCTTGAGCAGGGTCACGCCAGCAGCTGCCTCAGAGCGGACGGTGGGCGTCTGGATCGGGCGGCCGGCGCTGCGGCGCCAGCAGCAGGGCCGTGGCGATGGGCCACAGGGCGGCCTCGATCAGCGGCGCGAAGATCAGCGTCCAGCCCGGCCACATGCCGCCGACGATCAGGCGCACGATCAGCGAGACCGCATGGGCGCCCATGAACAGCGGCAGCACGTGCAGGGCCTGCTCGCGCAGCTTGAACCACAGCAGGCGGCGATGCAGGGCCACGGCGCCGAAGCTCAGCATGCTGTAGGCCAGCGCATGCTGACCCAGCAGGGCACCGTGGTGCACGTCCACCACCAGGCCGAAGATGAAGGCCCAGCCGACACCCACGCGGCGCGGCTGGTGCACGTTCCAGAACACCAGCACCAGGGCCAGCAGGTCGGGCATGCCGGCCATGCGGCCGACTGGCACCATGTCGAACATCAGCGCCAGCAGCAGGCTGAGGGCGATGAAGAAAGGGTTGACCGGCAGCAGCAACTGGCTGGTCGCGCGGGGCATGATCATCGGTGCCCCCCTTCCGCCTTGCTGGCCGCAGCAGCGGCCCGCGCCTCGGCCGCCCGGGCCTTGGCTTCGTTCTTCAGTTCAAGCTTGCGCGCTGCAGCGCTGGCGGCCTCGGCCGCGTTGACCGCAGTAGCTTCCTGCCGCGCCGCTTCGTTCTTGGCCATGGGTTCCAGCACCAGCACATGGCGGGCCGCGTCGGGCGGCGAGGCCGGCGCCAGGTTCACGCGGGCGAAGCTGGTGTCGCCGCGCCGCTCGACGGCCATCACCTTGGCCACCGGCAGGCCCGGCGGGTACATGCCGTCCAGGCCCGAGGTGGAGAGCAGGTCGCCGACCTTGATGTCTGCATTGGCGGCCATGAAGCGCAGCTCCATCGCGCCTTCGCTGCGCTCGCCGCCATAGGCCACGCCGCGCTGCTGCGTGCGGTTGTTCAGCACCGGAATGGCGGCGTCCTTGTCGCCCAGCAGGGTCACCTCGCTGGACAGCAGGTAGACCCGCGTCACCTGGCCCAGCACGCCGGCATCGTTGATCACCGGCGCACCGGCGCGCACGCCGTGGCGGCTGCCGCGATCGATGATGACGCGGCGCGAATAGGGGTCGGCGGCTTCGTAAAGCACCTCGGCTGCCAACGACGGGACAGGCTGCGCCTCCTGCATCTTCAGCAAGGCGCGCAGCTTGTCGTTCTCGGTCTGCAGCTGGCCGGCACGCGACAGCCGCTCGGCCTGCTGCACCAGTTGGCGACGGGCCTGGTTCTCGGCCTCGGTGGCACGTTCCATGCCGCGCAGGTAGTCGCCGCCAGCCTCCCAGGCATCGACCGGCGCCAGCAGGGCGCGCTGCAGCGGATGCAGGGCCAGCGCCAGGCCGGCGCGCAGCGGCTGGGTCATGTTGAAGCGGGCGTCGGCCACCATCAGGAAGATGGCCAGGGCCGCATAGACGGCCAGCTTGCTGGCCGCCGACAGGCCCTGCCGGAACAGCGGCGGCGGATTGCGATCCAGGGTGCCCAGGCTCATGGCGTTTGAAACGAGAAAAGCCGGCCCGTCCTACAACGTGCCGGCTTGCTCAGGAACATGGACCGGATTACTCGGACGCGAAGATCAGGCCCAGGCGCTCCATGCGCTCCAGGGCCATGCCACAGCCGCGCACCACGCAGGTCAGCGGGTCTTCGGCCACCAGCACCGGCAGGCCGGTTTCCTCGGCCAGCAACCGGTCCAGGTCGCGCAAGAGCGCGCCGCCACCGGTCAGCATCATGCCGCGCTCGGCGATGTCGGCGCCCAGCTCGGGCGGGGTCTGTTCCAGCGCGTTCTTGACGGCCGAGACGATCTGGTTGAGCGGGTCGGTCAGGGCTTCCAGGATCTCGTTGGACGAGATGGTGAAGCTGCGCGGCACGCCCTCGCTGAGGTTGCGGCCCTTGACTTCCATTTCCTTGACTTCGGAGCCGGGGAAGGCCGATCCGATGTTCTTCTTGATCGCTTCGGCCGTGGGCTCGCCGATCAGCATGCCGTAGTTGCGGCGGATGTAGTTGATGATGGCCTCGTCGAACTTGTCGCCGCCGACGCGGACCGAGCCCTTGTAGACCATGCCACCCAGCGAGATCACGCCGACCTCGGTGGTGCCGCCGCCGATGTCGATGACCATCGAGCCGCTGGCTTCGGAGACCGGCAGGCCAGCGCCGATCGCGGCAGCCATCGGTTCTTCGATCAGGTGCACCTCGGAGGCGCCGGCGCCGAGGGCGGCGTCGCGGATCGCGCGCTTCTCGACCTGGGTCGAACCGCAGGGCACGCAGATGATGATGCGGGGCGAGGGACGCAGCAGCTTGGTGTCGTGCACCATCTTGATGAACTGCTTGATCATCTGCTCGGTGATCACGAAGTCGGCGATCACGCCGTCCTTCATCGGGCGGATTGCCTCGATGTTGCCGGGCACCTTGCCCAGCATGGCCTTGGCTTCGGCGCCAACGGCCTGGATGGTCTTCTTGCCGTTGGGCCCGCCCTCGTGGCGGATGGCAACGACCGAGGGCTCATCGAGCACGATGCCCTTGCCGCGGACGTAGATCAGGGTGTTGGCAGTGCCCAGGTCGATGGCAAGGTCGGTGGAGAAGTAACGGCGCAGGGAGGCGAACATGGTGTGTTTGGAGGCCAACGCGGCGCTTCTGGCGCTGTGGCGGCAGTGACTCGCGTGGCTGGCTGGGCGCTTTTTGGGTCGGGAAACAGCGGCCGCTTCACTTGAAGCAAGGCGGTCGCGGGCGGTGTTCGCACCATATGCAACGAGGCTGCCTGAACCTTGCCGGTCGGGCAGCCCCGTAGCCATGGAGATAAGCGGAGATAATACCCGATCACCCCCCAAATAAGGCATGAGGGAAGGCCCTTGCCGGCCTTTCTTTGTGACCAGATTTCAGTCTGCTTGGAAGCCCTCCGATGGCCCTGACCTCCGACGACGTGAGCCGCATCGCCCACCTGGCCCGGCTCGAACTCTCGCCTGCCGAACAGGCAGCCCTGCTGCCGCAGCTCAATGGTTTCTTCTCCATCGTCGAGCAGATGAGCGCGGTGGACACCAGCGGCGTCGAGCCGCTCTACACCCCGCTGTCGGCGGTGCAGGACGTGCAGCTGCGGCTGCGCGACGACAAGGTCACCGAAAGTAACCGCCGCGAGCTCAACCAGGTCAGCGCCCCCGTCACCGAGGACGGCCTGTACCTGGTGCCCAAGGTCATCGAATAAGCCGTAGAGAAGAAGAAGCCCGCATGAAATCCCTGCACGAAATGGGCGTGGCCGAGCTGGGCCGCGCCCTGCGCGAACGCCAGGTCTCCAGCCGCGAACTGACCCAGACCCTGCTGGCCCGGGTCCAGTCCAACGAGGCGCTGGGCGCCTTCCTCCACATCGACGCCGAGGCCGCCCTGGCCCGCGCCGCCGCCGCCGACGCCATGCTGGCCGCTGGCGAGGCCGGCGCCCTGATCGGCATTCCGATGGCCCACAAGGACATCTACGTCACGGCCGACATGCCCACCACGGCCGGCTCCAGGATCCTGGAGAGCTACCGCAGCCCCTTCGACGCCACCGTCGTCGCCCGGCTGAACGAGGCCGGCACGGTCTCGCTGGGCAAGCTGAACTGCGACGAGTTCGCCATGGGCTCGGCCAACGAGAACTCGGCCTACGGCCCGGCCCACAACCCCTGGGACCGCTCGCGCGTGCCGGGCGGCTCCTCGGGCGGATCGGCCGTGGCGGTGTCGGCCCGTCTGGTACCCGCCTCCACCGGCACCGACACCGGCGGCTCGATCCGCCAGCCGGCCAGCTTCTGCGGCATCACCGGCATCAAGCCGACCTACGGCGTCTGCAGCCGCTACGGCATGATCGCCTTCGCCTCCAGCTTGGACCAGGCCGGCCCCATGGCCCGCTCGGCCGAGGACTGCGCCCTGCTGCTGTCCGCCATGAGCGGCTTCGACGAACGCGATGCCACCAGCATCAATCAGCCGCCGCAGGACTTCCATGCGCAGATGCTGCAAGCGCGTGAAGGCGCCACCGCAGCCCAGCCCTTGAAGGGCCTGCGCATCGGCGTGGCCGCCGAGTTCTTCCCTCAGGGCCTGTCCAGCGACGTGAACGCCGCCGTGCGCCAGGGCCTGGCCGAACTGGAGAAGCTGGGCGCCACCCTGGTGGACGTCAGCCTGCCGCGCACCGAGCTGGCCATTCCCGTCTACTACATCATTGCCCCGGCCGAGGCCAGCTCCAACCTGAGCCGCTTCGACGGCGTGCGCTTCGGCCACCGCGCCAAGCAGTACGGCGACCTGCTGGACATGTACAAGAAGACCCGCGCCGAAGGCTTCGGCCCCGAGGTCAAGCGCCGGATCATGATCGGCACCTACGTGCTCTCGCACGGCTACTACGACGCCTACTACCTGCAGGCCCAGAAGCTGCGCCGCATGATTGCCGACGACTTCCAGCAGGCCTTCGCGCAATGCGACCTGATCGCCGGCCCGGTGGCCCCGAGCGTGGCCTGGAAGGCCGGCGAGGGCGCGGACGATCCGGTCAAGGCCTACCTTGCCGACATCTTCACCCTGCCCGGTTCGCTGGCCGGCCTGCCGGGTATGAGCGTGCCCTGCGGCTTCGGCGAAGGCGGCCTGCCGGTCGGCCTGCAGCTGATAGGCAACTACTTCAAGGAGGGCCAGCTCTTGCATGCGGCCCATGCGCTGCAACAAGCGACCGACTGGCACCAGCGCGCTCCGGCAGGACTCTGACCATGACGACCACGAGCAAACTCATCCGCGGCTACGAGGTCGTGATCGGCCTGGAGAACCACGTCCAGCTGTCCACCGACTCCAAGATCTTCAGCGGCAGCTCCACCGCCTTCGGCGCCGAGCCCAACACCCAGGCCTCGCCGGTGGACCTGGCCCTGCCCGGCACGCTGCCGGTGCTGAACCGCGCCGCCGTGGACCGCGCCATCCGCTTCGGCCTGGCGGTCGGCGCCAAGGTCGCGCCGCTGTCCATCTTCGCCCGCAAGAACTACTTCTATCCAGACCTGCCCAAGGGCTACCAGATCTCGCAGTTCGAGATTCCGGTGGTGCAGGGCGGCGCGGTCGAGTTCTTCGTCGGCGACGTCAAGCACAAGGTCAACCTGACCCGCGCCCACCTCGAGGAGGACGCCGGCAAGAGCCTGCATGAGGACTATCACGGCCAGTCGGGCATAGACCTGAACCGCGCCGGCACGCCGCTGCTGGAAATCGTCTCCGAGCCCGACATGCGCTCCGGCGCCGAGGCCGCCGAATACGCCAAAACCCTGCACGCCCTCGTGATGTGGCTGGGCATCTGCGACGGCAATATGCAGGAGGGCTCGTTCCGCTGCGACGTCAACGTCTCGGTGCGCAAGCCCGGCCAGCCCTATGGCACGCGACGCGAGATCAAGAACCTCAACAGCTTCCGCTACCTGCTGCAGGCGGTGGACTACGAGGTCAACTGGCAGATCGACCAGATCGAGGACGGCCTCAAGATCCAACAGGCCACCGTGCTGTTCAACCCGGACACCGGCGAGACCCGCGCGATGCGCAGCAAGGAAGACTCGGCCGACTACCGCTACTTCCCCGACCCCGACCTGCCGCCGCTGGTGATCGCGCCGGACTGGGTGGAGAAGGTGCGCGGCGAAATGCCCGAGCTGCCCGGCGTGATGGCGGCGCGCTTCGTGTCCGCCGACGGCCTGCCCGAGTACGACGCCACCATGATGACCCAGAGCCTGGCCACGGCCCGCTACTACGAGGCCGCCAAGGCCGCCGGTGCGGCGCCCAAGCTGGTGGCGAACTGGGTGATGGGCGAGATCAGCAAGCGGCTGAACAGCGAAGGCATCGAGATCGAAGCTGCGCCGGTAGCCGCTCAAGTGCTCGCCCAGCTGATCGCCCGCATCGCCGACGGCACGATCTCGAACAACTCTGCCAAGCAGGTTTTTGACGCCCTGTGGGCCGGCGAGGGTTCGGATGTCGACGCCATCATCGCGGCCAAGGACCTGAAGCAGTCCAACGACACCGGCGCCATCGAAGCCATCCTGGACGAGGTGCTGGCCGCCAACCAGAAGTCGGTGGACGAGTTCCGCGCCGGCAAGGACAAGGCCTTCAACGCCCTGGTCGGCCAGGCCATGAAAGCCACCAAGGGCAAGGCCAACCCGGCCCTGGTCAACGAGCTGCTCAAGAAGAAACTCGGCGGTTGATGAAGCATGAGCTGGGCTGGCTGTTCGAGGACGGGCGCTGCCTCGTCGTCGACAAGCCCGCCGGCCTGCTCTCGGTGCCCGGCCGCGGCGAAGACAAGCAGGACTGCGCCTCGAGCCGGGTCCAGCAACGTCATGCGGACGCGCTGATCGTCCACCGCCTCGACCAGGCCACCTCGGGCCTGCTGCTGTTCGCGCGCGGCGCCGAGATGCAGCGGGCCTTCAGCTACGAATTCATGCAGCGGCGGGTGCACAAACGCTACCTTGCAGTGGTCGAAGGTCTGCTGCAGCCGCTTGACGGCGAGTGGCGCGAGATCGATCTGCCGCTGATCGCCGACTGGCCGAACCGGCCGCTGCAAAAGATCGATCAGGTGCAGGGCAAGCCCTCCCGGACCCGCTGGCGGGTGCTGGCCCACGAGGGCGGCCGCAGCCGCGTCGAGCTGGAGCCGGTGACCGGCCGCTCGCACCAGCTGCGCGTCCACCTGCAGGCCATCGGCCACCCCATCGTCGGCGATGCCTTGTACGGCAGCACCGAAGGCGAACCGCGCCTGCTGCTGCATGCCTGCGAACTCGCCCTGCCCGAAGCGCCGGGCGGGGCCATCAGCGTCGTCAGCCCCGCGCCCTTCTGACTGGCTACCATCCGCGCCATGAGTGCTCCCTCGTCCCATCTTTTCATCGTCACCGGCAGCTCCCGCGGCCTGGGCGCGGCCCTGGTCGAGCGGCTGCTGGCATCGCCCGGGAACCAGGTCCTGGGCATCGCCCGCCGCACCGGCCCCGGGCATGAACGGCTGACCCAGTGGAGCCTGGACCTGGCCCAGCCGCTGGCCGCTGCACAGCAACTCCAGGCCTGGCTGGCGCAGCAGGCCAGGCCGGCCAGCGCCACGCTGATCAACAACGCGGCACTCCTGAATCCGCCGGGGCCAGTCGAAGGCGTCGAGCTGGCTGCGCTGTCGGACGGCCTCCGCGTGGGACTCGAAGCGACGCTGCTGCTGTCCAGCGCCTTCCTGCGCGCGGCCCGGCCCTGGGGCGTGCCGCTGAAGATCCTCAACATCAGCTCCGGCCTGGGCCGCCGCGCCATGGCCGGCGCCGCCCCCTATTGCGCGGCCAAGGCCGGCATGGACAACCTCTCGGCCTCGATGGCGCTGGACGAAGCCCAGCGCGCGGACGGCGCCCGCGTCGTCTCGCTGGCACCCGGCATCATCGACACCGACATGCAGGTCCAGCTGCGCGCTGCCGACCCCGCCGGCTTCCCCGACCATGGCAATTTCGTCGGCTACAAAAGCAGCGGCGCGCTGGCCAGCCCCGTGGCCACGGCAGCCAAGATCCTGGCCTACCTGGCCAGGTCCGATTTCGGCCACCAGGCCATCGCCGACATCCGCCAGGCTTGAACCTGGCACCCTCCGCCCCCAAATCACCCCTGCCCCGCTTCCGGGGCGCTTTTCGAGAGTCAATCCCGATGCTGAATTCCAAGCTGCTTGCCAGCCTCCTTGCCCTTGCCCTGAGCCTGGGTGCGTTCAACGACGCCGACGCCAAGCGCATCGGCGGTGGCGGCATGAAGCGCACGGTGCCGCAGCAGACGGCGCCCGGCACGCCGGCCAAGCCCGCGGCACCGGCCCAGCAGGCCGCGCCTCAGCAACAGGCTGCTCCTGCACCTGCCGCCGCGCCCGCGGCGCCGCCCAAGCGCAGCTGGATGGGCCCGCTCGCGGGCCTGGCCGCCGGCCTGGGCCTGGCGGCGCTCGCCAGCCACTTCGGCTTCGGCGCCGAGCTGGCCAGCTTCATGACCATGGCCCTGATCGCCCTGGTGGTGATGATGGTCATCGGCTTCGTGATGCGCCGCTTCGCCGCGGCCAAGCAGGCGCAAGCGGCCTACGCGGGCGGTGCCGGCGGCTACGCCCCGGTCCAGCGCATCGACCCGGCGCCCGTGGCTGCGGCAGCGGTTGCAGCACCGGCCGTTTCGCAAGAGGACGCCGAGTTCTCCAGCCTGGCCAAGAAGGTCTTCATCCGCCTGCAGGCCGCCAATGACGCCGGCGACCAGGCCGACCTGCGCCGCTTCACCACGCCCGAGATGTACGCCTCCATCCAGCAGGAGCTGCTGGACCGCAAGGGCGCCACCCAACAGACCGAGGTGCTGCAGCTGGACGCCGCCGTGATCGACCGCGCGCTGGAAGACGGCCAGCAGGTGGTCAGCGTGCGCTTCTGGGGCCTGGTGCGCGAGCGCAGCGAGGAGGCGGCCGGCCAATTCGACGAGGTCTGGCACCTGGTCCGTCCGCAGGACAGCAGCCGCGACTGGGCGATTGCCGGCATCCAGCCCAGCCAGCACTGAGTCCCGCGTCATGCCCGCTCCTGGGGCATGACCTGAGGGGGGCCATTCCGACGACGGTCAGAATGGCCCCCTTCGCATTTCTCGGGAGTCACGAGATGTCCAAGCGTTCTTCGCAGCTGCTTCCCGCCCTGCTGCTCGCCCTGGCTGGCGCTGGCCTGGTCCAGGCCCAGGAGGCGGCCAAGCCCGTGCTGGCGCCCAATGCCAACCTGGTCGTGCAGGGCATTCCGCCCGTACCGCAGAGCCTGGCCGAATCGGTCAATGCCTATGGCGATTTCCGCGGCCATGGCTTCGTCGACTGGCACCCCAGCAAGCGCGAGATGCTGATCGCGCACCGCAAGGCCGGAGGCAACACCTCCCAGCTGTTCCGACTGGCCGGGCCCATGGCCGAGCTCGAACAGCTGACCGATGCCAACGACCCGGTGGGCGGCGCCAGCTATGAGCCGCTGGGCGGCCGCTACATCGTGTTCGCCCGCGCCAGCGGCGGCAACGAAGTGGCACAGCTCTACCGCCTGGGCGGCAAGGGCAAGGAACCGGTGCTGCTGACCGACCCCGACCTGCGCCACGGCATGAACGGCTGGCTGCACAAGAGCAGCCAGCTGCTGTTCACCTCGGTGCCGCTGGACCGCACGGCGCAAGGCGGCAGCCGCGCCCAGGTGATGACCCAGTTGTGGATCATGGATCCCGAGAAGCCCGAGGCCAAGCGCAAGATCGCCGAACTGCCCGGTGGTGGCTGGGGCGTTGGCTCGGTGTCGTGGGACGACAAGCAGCTGGCTCTGAGCGAGTACATCTCGGCCAACGAGGCCCGCGTCTGGCTGATGGACCTGGCTACCGGCGAAAAGCGGCAGGTGCTGCCGGCTCCGGGCCAGACTGAACGAGCCAGCCACGGGCCGGTCGCATTCAGCCGTGACAACCAGGAGCTGTTCATCGCCACCACCCGCTTCAGCGAGTTCCGCGAGGTGGCCCGGCTGAAGCTGGCCGACGGCACGCTGCAGCGGCTGGAAACCGGCATGAACTGGGACGTCAGCGGTGGCACGCTGACCGAGGACGGCAAGAAGCTGGCCCTTCAATTCAACATCGACGGCCGCGACGAGCTGCGCTTCTACGACGCCCAGACCTTCAAGCCGCTGCCTAGCCCCAGGCTGCCGGCCGGCTCGGTCGGTTCAGCGAGCTATGACAAGACCCGCGGCGAGCTGATGTTCAGCCTCAACAGCGCCCAGGGCCCGGGCCAGATCTTCTCGCTCGACGCTGCCGGCAAGGTCCAGCAATGGACCAAGGCCTATTCACCGCCCAGCATCGATGCCAGCAAGTTCGGCGACCAGCAGATCGTGCGCTGGAAGAGCTTTGACGGCCGCCAGATCTCGGGCCTGGTCAATCTGCCGCCGGCGGACAAGTTCCCCGGCAAGCGACCGGTGCTGATCAACATCCACGGTGGCCCCGAGGGCCAGTCGACGATGGGTTTCATAGGCCGCAACAACTACTTCGTGCAGGAGCTGGGCATCGCCATGATCCAGCCGAACGTGCGCGGTTCCAGCGGCTATGGCAAGACCTTCCTGGACCTGGACAACGGCTTCAAGCGCGAAGACTCGGTCAAGGACATCGGTGCCCTGCTGGACTGGATCGCCACCCAGCCCAATCTGGACGCCAGCCGCGTGATGGTGGTGGGCGGCAGCTACGGCGGCTACATGGTGCTGGCCGTGTCCACGCACTATGCGGACCGCATCGTCGGTGCGATCGACATCGTCGGCATCTCGCACTTCGTCACCTTCCTGAACAACACCGAGAGCTACCGTCGCGACTTGCGCCGCGTCGAGTACGGCGACGAGCGTGACCCGGCGATGAAGGAGTTCCTGGACAAGATCTCGCCGCTGACCAACGCCGCCAGGATCAAGAAGCCGCTGTTCGTGGTGCAGGGCAAGAACGACCCGCGCGTGCCCTACACCGAGGCCGAGCAGATCGTGGCCAAGGTGCGCGATCAGGGCACGCCGGTCTGGTATCTGCGCGCCGAGAACGAGGGCCATGGCTTCGCCCGCAAGGAGAACCAGGATTTCCTGTTCTATTCCATGATCGGTTTTATGCAGCAGAACCTGCTGAAGTAAGCATCCAGGCGCAGAAATGCAAAGGCCCGCAGATGCGGGCCTTTTCTGTTCGTGGGGCTTTCAGTGCGAAGCCGGTTTGGAAGGCGCTTCCAGGCTGCCGTAGGCGGCACCCGCCCACAGCCTCCGAAGGCGGGCGAGTTCGAGGTCGAAGTTCCTGTTGATGCGCACCAGCTCGGACTTCTGGTTCTCGATCAGCACGCGCTGGGCCTCGGCGGCGGCGTCATTCGCGTCGATCATCAGCTTGAGCTTGGGAGGCAGCGGCTTGCCGACATAGAACTCGGCCTCGTCACTCAGCGGTTTGCGTTCAGCCGCCAGGTCCTGCAAGCGGCGCTCAGAGTTGCGCGTGGCGGTGTTCACATCGTCCAGCGCGAGGTCGCGGGCCCGCTTGTGGGCGGCCTCGTTCGGGAACCGCTGCACCAGATTGCGGTCGCGCCGCACGGCATCGGCCTGCGTGGCCCGTTCGACCGCCAGCTTGCGGTCCAGCGCTTCTTTGGCCGCCTTCTCCTCGATAGACATCGAGGGCGGCAGGACGCTGCGCAGCGAGCCGTCGGCGTTCAGCACCCGCTGTTCGCGGGTATTGCAATCGGCGATCGGGCGGTCTCCGGTGAGCTTGCGACCGTCGGCCGTGGTGCAGGTGTAGATGGCCTTGCCGCCGCCGGCCGGGGGCGTCTGCGCCTGGGCGCAGGGCAGCGCGGCGGCAGAGGCAACAAGAACGGCGAGCGGCAGGTGGGCGGCAGGCTTGCGCATCAGACCCCGTAGCGTTGGCGGTAGGCCAGCACGGCCGCGGCATGCGCCTGGGCGGCCGGGTTGCTGGTGGTGCGGAGGAAGTCGAGCAGGTCCGCCAGGCCGGCAATGGCCACGACGGGCAGGTTCAGCTGGCGGTTGACGTATTGCACGGCGCTCCACTCCATGTCGACGCCGTTCTCCGCCGCCTTCTCCTGGCGGTCCAGCGCGATGCTGACGCCGCAGGGCGTGGCACCGGCGGCCTGGATCATCGCGATGGACTCGCGCACCGAGGTGCCGGCCGAGATCACGTCATCGATGATCAGAACGCGGCCGACCACGGGCGCGCCGACAAGGGTGCCGCCCTCGCCGTGGTCCTTGGCTTCCTTGCGGTTGTAGGCGAAGGGCTTGTTGTGGCCCAGCCGCGCCAGCTCGATGGACACGGCGGCGGCCAGCGTGATGCCCTTGTAGGCCGGGCCGAAGATCATGTCGAACTGCAGGCCCGACGCGATCAAGGTCTTGGCATAGAACTCGGCCAGGCGGGCCAGCTTGGCACCGTCGTCGAACAGGCCGGCATTGAAGAAATAGGGGCTCAGCCGGCCGGCCTTGGTCTTGAACTCACCGAAGCGCAACACACCGGCCTCGACCGCGAAGGCGACGAAGTCCTGGGCGAGCGAAGCAGAAGCGGTGGCGGTCATCGGGAAACAGGGCGTATCTGGGGTCGGCGCATTGTAGGCAGAGTCCCGGGCGCTGCCACAATGCGCCGCAGCCGCATCAACCCTGACGTCCCGCGATGAAATTCGTCACTGCCAACCTCAACGGCATCCGCTCCGCCGCCACCAAGGGCTTCTTCGACTGGGCGCCGCGCCAGAAGGCCGACGCGATCGGCGTGCAGGAGGTCAAGGCCCAGGCCGACGTGGTCGACGGCCAGTTCGACAAGATCGGCAGCCTGAACGGCCATTTCCACTATGCCGAGAAGAAGGGCTACTCGGGCGTGGGTCTCTACACCCGCGAAGAGCCCAGCGATCTGATCGTCGGCTTCGACGGCGGCGAGTTCGACGGCGAAGGCCGCTGGGTCGAGAAGCGCTTCGACAAGCCCGGCCGCAAGCTCAGCCTGATCTCCTGCTACTTCCCCAGCGGCTCCTCGGGCGAAGAGCGCCAGCAGGCCAAGTTCCGCTTCCTGGCCCTGATGTACCCGCACCTGATGGCGCTCAAGGGCAAGCGTGAGTTCATCCTGGTCGGCGACATCAACATCGCCCACCAGCAAGCCGACCTGAAGAACTGGCGCAGCAATCAGAAGAACTCGGGCTTCCTGCCCGAGGAGCGCGCCTGGCTGACCCAGCTGTTTGGCGAAGGCGGCCTGGTCGACGTCTACCGCCAGCTGGAGCCCGACACCACGGACGATTGCTACACCTGGTGGAGCAACCGCGGCCAGGCCTATGCCAACAACGTCGGTTGGCGGCTGGACTATCACTTCGCCACGCCCAAACTGGCGGCACTGGCCAAGCGGGCCACGATCTACAAGGAACAGAAGTTCAGCGACCATGCGCCGCTGACCATCGACTACGGCTTCGAGCTTTAGCCCTCAGCCGCTCACTCGATGGCCTCGACGCGTATCACCGCCATCGAGAGGTTGTCACCGCGGCCGCCGGCACGCTGGCGCGCCAGGCCGGTGAGCAGGCTGCAGGCTTCGGCCGCCGAGCGGCTGTCGGCCACGGCGCCGAGCTCGTGGTCGGTGGCATAGGGCCAGAGTCCGTCGCTGCAGACCAGGATCACATCGCCCGCGGCCAGACGGCCCAGCGAGACGCAGGCGGGCTGGGGCGGCACGCTGCTGCCCAGGCAGTCGGTCAGCACATGGCCGTGGCGATGGCGGCGGGCCGACAGCTCGTCGAGTTCGCCGTCGTCGATCATGCGCTGGACCAGCGAATGGTCGCGGCTGCGGCGCAGCAGGTCGCCGTGGTGGAAGCGGTAGAGGCGGGAATCGCCGCAATGGGCCCAATGGGCCTGCAGGTCCGGCGTCAGCAGGCAGGCGGCGATGGTGGCGTGCGGCTGCAGGTCCTGCTCGACGCCGACCTGGCGCATGCGCTTGTGGGATTCATGGCAAAGCCGTTCGAGAAAGCGCCGGCCGTCTTCCTGGCCCGGTTCGAACTGATCGAAAAGCTCGGCGGCCGTGAGCATGACCTGGTCGGCCGCCTGGCGGCCGCCACTGTGGCCACCCATGCCGTCGGACACCACGGCCAGCAGGCAGCCGGGCATGCGCGAATGGCGCAAGAGCGTGACCTGGTCCTGCTGCTCGGCACGGTCGCCCTGGTGCAAGGCCATGGCAGCGCGCAGGCGCAGACGCTGCGCCCGATCCACGCGTGGCGTGGCTTCGGCATACATGGATGGAGCCCACATAGGGCCGTCCCCCCTCTTCGACGGTCAACTGCAGCGACCTTGACCCGGACCCTGATGGGTCCGGCGGCCGTTCTCTTGCACCGGGTCTCCCTGCTGCGAGCGCGCGAGCATACGCGGCTTGCCTTGCTTGTTTCTTCTCGGGGACGACGCCGGGGCGGGCCTCGCATCGGCGTGCGAATTCCGCCCGGCGGATTAGAACAGACCGGATCAGGCAGCGCCAACCAGACGGGCGATGCGCTCTTCGGACAGCCGCATCGGCAGCGCATGGGCCGGCAGCAGGGCGGCGATGGCAAAGGCCTCACGCGAGCAGTCGCGCAGCAGCGGCTTCATGCGCGGCTCGCCGTGGGCGTCGGTCAGCGTGGCGACGATGGGGCAATGGGCCTTCTCGCCATTGCGGACCACCAGGCTCAGCTCACCGGACGCCAGCTTGACGAGGCTGCCGGGCGGGAAGATGCCGAAGGCCTTGATCAGCGCCGTGGCCAGCGGGCTGCTGGCCGACATCTGGTGCAGCTCACGGCCGGCCTGCATGGCGCTCATCGCCGGCCGGTTGGCCCGGCTGCTCAAGCGGGCGGTGTAGACATCGGCAAAGCGCAGCAGCTCGGCCAGCTCAGCCACTTCTCGCAGGCCGTGCGGATAGCCCGAGCCGTCGGGCAGCTCATGGTGCTGACGCACGGCCGCCAGCCAGTCGGCATCTTCGACGCCGGCCTCGCCCAGCATCTCGGCGCTGCGGGTCGGGTGCTCGTGGATGGCCTCGCGTTGCATGGCCGTGGGCGGCGAGACCTGGCTGGCCAGCTTGGCCTGCAGGTC
Source organism: Pelomonas sp. SE-A7 (assembly GCF_030345705.1). Taxonomy (NCBI): domain Bacteria; kingdom Pseudomonadati; phylum Pseudomonadota; class Betaproteobacteria; order Burkholderiales; family Sphaerotilaceae; genus Roseateles; species Pelomonas sp. SE-A7. The sequence goes on from NZ_JAUASW010000001.1 coordinate 2,987,972, forward strand.
CAGCATGGAGACATTCATGGTCAGCGCGGCCTGGAAGGCGCGGCGCTGCTCGTCGCCGCTCCATCCAAGGTAGCGGGCCGCCGCATGGCAGGCCGTGGCGGCATGCAGCGAATGGCGCACGCCATAGTGGCTGTCAGCCGAGTCGCCCTGGCGGACGATCTGGGCCAGCGCCACATCCGGCGCGGCTTCGATCAGGGACAGCAGCCCATCGGTGCTGCCCTGCACCGCGGCCAGCATCTGGGCCTGCGGCGCCATCAGGGCCGAACGCAGTTCATGGCCGGCCCGTTCCCAGTCGGCCGGCAGGCGGGACAGTCGCTGTTCGGCATCAGGCCGGCGCGCTGGCTGGATGGCCGCCGCCAGCTCCTCGACCTCGACCAGGGCGCCGCGCTTGAACAGCTCGTCCAGTTGGTCCTGGTTGGCGATCACCTGGCCGCGTGCCAGGAGCAGCAGCCGGCTGGAGTCGCGCACGCTGAAGGCCAGCGGCTGGCCCAGCACGATGCGTTCCTTGACCGAGTTGAGAGAGCAGACGCGCATGAACAGCGTTATGGCGGAGCGCGCCGCCGGAACCACGACCGGGCGCACTCTAGCGGCCACCCGTCGCGGCGCTGTGGCGCCGTCCCCTTCTCTCCCCCTTTTGGCGGGCGCAGGGCGCGCAGAATTCCTCAGCGCCGGACCGGGTCGGGGCGCAATGCGCGCAATTGCTGATCCAGCAGCGGTCCCAGCAGGCGGCGCAGGGCCGCCTCGCGGCCTCGCGCCGGCAGCTGCGAGTCGAACTGACCAGACAGGGCCAGGTTGGCAAAGCCATGGACCAGGGACCACAGGCCCAGCACCCCCAAGGACTGCGACTCAGTCAGCCGCTGGCCCGAGGCCAGGCCGTGCAGGCGCCGTATGCCGTCCTCAAGCACGCCATAGGCGGCCCGGCCGGCCTGGGTCAGGGCCTCGTCTTCAAAACCCTCGCAACGGAACATCAGGCTGAAGCGGCCGGGATGATGCAGGGCGAAGCCCACGTAGGCCAGGCCCTGCTCGCGCAGCTGGTCGACCGGGTCGGCACCGCCGCGCCTGTCGCCCGCGTGCAGGGCCTGGGCCAGGCCCTCGAAAGCCTGGGTCGCCACCGCCACCAGCAAGCCGTTCGCATCGCCGAAATGATGGGCGGGCGCAGCCGGCGAAACCCCCGAGCGCCTAGCCACCTCGCGCAGCGAGAAGCCGTCCAGGCCCCGCTCGGCCAGCAGGCCCTCGGCCGCCTCGATCAGCGCTTCGCGCAGCGCCCCATGGTGATAGGCCACGCGCTTGGCGGGAGAGGACGAGGGCTGGGTCATGGGCATGGCTGGCGGCTTAACTTGACGTCGTTCAAATCATAGCCGCCACCCCGGCCGGGGCCAGCGACTCAGGCCCGCTGCCACTCCATCAGCCAGTTCAAAGACCAGCTGCGGCCGCCATCCTCGGACACTGCCTGGCGCCAGCGGCAGCTGCGCGGCGTGATGCTGTCCCAGAGGCTCAGCACCAGCAGCTTGCGCCCGGCCTCGCCGTCCTCTTCGGCCCAGAACAGGCCGGCACCGTTCTCGAAGCTGCCCGGCAGGCCGGGCGGTGTCAGCACGCCGCTGCGGGCATTGACCCAGTGGTCTATCCACTGCTTCTTCCCGACGTCCAGCAGGCGCAGACCCATGCCGCTGAACTTGCGGGCCGGAATGCGCAGCTCCTCGACACTGCCGGCACCGCCGAGGATGGGCCAGACGCTGGCCTCGCCGTCGAAACGGTCCCATTCGGTGGCACCGGCCGGCAGCCGCCAGTGGCGGATCTTCCATTCGCCGGCCAGGAAGTCGAAGTCGCCCGGCTTGCCCGGCGTGGGCCGGGCCGGCAGCGGCGGAATCGCGTCCAGCGGCGGTGCGCCCTTGGCCTGGGCCACGGTGGGCAGCACGGCGGCACCGGCCGCCACGATCAGGTTGCGACGGGTCTCGTCCATTACTGCTCTCCTTGGGGATGAAAGTCCATGGTCCAGTTGGTCTCCCAGCTCTGGCCGCCATCGGCCGAGAAGGCCTGTTCCCAGCGCGGGGCCTGGCCGGTGCGCGCCAGCCAGAGGAAGCGCACGCGGATGGGCCGTCCGTCGAGCTGGTCGTCGGCGTAGAAGCTGCCGACGCCGTCTGCATCGAAGCCGCCGCGCACCGGCACGTCGAGCTGGCCGGGGTGGCGGCCGTCCAGCCACCAGATGGCCCAGGTCCGGCTGGCCGGGTCGTAGCTGCGCAGGGTCAGGGCCCGGTAGCTGCCGCCGGGCAGGTGCAGCAGGTTTTCGTCCAGGTTGCCCTGGCCGCCCAGCACCAGGCGGGCGGACGACAGGCCGTCGAACTCCGTCCAGTCCTGGCAGCCGGCGAGTCGGTGGTTCAGCCGGCGATGGCTGACGCGCCAGTCGCCGATCAGGAAGTCGAAGTCATGGGATGGGTTTGCGCTCATCAGTCTCTCCTTGTGGGAGCGGATGCTGCGCCTCAATACCTGACAACCTGTGGCAAGTAATATCGGCCTCCATGAAATCGAGCCGCCTGCTCTCGCTGCTGATGCTTCTGCAATGGCGTGGCCGTCTGTCGGCCACGGCGCTGGCGCGCGAGTTCGAGGTCTCGGTGCGCACCATCTACCGCGACGTCGATGCGCTCAGCGCCAGCGGTGTGCCGGTCTATGCCGAGCGTGGCCGCCAGGGCGGCATCGCGCTGCACGAGGGCTATCGCACCCGGCTGACCGGCATGACGCCCGGCGAGGCCGAGACCCTGCCACTGGCCGGCCTGGCCGGCGTGGCGCGCGATCTGGGCCTCGGCGCCGAAGCGCAAGCGGCGCGGCTCAAGCTGATGGCCAGCCTGCCGGTCGATGCCGGCGAAAGCGCCCGGCGCATCGCCAGCCGCTTCCACATCGACCCGCTGCCCTGGTACCACCGGGCCGAGGCCGCCCCCTGCCTGCCCGAGTTGGCCGGCGCGGTCTGGCGCGAGCAGCGCGTCCGGGTCGAGTACGAGAGCTGGCAGGGCCTCAAGACCCAGGAGCTGGAGCCGCTGGGCCTGGTGCTCAAGGGCGGGCTCTGGTATCTGGTGGCCAGCCGCGGTGGCCGCCGGCCGCGCAGCTACCGGGTATCGAGCATTCGCTCGTTCGAGCTGCTGCAGGCCACGTTCAAACGTCCCGCCGGCTTCGAGCTGGCCGAACATTGGCCGGCCGCCGTGGCCGAGTTCGAACGGGCCCTGCTGAAGGACCAGGCCACGGTGCGCCTGAGCGAAGAGGGCTGCCGCATCCTGCGCGCCGTCAGCCCGCTGGCCGCCGAGCGGGTGCAGGCAAGCCAGCGGCCTGACCCGCGGGCCGGCTGGATCGAAGCCGAGCTGCCGATAGAGACGCCCGAGTACTCGGCCCGCCAGCTGCTGCGCCTGGGTGCCGAGGTCGAGGTGCTCGCACCGCCCGAGCTGCGCGAAGCGCTGGCGCGCGAGGCCCGCGCGGTGCTGGCGCTCTATGCCAAGTCCGGCGCGCGGTAGACCAGCACCTTCAGCGAGCGGTCTTCGGAGACATCGGCAAAGGCCGGCGGGTTGGCCAGGCGGGCCACGAATTCCAGCGTCGGCGCTTCGACAGCCATCTGCTCGCGCAAAAAGTCCGGGCCCAGATTGGGCGCATTCAGACACAGCAAGGCATGGCCACCGGGCACAAGCAGGTCCGGCAGGCGGCGCATCACGCGGGCGTAGTCCTTGGTCGCCACGAAGCTGCCCTTCTGGTAGCTGGGCGGGTCGGCGATCACCAGCTCGTAGGGGCCGCCGCGTCCGATCTTGGCCCAGGACTTGAACAGGTCATGGGCCAGGAAGCTGGCGCCGTTCTTGGCCAGGCCGTTCAGCTCGTGGTTGCGCCTGCCTGTGCCTAGCGCTCCGGAACTCATGTCGATGTTGACCACGCTGGCCGCACCGCCGCGCAGGGCCGCCACCGAGAAGGCGCAGCTGTAGGCAAACAGATTGAGCACCGTGCCGCCGGGCTGAGCCGCACATTGCTCGCGCACCCAGCGCCGGCCGGCGGCCATGTCGAGGAACAGGCCATGGTTCTGGCCGCGCAGCAGGTGGACAAGGAAGCGGGCGCCGTCCTCCTCGACCACATGGGGTTCGGGCAGCTCGCCCGCCATCAGCCGGGTCTCGGCGCGGCCCTCGTGGCGGCACTGGTAGATCCAGCAGAGCGGCTCGCCCGGGGCCAGGTCTTGCCAGCGGGCCTGCAGGGCTTCGCCGACGCGCTGCAAGTCCTCGTCCCCCAGCGGCTCGAAGCTGGTCAACAGCAGGGCCGGCGGATAGGCATCCAGCGCCAGGTGCTCGCAGCCGGGGTAGAGGCCGCCGCGGCCGTGGAAGAGGCGCCGGGCCTCGCGCTGAAGGTCCATCGTGGCGATGGCATCGAACAGGGCTTGCATGAAATCAGGATTTGAGAGGGGTGTGGCAGGCGCAGGCCTCGCCATGGGCGGCGGCCACCAGCTCCTGCAGCACGCCGCAGCCGTGGTGGGCATGGTCGCTGTCGCAGCTGGCCTTGAGCGCGGCCAGCTGTTTTTCCAGCGCTTTCATGCTGGCCAGCCGGGCGCGCACCTTGGTCAGCTGGGCCTCGACCAGCTCATCGACCTGGCCCAGTTGCTCAGGCGAGGAGCCGTTCAGCGCCGACAGCAGCAGGCCGACGTCGGCCAGCGGCATGTCCAGCGCCCGGCAATGCCGGATGAAAGCCAGGCGCTCCAGGTGGCTCTGCGCATAGTCGCGGTAGCCGTTGCCCGAACGCAGAGGCGGGGGCAGCAGGCCGCTTTTCTCGTAGAAGCGGATGGTCTCGATGTCGACGCCGGTGGCCTGGCTCAGTTCGCCTATGCGCATGGCTTGAAGACGGGTGGATGGGCAGGCCGGCAGTATCGCTTGACTCTGGAGTGGCTCCAGGCTTTTCAATGCCGGCCATCCCATTCCAGAATCGAGACGCCATGAGCCACGCCTGCGCCCACGACCACCATCACCACGACCACGGCCTGTCGTCCGCCGATTCGCCGCGCTACCGCCGAGTGTTGTGGGCCGCCCTGCTCATCAATGCCGCGATGTTCGTGGTGGAGATCGTCGGCGGCTGGAGCTCGCGCTCGGTCTCGCTGCTGGCCGACTCGGTGGACTTCTTCGGCGACGCGGCCAACTACGGCCTGGCCCTGATGGTGCTGGGCCTTTCGCTGCGTTGGCGCGCCCGCACGGCCCTGCTCAAGGGCTTGAGCATGGGCGCCTTCGGCATCTTCGTGCTGGGCCGCGCGGCCTGGTCGGCCTGGCAGGGCGGCGTGCCGGAGCCACTCACCATGGGCGTGATCGGCACGCTGGCCCTGGTGGCCAACCTGGCCGTGGCCCTGATGCTCTACGCCTGGCGCGAGGGCGACGCCAATATGCGCTCGGTCTGGCTCTGCACCCGCAACGACGCCATCGGAAACCTGGTCGTGCTGGGCGCCGCCCTGGGCGTTTTCGGCACGCATAGCGCCTGGCCCGACCTGGCCGTGGCCAGCGTGATGGCGCTGCTGGCGCTGAGCGCGGCGGTCACGGTGATCCGCCACGCCCGCGAGGAACTGCGCCGCGCCTGGTGAGCCAGCATCAGGCCGCAGGCCACGGCCTGGTCGGCTCCCTGGGTTCAAGGCGTGGCGGCAGTGCGGCGTTGCAGCCGATGGGCCAGGCGTCGGGCCGAGCGCAGCGCCGTCGTGGTGGCCGTGCTCAGCAGGGCGTCGGCGCCGCGCCAGAAGTCGTCCAGCGCCTCACGCCGCAAGGCTTCGGCTTCACGCAGGGCCTGCTCGCGCAGCGCGCGGCGCAGTTCGGGGTCGTTCAGCAGCGGGTTCTTCATGGGGCCTCCGGGGGGGTGCAATCACTTTATGAATTGACCAACCACTGGGAAATAGGCCTTGCCGCCAATTGGTATTGCAATATCTGCAATACCATCCGGCCATGCTGCACCTGGATGATCTGGCCCTCTTCGTCCGCATCGTCGAGCTGGGCACGCTCTCGGCGGCCGCCCGCGAGCGCCAAGTGCCGGTCAGCCAGGTGACGCGTTCACTGGCCCGGCTGGAATCCCAATGCGGGCTGCGCCTCCTGCACCGGAGCACCCATGGCCTGAGCCTGACCGACGAGGGCGACGGCGTGCTGGCCCATGCCCGCCGCCTGCTCGACTCGGCGGCCGAGCTGCAGGGCGAGCTGTCGCTGAAGCGGGCCGGGCCCAGCGGCTGGGTCAGGGTCAGCGCCAGCACCATCGTGGCCCAGGCCGTGGTGGTGCCAAGCCTTCCGACGCTGTACCAGCGGCATCCGCAGCTGCACCTGGACGTGTCGGCCGACGATCGCATCATCGACATGGCCCGGGAAGGCGTGGACCTGGCGATACGCACCGGCAGTCCAGCCAGCGATTCGCTGGTGGCCCGCCGCATTGGCGAGCTGACGCGGCGGCTCTATGCGGCGCCGGCCTATGTGGCCGAGCACGGCCTGCCGGCCAGCCTGGACGAGCTGCCCGCCCATCGCCTGCTGGGTCACAGTGCCAGCCCGCTTCTGAACCGCTGGCAGCTGGGCCAGGGCCGCGAAGCCCGGCTGCTGGAGATCAAGCCCCATACCCGCACCGACAACAGCGCCGTGATGCTGGCCCTGGCCCTGCAAGGCGTGGGCATCGCCCGCATGGTCAGCATCGTGGCCGAACCGCTGGTGGCCTCAGGCGCCCTGGTGCCGGTGCTGCCCGATCAGGCCGGCGATGCCCCGGTTCCACTGTTCGCCGTCATGCAACAGGAGCGGCACCGGCTGCCCAAGCTCAGGGCCTGCATAGACCATTGGGCCGAATGGCTGCAGGGCCGCCAGGGCTGAGGCTTCAGCGCCGGACGGCAATCAGGACCAGGTCCTGCGTCGCCAGGCTGGCATTGGCCGGGCTGGCCAGCAGCTCGGCCTCGACGATCTCGAAGCCTGCGGCCGTCACCAGGGCCTGCACCTGCTCCGGCGTGCGCCAGGCGGTGAACATGCGGTCGCCGCTGGCCGAGGTCTCGACCCGTTCCGCCGGCTCGCTGCCGGTGACGGTGGACAGCAGCAAAGGCGCGCCGGGATTCAGCACGGCTGCCAGGTTGGCCAGGCAGCGTTCGGCGTCAGCCGCCGCCAGGTAGCTCAGGCCGAAGGCGAAGGCGGCACCGTCGAAGCGGCGGCCCAGCAGCTCCAGCCGGCGGCAATCCCCCAGCACGAAGCTCGCCGCCGGCACCCGCTCGCGAGCCTGAGCCAGCATCTGGGGCGCCAGGTCGACGCCCAGAACCTGCAGATCAGGTCGGTGGCGGACCGCGAAGCCGCTCACATTGCCGGGCCCACAGGCCAGGTCGAGGAAGCTTCCGCCCGAGGGCATCCGCGCCAGCAGGCGCCGGTAGTGCGCGTCGTAGTCGGGCAGCAGGAAGTACTTGTCGGCATAGCGGGCGGCATGGCGGTCGAAAGCCGCCACGGCGAGGCGGTTGCCGTCCTCACGCCCCAATTCGTAGCGGTGCTCAACGCAGGGCTCGCCGCGGAACTCGGTCGCCACGCTGTCCACCCGGCGCAGGCCCAGCCGCTCCAGCAGGCGGATGCTGGCTTCGTTGCGAGCATCGGTGATGGCGCGGACCCGCTGGACGCCCGTGGCCTCGAAGACCAGCTCGATCACCGAACGCACGGCCGCCGCCGCCAGGCCCCGGCCCTGCGCGCCGCGCGACAGCGTGAAGCCGACTTCGGCCTCCGTGCCGGTGGCATCGACGAACAGGCCGATGTCGCCCAGCAATGCCGAACCCTCTTCGTCGGCAATCGCCAGTTGCACCCAGCCCCCCGGGTTCGGCACGGGCAAGTCAGCCATTTCTGCGATGAAGGCAGCGGCCTGCTCGTCCGACATGGCCTGCCAACCCTGGTAGCGGCCCAGTTCGGCATCGCCCCGGTAAGCCTGGAAGGCCGCCAGGTCGCTGGCCATCAACCGGCGCAGCTGGAAACCGGCACCGCGGCGGGGCAGAAGTTCGTCGGCAAGCATCGGCGCATTGTTCAACAGCCGGGCCGGGCCCTCGGTTCGAATCACGCACATGACGCCATGCGCAGAATGCATAGGGTTAACCCGCATGATCTAGGTAGTTTCCCTAGAATGCCGCCATTCGCAACGCAAAGAGGAGATAGAAAAATGGAACTGCTGATCGTGAGCCTGACCCTGACGGCCGTCGCCCTGGTGGGCCAGCTGAAGGACCTGGTCGATACCGACGCCGCCGCCGCCCTGTAAGCTGCGCGACGCACCGATGGCAAGCAAGCCTCCTCCGGGAGGCTTTTTCATTGGTGCGTGCCACCATGCTGCCCGTCCAGACCGTCCGCCCCCTGCCATGTCCCTGCGCTACCAGACCCTGCCCGTCACCGCCTTCCAGCAGAACTGTTCCATCGTCTGGTGCGACCAGACTCTGGAGGCGGCCGTCATCGACCCGGGTGGCGAACTGCCTCGGCTGCTGGACTTCGTGAAGCGCCAGGGCCTGAGCCTCAAGGCGATCTGGCTGACCCATGCGCATATCGACCATGCCGGCGGCACCGGCGAGCTGGCCCGCCAGCTGGGCCTGCCCATCATTGGCCCGCACCACGGCGATCAGTTCTGGATCACCGGCCTGCCGCAGCAGAGCGCGATGTTCGGCTTTCCGCCGGCCGAGCCCTTCACGCCCACCCGCTGGCTGGAGGACGGCGACCAGGTCACGATCGGCCAGGAAACGCTGGACGTGCGGCACTGCCCCGGCCATACCCCCGGCCATGTGGTCTTTCATTCGGTCTCGGCCCGCCGCGCCTTCGTCGGCGATGTGCTGTTCGCCGGCGGCATCGGCCGAACCGACTTTCCCGGCGGCAGCCACGGCGAGCTGATCCGCTCGATCACCGAAAGGCTCTGGCCCATGGGTGACGACACGGTCTTCATTCCCGGACACGGACCCGAGAGCAGCTTCGGTACCGAGCGGCGGACCAACCCATATGTGGGCATGCGGTAACGCTGATCGCACAAGGTAAATTCCTCACAGGCAAGTCCAGCAACAATCACCGCTGGAGGCCCGCGGGCCCACCTACTCTCTCCCCCGCGCCAGTGTCGTTGGGGCGCAGGGAGAGAACAATGATCACCACCGACCACCTGTCGCCAGCGCCGCGCAACGCCGGGGCCGGCTACTGGTCCCAGGCAGAGCGGCGCAGCGCCGACTCGCTGAGCAGCCACTGGCTGAGCCTGGTGCTCGATGAGCTGGACTACGGCCTGCTCGTGGTCGACCAGCTTGGCCGCGTGCTGCAGAGCAATGCCGCCGCCCGCCAGGTGCTGACCACGGGCCGGCATCCACTGGAGCTGCTTGGCAATCAGCTGCAAGTCCGCCACGCCAAGGATGCCCAACCGCTGTTCGCTGCGCTGACCGCCGCTGAGACTCAGGGCCGGCGCTGCCTGTTGCGGCTGGGCGAGGACGATGCCCAGGCCAACGTCGTGCTGGTGCCGCTGAACCGCCAGGTTTCCCAAGCCGCCGTGCTGCTGGCGCTGGAGCGCCCGGCTTTGTGTGGCGAGCTGGCCGCCCAGTGGTTCGCACTGCGCTATGGATTGACCCCCACCGAGACCGAGGTGCTCAAGGCCCTGGGGGCCGGTGAACCGCCGACAGCCATCGCCACCCGGCAAGGCGTGGCCATCTCGACCGTGCGGACGCAGATCCAGAGCATCCGCGCCAAGTCCGGTGCGCAAAGCATCCGCGAGTTGCTGCACCAGCTCGCCGTGCTGCCGCCGCTGGCCTCGGCCTTGCGCCTCTGACCCGCCACCCAGACAAGGGCCTGCCCTGCTTGTGACCAACCACAGCCCCTGCCTACACTCGGCACGCGGGTCGGGCAAAGCCTGACCCCGCGACTGCATGGAGCAAGTGATCGCCCCCGATCCGGACCTGGCCCTGCTGCCACCCACGCTGCGCGCGCTGGCCAGCCGCGGTGTGCTGCGCGCCTACCGCAAGGGCACGCTCTTGATCGAGGAAGGCGAGCAGGGCGACAGCCTCTACCTGATCGTCTCCGGGCGGCTGCGCGCCTATGGCGGCGACGGCCGCGGCCGCGAGATCACCTATGGCGTCTACGGCCCCGGCGAGTATGTCGGCGAGCTGAGCCTCGACGGCGGCCCACGCTCGGCCAGCGTGATCACCGAAGAGGCCAGCCGCTGCGTGATGCTGACCCGCGCCAGCCTGCTGACCCACATGGCCATGCATCCGGATTTCGCGCTGGAGATCCTGACCAAGGTGATCCAGCGCACCCGCGCCGCGACACAGGCGATCAAGCAGCTGGCGCTGAACGACGTCTACGGCCGGCTCAAGGCACTGCTGGACAGCGGCGAACCCGAGCGCGGGCCGCGGCTCACCCATCAGGCCATGGCCCAGCGCCTGGGCTGCTCGCGCGAGATGGTGTCGCGCCTGCTCAAGGACCTGGAAACCGGCGGTTATCTGGAACGGCTCACCGCAGGCCGCTACCGCATCCTCAAGCCGCTGCCCTCGCGCTGGTAACCGGTCACTTGAGCGGAGCCGCCACCTCGAAGCGCTGCGGCGGCTTGGCAGATCGCTCGTACAGGCCCTGCACCTTGGGGATGTTGGCCTGGATGTCGCGGATCCGCTCCTTGCTGGGCGGGTGGGTCGAGAACCACTTGGGCGGCGCGCCCTTGGCGGCCTGGTTCATCTTCTCCCACAGGCTCACGCCGGCCGACGGGTCGTAGCCGGCGCGGGCCGCCAGCTCCAGGCCGACCAGGTCGGCCTCGCTTTCGTCCTCGCGGCTGAAACCCAGCTTGGTCAGCTCGCCAATGCCGCCGGCCACCGTGCGACCCAGGTCGCCCAGGCCCAGCAGGGCCGAGATGCCGGACACCGCGACATTGGTCGACATCGACTTGCCGATGCGCTCCCGCGCATGCTCGCGCAAGGCATGGGCGACCTCGTGGCCCATGATCATGGCCACCTCGTCGTCGCTCAGCTTGAGTTTCTCGAGGATGCCGTAATAGAAGGCAATCTTGCCGCCCGGCATGCAGAAGGCATTGAGCTGCGGACTGACGACGATCTGCACCGCCCATTTCCAGTCCTTGGCCCGCGAATTCCAGGGCATGGCCTGGGGAATGATGCGTTTGGCAATCTCGCGCAGCCGGCGCGACTGCGGATGATCGGCCGGCAGCAAGGCGTTCTGGCGCTGTGCCTCGCCCAGCAGCTGCTGATACTGCTGCGAGGCCGAAGCCTCGAGCTGGTCGGCCGGCACCAGCTTGGCCCAGCGGCTGGTGGAGCCGACCTCCACCCCCTCGCGCGCCGACGCCGGCACCAGGGCAACAGCAAGCAGGCCGGCCACCAGCAAGCGACGCGAGGACAGGGATTCAGGGCGGGCAGTGGTCTTGGACATGGCCGCATTCTGCGACAGGCCGCAGGCCCTTCGCCCAGGCCCGACAATAGCGCCCATCATGCTGATGCCTGCGCCCGACGCCCTCGCCTTCCGCTCCGCCCTGGGCATGTTCGCCACCGGCGTGACCGTGATCACCGCGCGCGCGGCCGACGGCAGCCTGGTGGGCCTCACCGCCAACTCCTTCAACTCGGTGTCGCTGTCGCCGCCGCTGGTGCTGTGGAGCCTGGCCAGGCAGGCCGGCTCGCTGCCGGTGTTCAGCCGCGGCTCGCATTACGCGATCAACATCCTGGCGGCCGAGCAGAAGGAGCTGGCCCAGCGCTTCGCCACCCGCGACATCGACCGCTTCGCCGGCCTGCAGTTCCGAGAAGGCGCCGGCGGCGCGCCGGTGCTGGACGGCGTGGCCGCCTGGTTCGAATGCGCCAACCGCAGCCAGTACGAGGAAGGCGACCATGTCATCTTCGTCGGCGAGGTCGAGAACTGTGGCCGGCGCGAAGCCGCCCAGCCGCTGATCTTCCACGGTGGCCGCTACTACACCGAGCTGCCGCTCTGAGGCGACGGCCACTCAGAACGCCAGCAGCAACTGAGCCCGCAACTGCCGCCGCGCCAGCGGAAAGTCGAAGCGGGCATTGCCCGGCGCCGGGCTGGGCTCGCGGGCATCGGCATCGAACAGGTTGTCCACCGCCAGCAGCAGGCTCCAGCCACCGCCCAGCTCGGGACTGCGCAGGCTCAGGTCGGTCAGGGTGTAGTCGGCCACCGGCGGCCGGGCATCGCCGGCCGCGCGCTTGCGGCCAGCCACATGACGGGCCTGCGCCTGCAGATGCCAGTCGGCCGGCAAGGCCAGATCCAGGCCCAGGCGCAGCAGGCGGCTCGGCACCTCGGCCACGGGCAGGCCGGCATCGGCATCGTGTGAACGCTGCCAGGCCAGCGCCGACTGCAGCTGGGCGCCCGGCATGAACTGCCAGCGCAGCTCGGCTTCCAGCCCCTTGCCGCGCTGGCGACCCTCGTTCTGCGCGGTGTTGCCGGTGGCCGGATTGACGTTGGGCACGAAGCGGATCAGCTCGCTCATGCGGTAGCGGAACAGGTTCAGCGTGGCACCCAGCCGCTCGCTCGGATGCCAGTCCAGCGCCAGCTCGGTCGTGCCGATGCGCTCCGGCGTGATGGCCGGATTGCCGAGCGCGACCGGATTGTTGCGGATATGGGCCTCGACGAAGGACGGGGCCCGGAACGCCTGGCCGTGCATCAGCTTGGCGGTCAGCTGCTGGCTGGCCTCCCAGACCAGGGCCACGCGAGGGTTGGTGGTGCTGCCGAAGTCCGAATAGCGGTCATGCCGCAGCCCGGCAGTCAGGGTCCAGTCACGAGCCAGGCTCCATTCGTCCTGCAGCAGCGCATAGACCAGGCGGCGCGAATGCCTGTCCATGAACAGGCCGTCGGCGCTGCGGGCATCGACCACCGCGCCCAGCGGCGCCGGAAACAGGCCCACGCCGGGCAGCAGCACGAAGCTGAAGTTCTTGAGCTCGCGGGTCTTGTCCACGCCGGCCAGCTGCCAGCCCAGGCCCCAGCGCAGGCGGTGGCCGGTCCAGCCGCTCCAGCTCAGGTCCAGCGAGGCGTTCAGGAGCCGGATATCGAAGCCGGGTGCACCCACCATGCCCTGCGGGTAGAGGCCGCCGAACGCGCCGGCCGGAAACAGCGTGTAGTAGCCATCGAACGAGCTCCACTGGCCGCCCAGATGGCTCTCCAGCAGCAGGTCGCTGGCCAGGTCTTCACGCTGCTGAGCCAGGTCCAGCGTCGTCAGGCGGCTGCGCAGCCGGTCCTGCGGCGCGAGAGCGCCAGCCAGGCCCGGACCGGAGCCGAGCAGGTCGCGCGCCTTGTGGCGTGTCCGCAGCGTCCAGGCCCCCTCGGCCAGGTCCAGCGCGGCGTCGCGGCTCTCGCTCTGCATCCGCATCGCCGCCGGCGCCAGCGAGGCATGGCTGCCGAACAGCGCATCGAGCGCGGACTGGGCATCGGCCTCGATACGTTCGTCGGGCCCGTCGCTGCGGGCCAGGCGCAGCGACGCCCCGACATGGCCGCCCTGCCAATCACGCCCCCATTGCAGGCTGCCGGCCCGGCCCCGGCGCGAAGCCAGTTGAACGCCGATCCGGGTGCCGGGGGACGCGGCCTTGGTGGTGATGCTGATCACGCCGGAAAAGGCGTCGGCGCCATACAGCGCAGAGCCCGGCCCGCGCACGACCTCGACCCGTTCTATGGTGTCCACCGGCATGTCCACCCACAGTGTCTCGGCCGAGCCGAAATAGATGGACTGCCGGCGCACGCCGTCGATCAGCACCAGCAGCTGCGGGCTGTAGTCGTGACTGATGCCGCGCAGCTGGTACTTGGGTTCGTAGGCGAAGGGCGAGCGCGAGACATGCAGGCCCGGCACCCGCTCCAGCACCTCGCGCAGGTCGGCCGCACCCATCGCCCGGATGTCGGCCGCGGTGAACACACTGGCCACCGCCGGCGCACGGTGCAGCGGCTGGCGGCTGCCCGTGGCAACCCGCACCATGGCGGCGTCGCCCCAGACCTGGGCCAGTTCCTGCTCCTCGCTGCTCTGGGCCCAGGCCGAGGAAGCTGCCAGGGCCAGCAGCAGACAGACGGACGTCGACTTGCTCATGGGGACGACTCCTCAGGACTGGGGCCCGGCCTCGGGCGCCCGACGCGGCAGCGTGATCAGGATGCGCGTGCCCTCGCCGCTCTGGCTCTCCACGGAAACACGGCCGCCCAGCAGGCCGGTCACCAGGGTGTGGACGATGTGCATGCCCAGGCCCGAGCCGCCCTGGCCGAAACGGGTGCTGAAGAAGGGTTCGAAGATGCGCTGGCGCACCTCGTCGCTCATGCCGTGGCCGTTGTCTCGGCATTCGACCTGCACACGGCCTTCGTCCAACGACCAGCAGCGCACCGTGACCGTGCCCGACTCGCGGCCCTCGAAGCCGTGCAGCAGGGCGTTCATCACCACATTGCCGACCACCTGGCCCAGCGGACCGGGGTAGCTGTCCATCTCTATGCCGGCCTCCAGCTCCTCGATCAGGCGGAACGGCGTGTGGCGGAAGCTGGGCTGCATGGTGTGCAGCAGCTCGCCCAGCACCTGGTGCAGGTCGAAGCGGCGTCGCGCATCGGTGGTCTGGTCCAGCGCCAGCTGCTTGAAGCCGCGCACGATGTCGGCGGCCCGCACCACGTTGCGGTGCACCAGCGAATAGCCATCGGCGCTGCGCGCCAGCGCGTCCATCAGCTCGCTGCGCTTGAGCAGGTTGGACTCGGTCAGGCGCTGCAGCCGGTGCAGGTCCTCCTCCAGGCTGGACGAGGCGATCAGCGCATTGCCCAGCGGCGTGTTCAGCTCATGGGCCACACCGGCCACCAACCGGCCCAGCGAGGCCAGCTTCTCGGATTCGACCAGCTGCTTCTGCGCCTCGCCGAGGTTGTCCAGCGCGCGCTGCAGCTCGGCGTTGCTGGCCAGCAGGGACCGGGTGCGCTCGGCCACGCGCTGTTCCAGCGTGTCGGCATGCTGCTGCAGCTGCTCGTTCTGCAGCAGCAGCTGGCGGTCGCGCTGCTCCAGCACTTCCATCATCTCGTTGAAGGCACCGGCCATCTGGGCGATGTCGCGCGGGCCGTCCAGCTGGGCGCGCAGGCCCATCTCGCCGCTACGCGCCCGGGCCATGGTGGCGGCCAGATCGCCCAGCGGCCGGGTCAGCCGGCGCGACAGCAGGCGCAGCGCCAGCAGCAGGCCCAGGGCCAGCAGCAGGCCGGCCCCGAAATTCCACAGCAGCAGGCGCACCACCAGGTCCTGCAGCTCGCCCTTGCCCTGCGAGAGCCGCACATAGCCCAGCAGCTCGCCCGGCTTCTGCTCCTCGGCCGCAAACGGCGAGGCCTCGCCGCCGCCAGAGCGCACCGGGGCGATGAAGCTCCAGGCCTCGGCGCTTTCCTGCTCCAGGTAGGGACTGCTGGCCTGGGCCAGCGGCTGCGAGGCGGCCAGGGCCGGCACATTGCCGCGGGCCAGCAGCTTGCGGCCCTGGGCATCCAGCAGCTCGACCCGGCGCACCGAGGGGAAGCTGAAGGCCCGGTCGATGGCGTCATGGGCGTTCTCGGCGCCGCCGGTCAGCAGGGCCAGCTGGCTCTGCTGCGCCAGGCTGCCGGCCAGGTTGAGGCCTTGCAGCACCAGGGTCTGGCGCGCCTGCTGGATGCTCTGCCAGGACGACAGCCCGGCCGAGGCCGCGCAGACCAGCAGCACGCCGAACGAGACCAGCAGGGTCAGCTGGCGCCGGAAATTGGCGCGCCGGATCGTGGCGAAGAAGGGCAGGCTGCGTTCCATGCCGCTCACTTCTCCGGCAGCAGCAGCTCGAAGCTGCGCATCTGCTTGGCATTGAGGTTGAGCGACAAATGCTGGGCCGTGCGCCAGTTCAGCGCCGCCTGCACCGCCTTGAGCGGCTGGGCCCCGCGCGGCGCGGCGCTGGCCTGGCCCAGATAGCCCAGGGCCAGCGTGGCCAGGTGGCGGCCCAGTTCCAGGTTGTCCGGATAGAGCGAGAACAGCACGCCCCGCCTCACATGGGCCAGGCTGCTGGAGAACACCACGATGTTGCGGTCCCAGGCCTCCTGCAGCACATAGGGCAGGACCGCCGCCTCGTCGACGCTGGCCGCGTCCTGCGGCAGCCACAGCGCGTCGTCGCGCGGCTGGGCGTTGGCGAAGAAGTCCTGGTACTGGCGCAGCGCGCCCTTGAGGTCGTCGACCTCGACGGCCCTCAGCTCCAGCTCCTGCTGGCGCGCCGCCTCGCGGGCAAAGCGCAGCAACCAGCCCGAGCTGCGAATGGAATGCACCAGGGTGACCCGCCGTGCCGTGGACTGCAGCGAGCGCAGCCGCTGCAAGAGCAGGGCCGGATCGGGATTGAGGCTCAGCAGCGTGGCGCTGCGCTGCTCACCTTCCGGCGGGCCGACGACACCGCCGCCCACCACCTCGATGCTGCGGTCCAGGGCCTCGGCCAGCCGCAGCCCCGCGCGGCCCAGCGCGATCACGACCTTGGGTGACTTCTCCAGCAGCGGTTTGAGCAGGCCGGCGCCATCGCCCTGGGCCGGCACGGCCAGGCGGCCGACCGGTGCCTGCACCTTGTCGTCAATGCCGTCGAGGATGCGGGCGAACACGCTGCGGTAGGGCTCGGCCACCTCGGGATAGAGCACCGCCACCTGACCCGCAGCCGGGGCCGCACGCACGCCGCCGACCAGCGCAAGCAGGCCCATCGCGCAGGCACGGCGGCGCGCGAGATCGGCTGGGTCGGCGGACAGACAGGGCAAGACGGAACTCCGGTGGGCGCAAGGCACCCCTGCCAGGATTCTGGCGCGTCGGCCCCGGTCCCGCCCCGGGGGAAAGTCAGGGGGTCGCCAGGGCCTGAAGTGCGACCAATTGCTCACGCAAGGACCGATTCTCGGCCTCGAGCGCGGCGACCCGCGCCTTGAGCTGTCCGACCTCGTCCGGCGGCGCTTCGACGCTCGCCTCCTCGGTCTCGGCGGGAAGTTCCGCTGGCATGCGCTTCTTGCTTTCGCGCACCCGCTTGGCCGCCTGCTTGAGCTCGTCCTTGCCGCCGGCCACGGCGGCCTGCTGCTCTTCGGCCGGCAGCGAGGCGACCACGGCCGCGGCGGCCAGCGAGATCTGGCCGGTCTTGACCGCCGTGACCAGCTCCGGCGCGGCCTGCTTCTGGATCTTCTCGATCTGCAACACCTGGGCACTGCTGATGCGGGCCGCGCGGGCCACGGCCTCGCGGGTGTTCAGCGGCTGGGCCGGTGGCAGGGCCGGCTCGGCGCTGACGGCCTCAGTCGCTGCTGCGGGCGCCTCGTCGGCCACGTCGCGCGCCAGCAGGGCCGCGCGGCGCGCCGCGATGATTTCCTTCTTGCGCAGGGCCAGCACGCCGCGCTGGAAGTCCGAAACACTGCGCCGGCCCAGGTGCTGGTCGATCATCCACAGGTGCACGTCCTCCAGCGTCTTGAAGCGCGTGTTCTGCACCGTGTTGAACGGCAGGCCGTGGCGCTGGCACAGGCGGTAGCGGTTGTGGCCGTCCACCAGCACCTCGCCCCACAGCACCAGCGAATCGCGGCAGCCCTCGGTCAGCAGGCTGCGCTCCAGCGCCTCCTCCTCGTCGGCGGTCAGGGGCTCGATATAGGCTTGCAGCGCGGGGTCGACAACGATGTTCATGCGGGGCAGGTCCGGCCGACCTTCTCAAAGGGCCGGCACTATATCTGCACCCGCGTCCCCAGCTCGACCACGGCGTTGTCCGGCAGGCAGAAGAACTCGGCCACGCTGCCCGAGTTGCGGCTCATGGCCGCGAACAGCCGCTCGCGCCAGCCGGCCATGCCGGCGCCCGGCGTCGGCACCACGGTCTCGCGGCTGAGGAAGTAGCTGGTCTCGAAAGCCGGCACGCGAAGGCCCTTGGGTTCGCACAGCGCCAGGGCGCGCGGCACGTCGGGCCTGTCCATGAAGCCGAAGTGCAAGCTGACGCGCCAGAAGCCCGGCGCCAGCGCCTGCAACTGCACCCGCTCCTGGTCGGCCACCCAGGGCCGGTCCTCGAACACCACGGTCAGGATCACATTGCTCTCGTGCAGCACCTGGTTGTGCTTGAGGTTGTGCAGCAGGGCCTGGGGCACGGTGTCCGGGTTGGCCACGGCATAGACCGCGGTGCGCAGCGCCTTGTTGGCGCTCTCGCCACTCGCCAGCGCTTCGACGAAGGGCTGCAGCTCCAGGCCCTCGGAGCGGATCGAGCCCATCAGCAGCTCGCGGCCGCGCGCCCAGGTGCTCATCACGCCGAACAGCAGCACGCCCAGGGCCAGCGGGAACCAGCCGCCGTCGAAGAACTTGATCGCGCAGCCGGCCACCAGCAAGGCATCCAGCGCCAGGAAGCCCAGGGTCACCGGAATGGCGATGAGGCGCGGCAGGCGCCAGCCCTCGCGTATCACCACATAGGTCAGCAGGGTCGTGATCATCATGGTCAGCGTGACCGCGATGCCATAGGCGCCGGCCAGGGCGGAGCTGGAGCCGAACATCACCACGGCCGCCATCACGCCGGCCAGCAGGGCCCAGTTGACGCCGGGAAGGTAGATCTGGCCGGCTTCGCTGGCCGAGGTGGCGCGGATTTCCATGCGCGGCAGGAAGCCGAGCTGGATCGCCTGCTTGGTCATCGAATAGGCGCCCGAGATCACGGCCTGCGAGGCGATCACCGCCGCCATCGCGGCCAGGGCCACGGCCGGCAGCACCAGCCACTCCGGGAACAGGCGGTAGAACGGGTTCTCTATGGCCGTGGGGTCGGCTATCAGCAGGGCACCCTGGCCCAGGTAATTCAGCGCCAGCGCGGGGAAGACCAGGCCGGTCCAAGCCAGGCGGATCGGCTTCGCGCCGAAGTGACCCATGTCCGCATACAGGGCCTCGGCGCCGGTCAGGGCCAGCACGATGGCGCCGACCGCGGCGAACAGCTGCCAGCCGCGCTGGGTCAGGAACTCCCAGGCATGCAGCGGATTCAGCGCCGCCAGGATCTGCGGCTGCTGCTGGATGTGGTGCAGGCCTATGACGGCCAGCACACCGAACCACAGCACGATGACCGGGCCGAAGACCTTGCCCACCACGGCCGTGCCGAAACGCTGGACCAGGAACAGGCCCACCAGGATGGCCAGCGAGATCGGCAGCACATAAGGCTTGAGGGCCGGTGTCGCTACCTCCAGGCCTTCGATCGCGCCCATCACCGAGATGGCCGGCGTGATCACCGAGTCGCCGTAGAACAGCGTGGCGCCGAACACGCCGAGCAGCAGCAGGGCCTTGCGCAGCCGCGGCTTGCTGCTGACCGCATGCGTGGCCAGCGCGGTCAGTGCCAGGCCGCCGCCTTCGCCGCGGTTGTCGGCCCGCAGGATCAGGATCACGTACTTCAGCGTGACCACCAGCATCAGGGCCCAGACGATCACGGAGATCGCGCCGATGATGTTGTGCGGGTCCAGGCTGACGCCAGTGGCCGGCAGGAAGACTTCTTTGACCGTGTACAGCGGGCTGGTGCCTATGTCGCCGTAGACCACGCCGATGGCGCCGAGGGTCAGGGCGGCCAGGCCGCTCTTGGGAAGGTGGGAGGGTGAGGGGGTGTTGTCGCTCATGATGGCCCGCAGCTTCGCGCCGCGGGCATCAGGAACGCATAAGTGGCGTGGCTACTTCTTGGCGCCGCGCAGCTTCTGTCCACCCTGCAGCAGCACGGCCGCCACCACCTGGCCCGTGCCATCGCGCTCGAACTCGACGACAGCGCCCACGGCCTTGATCTCGATGCGGTCCTTGCCCGTGGCTTCGGCGGCGATGGCCGGCTGGCCCGTGCCCTGCACCATCAGCCGGCCGTCCCGCTCGAAGACCTTGAGGCTGAACTGGGGCATCAGCTGGAACTCGCCGGCCCAGTCGCGCCAGGCCGCATTGCTGATGCTGGGCGCGGCCTCGACCAGGCCGACCCGGCGGCCTTCCATCAAGCCGCCCATCTGGCGCCAGGCGAAGCGCTCGACCACGCCATTCACCGGCGGCTGCGGACGCAAGAGCGCGGAGAAGCCCTGCGGATAGAAGTCGCCGTAGCTGTCGTAGCGCAGCTCTAGCTCGCCCTGGCCGGTGGCCTGGGCCATCAGCTTGTCGCCCTGCTCCCAGACCTTCACTTTCATGCCGGCCAGCTCGTACTCGCCGGCCATCGCCTTGCGCAGCGCTGCCGGTGCCTCGGCCGCCTTGCGGGACTTCAGCGCAGGCCCGTCCAGGCCCAGCAAGGCCAGGCCCAGATCGCTCAGACCGCCCAGGTCGGCCAGCGAGGTGTCGGCGAGCAGCACCACGCCGCGCTGTGCACCCGGCTCCAGCGCCACCAGCGAGGAGAAGCCGCCGGTGCCGCCTTCATGCATCACCAGCTCGCGGCCCTGCAGGCTGCGGCGCATCCAGTTCATCGCAAAGCCGTGGGCCAGCGGATGCTGGGTCTGGCGCATCAGGGCGACCGGCGCGGCCGGGCCTTCGCCCAGCTGGGCGCGGGCATAGCTTTCCATGTCGGCCAGCGTGGCCTTGACCATGCCGACGCCGGCCAGGTTGGTGGCAATGGTCCAGGCCGGTGTCGGCTCGCCGGTGGGCAGATGGCCGGCGGCCGGCATGGCGCCCGCGGGCTTGCTCACATAGGCCTTGCCCATGCCCAGCGGCTTGAACAGCTGCTCGCGCAGCGCCGCCTCGTAATCGCCGCCCAGGCTGCGCGCCACGGCCAGCGAGAGCAGCATCATTGCGTAGTTCGAATACTCGGCCTGGCTGCCAATCGCTCGCGCCAGCTTGACCTGGGCCAGCGAGGCCAGCAGCTGCGCCTCGGTCAAGGTCGCATAGGGATTGCTCATGTCGCCCATGGCCATGCCCGGCGGCAGACCCGGCAGGCCGCTGCTGTGGGTCAGGAGGTCGCGCACCAGGATCTGGCGCTCGCCCTGGCGCGGCACGGCCGTCCCCTCTGGCAGGTGCTTGGCGATGGGATCGTCCAGCGACCACTTGCCGCTCGCGACCAGGCCCTGGACCAGGTAGGCGGTCATGGTCTTGGTGACCGAGCCGATCTCGAAGGCCGCGTCCGGGGCCGGCGCCGGGTCCTTGCGGGTGCCGGCGCAGACCCGGGCCCGCAAGACCTGGCCCTTGTCTATCAGGGCCGCCTGCAGACAGGCCCCGGTGCGGTCGCCCAGGATGCGCGCCTCGATCTTCTGCTGCAGCGCCAGCTCGGTCTCGGGCAGTGGCGCTGCGCACAGCAGGGCGGGCAAGGCCAGCAGGGCCAGGGCGATCAAGTGTTTGCCTTTCGGTTGCTTCATGGTTTCTCCTCCTTGGTTGATTCGTTCAGACGGTCGAGTTCGTCGATCTGGCGCTGCAGCTTGCGGGCGGCCCAGAGGTTGAGCAGCACGATGGCCAGCATCAGCACAACGATCACGGCATGGATCCAGGGATGCCAGGCCGCGGCGGCCGGCGTGGCCAACTCCTGCTGGCGACCCCAGATGAACAGGGCCAGGCCCGGCACCAGGGGCCCGATGTACCAGAGCCAGACCGAGCGCAGGGCATCGCGCTGGCGCAGCAGCTCGCCACGGTGGAAGGCCAGCAGGTCCTGGCCCAGGGCCACGGACAGGTCACCGGCCTCGGCCCGCCGTTTCAGCTGCCACAGCACGACCAGGACGCCGGCCACGATCAGCAGGGCGCCCAGCTTGGTCGGCCAGGTCGGATAGATCCAGGCATAGAGCAGGAAGACCGGAATGACGATGACGGCCGACAGCCGTTCGCTGCGATTGCGCTTGGCGATGCGCTGGTTGAAGGCCGCGGCCTGGCGGGCCAGCTCCTCGGTCGGCCGGGCCTGCATCGGCTCGGCCGGCTGGGACTTCCACAGCTTGTGCAGTTCGTCGCTCATGACGGTACTCCCAGTCCCAGCTGCTTGGCCAGCAGGGCCTTGATGCGGTGGATCTTGGTGGCGACGTTGCGTGCCGACAGGCCGGTGATCTCGGCCATGGCGGCGGCGTCGAGTTCTTCCAGGTAGAGCAGCATCAGCTCGCGGTCCAGCGGCTTGAGCCGGTGGACCAGGGCCAGCACCCGCTGCAGGTCGAGCCGGCGCTCGGTGTGGTCCGGGTCCTGGCGTTCGTCGGCCAGGTGCTCGGCCTCCTCGAGCTCCAGCATGGGCGGCGACTTGCCGGCATGCTGCTGCACATGACGGGCGCCGACGTTATGCGCCACGCGGTAGACCCAGGTACGCAGCGAGCAGTCGCCGCGGAAGCCGGCCAGGCTCTGCCAGATCGCCAGGTGCAGCTCCTGCTGCAGCTCCTGGCGCAGGGCCGGGTCGCGCTCGTAGCCTCCGCAGAAGCGGGCCAGCTCCGCGCCATGGGCGTCCATCGCCTGGCGGTACAGCGGGTCCTGGGGGCTCGAAGCGCTCATGTGACAGGTAGTGCGGCCGCCCGGCGACTTCTTACAGGCGCTGCCAAGATTTTTCTCGTCAGTGCCCTTCGACCAGGCGGTAGCCCACGCCCGGCTCGGTCAGCAGCCGCTGCGGATCGGCCGGATCGGCCTCCAGCTTGGCGCGCAGCTGGCCCATGTAGAGCCGCAGGTATTGCGTGTGCTCGGTGAACTCCGGCCCCCAGACATCGGCCAGCAGCGCCCGGTGTGTGACCACCTGGCCGGCTGAGCGCACCAGCCGGGCCAGCAGCTTGAACTCGGTTGGGGTCAGGTGCTGCTCGCCGCCGTTCAGCACCACCTTGTGCGCCGCCAGGTCTACTTCCAGCCCATCGCGCTCGTAGCGGGTGATGGCTGGCTTGAGCAAGGTGCCGCGGTGGCGCAGCGCCACGCGCATGCGGGCCAGCAGCTCGCCTATGGAGAAAGGCTTGACCAGGTAGTCATCGGCGCCTGCATCCAGCAAACGGACCTTGCTGCCGTCCTGGTGGCGGGCCGAGATCACCAGCACCGGCGTGCCCTTGCTGCGGCGCAGCTCGGCCAGCAGCTGCTCGCCATCGCCATCGGGCAGGCCCAGGTCCAGCAGCACCAGGTCGGGCGCCTGGTCATGCTGCAGCAAGGCCCGGCTTTCGCACAGGCTGGCAGCGGTCTGGACCGCGTAGCCCTCGACCTGCAGCGCATCGCGCAGCGTGGCCCGCAGTTCCTTGTCGTCTTCGATGAGGAGGACTCGCATATTCATGTCGGCTGTTCCGCCACCGGCAACCAGCATTCGAAACTGGAACCGCCATGCGAGCGGGCGCGATAGCGCATCTCGCCGCCATGGGCGCGGGCAATCGCGCGGCAGGCCGCGAGCCCCACACCGGCGCCGCGGGCCGGTGCGGCATCGGGCCGCTGGCGGTCCAGCTCCTGGCCGCGCTGGAACACCTCGAAGATGCGTTGCCGCCAGGCCGGCGGCACGCCGGGGCCGCGGTCGCGCACGGCCAGCACCAGCTGGTCGCAAGGAAACGCCGGGCCGCCCCAAGTTTCCTTGGCCCCCTCGGGGGGAGGGCCGGACGCGGGCCGGCCCTGGGGGTGCTCAACTCTCTCGCGCCGCACCAGGATCTCGATGCCGCTGCTGCCGGCGTACTTGAGCGCGTTGTCCACCAGGTTTTCCAGCAGCTGCGTGAGCAGCAAGGCATCACAGCGCAAGAGCGGCAGCTCGGGCTCCAGCCGGGCGCGCAGCTTGGGCCCGTCCTCGGCCTCCAGCGCGCGGCGCTGGCGCACGCGGCGCAGCACGGCACCGACCAGCTCTTCGGCCGATTCCCAGTCCAGCTTCAATTGCACGCCGGGGGCGTCCAGCCGCGCCAGCTGCAAGGTGTTGTCGGTGAAGCGCGAGAGCGAGCGGGTTTCGTCCATCACCGTCTCGACCAGGCGGCGGCGCTGCGCCGCACTCAGCTTGTCGCCCTGCTCCTGCAGCGCCGAGGCCGCGCCCAGGATGGTGGCAAGCGGCGTGCGGTAGTCGTGCGAGATGGCAGCCAGCAGCGCATTGCGGGTGGCCTGGCCCTCGGCCTCGTCATGAGCTCGTTGCGTGGACCGTTCGGCAACGCGGCGCTCCAGGGCCTGGCCCATCAGATCGCTCAGGGCCTGGGCCTGCTCGCGCTGGCCGGTGTCGACCGTGCCTGGCAGCGCGATGCGGACCGCGCCATGGCTGGCCTGGCGGCCACGCATGGGCAGGTACCAGGCCGGCAGCTCCTCGTAGCGGCCGGTGCCGGGACCGAAGGCCTGGCCGGCGCGCAGGCAGGCCCAGAGCCCGTCATGCGCATCGGCATCGGGCGCGCCGAGCAGCAGGGCCGCGGCATCGTCGTTGCGGGCCGGCAGCTGGTCCAGCAGGCACAGCAGCTGCACCGGTCCGGCAGACAGCGGCTGCAAGGCCTCGACCAGCAGCGGCGCCTGCTCCGCCGGCTGGGCGGCATCGCGCAGCCGGTCGGCCAGGCGACGCAGCGCCTCGGCCTGGGCCGCATGACGCTGCGCCACCAGGGCCTGCCAGCGCAAGCGCGCCAGTAGGATGGAAGAGATCCAGCTCAGCAGCAGCATCGAACCCAGCAGCAATGCATGCGAGCGCAGGTCGACGGCGAAGCTGCCGCGCGGCGGCACGAAACACCAGTTGAAAGCCATCACGGCCAGCAGGCTGCTGAGCATCGACGCGGGCACCGGCTGCCACAGCGAAGCCAGGGCCGCCGACATCACCAGCAGCATGGACAGATTGGCCAGGTCGACCCGGCCGTCCAGCGCGAACATCGCCAGCCAGCCTAGCGCCCAGACCAGCAGGGCGGGCCAGCGATGCTTGCCGGGCAGGGGCTTCAGCAGTTCCATGGCGGGCACGGTAACAGGGCCGGCATCAGGAAATCATCAGGAAGGACTTGAATCGGGCCGCGCCGGCCCCATGTGCCCGCCCATCATGCTGATCGCCTGCCCCCACTGCTACACCAAGAACCGCGTGCCCGCCGAGCGCGCGGCCGAGGACCCGACCTGCGGCCGCTGCGGCAAGGCCCTGCTCAGCGGCCAGGTGGTGGAGCTGGACGAGACCGGCTTCGACGCGGTGGTGGGCAGCACCGAGATCCCGGTGCTGGTCGACTTCTGGGCGCCCTGGTGCGGACCCTGCCGAATGATGGCGCCGCAGTTCGAGGAGGCGGCGCGGCGGCTCAAGGGCCGCGCCCTGCTGGTCAAGGTCAACAGCGACGAGGCGCCGCGGCTTTCGCAGCGCTTCGCCATCCGCAGCATTCCCACGCTGATCCGCTTCGAGGCCGGCCAGGAGCAGCAGCGCATCTCGGGCGCGCTGCAGGCGGCCCAGATCATCGGCTGGATGCAGTAGCCCGGCCCTCAGGCCAGGCGGCCCACCGGCAAGGCCTGCGGCGCCGCGAGCTGCTGGCGCCAACGCACGGCGCCCAGGCCCAGGGCCAACGCCAGCTGCAAGGATCCATACAGCCAGATGGGCACGCCCGCCAGCCTGTAGAGCACATAGCCCAGCAGGGCGCTTGCGACCACGCAAAAGATCAGCCGCAGCGAAGCCCGGCCGTTGCTGGGCTCGCGGGCCCAGTCGCGCCAGCACACCACCACCGGCAGCAGATAGGCCAGCAGGAAAGGCAGCAGCAGCTCGACCGACGCCCCGCTGTAGGCCATCACGCCTACGGCCACGACCAGGCCGAGCAGCCAGGTCATGCCGAACTGCACGAGCCAATGCCAGGCCAGCTGGCGGTTCAGCTCGCGGCCGCGCGGCACGCCGGGCAAGAGCACCAGCAGGCGCTGCTCGTGGCGGGTCTTGACCAGGGTGCGGCCCATGCCGGTCAAGGGCGACAGCAGGGCGCTCATCAGGCCTATGGTCAGGCCGAAGCTGCCGGCGCGCAGGAAGTCGGTGAAGGGGATGGGAATCCACAGGCCGGCCAGGCAGACCAGGATGAAGATCGTGCCGAACATCAGCAGGCCGCTGAGCTGGGCGGTCCAGTGCGCGGCCGGGCCCAGGCCCAGCATCAGCCTGGAGCTGATCGTGGAAGGATCGCTGCTCGCACTGAGCCGCTCGAGCTGGCGGTGATAGGGCGCGCGGTTCAACCGGCTGAACCAGGCCAGCGGCGCCGGCAGCCGGCTGTTGTCCCAGGTCTGGGCACCGACGCCCTCACGCGCCACCTCGCGCCAGTACTGGGCACGGGAATAGGCGTTGCGATGGGCTCCGCCGCCATCGCGCAGCAGCTGGACCAGGGGCAGCGGCAGCACGAGCAGGGTCAGCAACATGCACAGGTAGGGGCGGGTCTGCAGCAGCTCGACCGGACCGGCCAGCCAGCCCTTCTTGTAGAACCAGATGGCGAGCAGGGGCAGCACCCAGATCACGGCCCAGCCCAGCGGCCAGCGGATCATCACCGCCAGCGTGGCCACGCTCCAGGCGGCGATCAGCCAGGCCGGCATCAGCGACAGGCCGACCAGCATCAGCGAGGCCGCGCCCAGCACGCTGGTGAACAGCCAGCCGGCCACCATCACTTCACGCAATCGGGCCAGATGGCCGGGCACCAGCCGCGCCGAGTTCGGCTGGTTCTGCAGCAGCAGGTTGTAGACCAGGCCGCCCCAGGCTATGCAGGCCAGGATCAGGATCAGATTGCCGATGACGCCGCCGGCCACCCGCCACGAACCCTTGGAGACGACCAGCAGCAGGGCCAAGGCCAGCACCGCGGCCGCCACGAGGCCCAGCGTGCGCCAGCCCTGGTCGTTGCCGCGCTGCTGCGGGCCATGGGCCAGGATCAGCTTGTAGGTGGCGATATTGTTGATGTTCATTGCGTCAGCTCCATGAACAGGTCTTCCAGCGAAGGCGCCTGGCTCAGCATGGCCGACGGCAGATCGGGCTGGCCTGCGGTGAAGCGCAGCAGCCAGCGCTCGCGGCCGCCGTCCAGGGCCTGGGCCGTGAGTCGCGTCACGCCTCGCTGCTGCAGCAGCGGCTGCAGCTGGCTGCTCGGGCCGGTCACTAGGCGGCAGCTTTCCAGCAGCTCGTCCAGCGGCGCCTGCAGCGCGATGCGGCCCTGGCTCAGGAAGGCGATGTTGAAGGCCACGCGCTCCAGGTCCGACAGGATGTGGGTGGAGAACACCACGGTCGTGCCGCGGTCAATCACCTGCTCGACCAGCTCGCGCAGGAAGTCGCGCCGACCGGCCGGGTCCAGGCTGGCCACCGGCTCGTCCAGCACCAGCAGGTCGGGCTCATGGGCCAGCGCACGGATGATGGACAAACGCTGCTTCTGGCCGCCGGACAGCCGGGCGATGGGCTTGTCGCGGGCAATGTCCCAGCGCGACATCAGGCCCTCGACCTTGGCCTCGTTCCAGCGCGGATAGAAGCTGCGGAAATAGGCCAGCAGCTGCAGCGGCGTCAGCCACTCGAACAGATCGGCCTGCTGCGGCACATAGCCGATGCGGGCACGCGCCGCATCGTCCAGGCCCGCCACCGGCCGGCCGAACAGCGTGGCCGTTCCGGCACCGGGCTCGCGCAGGCCCAGCAGGGTCTCCAGCAGCGTGGTCTTGCCACCGCCGTTGCGGCCCAGCAGGCCTATCACCTGGCCGGGCAGCAGCTGCCAGTCCAGACCGCGCAGCACCTGCTGGCTGCCATAACTGACCTGGATGCCCTGCAGCTGGGCCGACGCGCTGGGCAGCGCCTGCTCGGCCAGCAGACCGACCGAGAGATTGGAGGAAGCGACGGTGGTGGTGGCGTTCATGATGGGGGCGTCTTTCTTGGGTTCGTTCACTTCAGGTCGTCGGCAAGGATTTGCTTGAAAAGGGCCAGCACCTGGCTGGCCGGCAGCTCAAGCTGGCGCGCCTCGGTGGCGGCGCGCTCCAGCAGCGGGCGTAGCAGCTCGACCCGCTCGGTGGTCGGCTGGGCTTTCTGGTGGCTGGCTGCCACCACCATGGGCAGGCCGCGGCGGCGCTGGAACAGGCCTTCGGCCTCCAGCTGGCTGTAGGCCTTGGAGATGGTCATGGGATGGACGGCCAGGGCCGCCGAGATCTCGCGCACCGACGGAATCTCGTCACCCGCCCGGAGCTGGCCGGCCGCGATGAGACGCCGCGCCTGCTCGATCAGCTGGCGGTAGATGGGCTCGGTCGAGCCGGTGTTGATCTGGAAAAGCGAAGGGTCGGTCACGGTGATTTCCTGCGTGTACTAGTACAGTAGTACACGTGGACACCGGCGTCAAGCCCCACCGCTTGAACGCGGGGGCTTCAGCGGTCGAAAGACCAGTTCAGGCCCAGGCTCCACCAGGCCGCGCCCGCCGCGGCGTGGGTGCGCGCGCGACTCAGATCGATGGACCAGGCTTCACTGACCGTGTGCCGGAGGCCGAACCGATGGTGCAGGCTCACGCCGTCATGCCAGCGCTCCAGCAGGCCCTGCCAGCGCGGCAGCGGCTGCCATTCGAGGGCAACACCATGGCGATCGTGATCCGGAGCTCGGGCATGGAAGTCGCGGCCGACGTTGAGATGGATCGTCAGCTGCTCAAGCGGTGTCCAGCTCACAGGCAACAGCAGCGACTGGCCGGCATGGCGCGGCGAAGCGCTCTGCCAGGTCGTGCCCCAGACCAGGCCCCAGCCGAGGCCGGGCTGCAGCTCACGGGCCCACTTGAGCTGCAGCCCGGCGCTGCGCAGGGCCGTATCGCCGGCCCGGGCCAGGCGGTCCAGGTTCAGCCCCAGCTCCAGGCCCTGCACATGACAGGCCGGGCCCAGGTGCTGGGCCCGGTAGGCGTGGTGCCCCCGCTCCAGCCAAGCCTCCAGCTGGCATTGGCCGGGGCCGAGCATGGCCGCGTCGTCGACCGCATGGTGGCCGCCGGCTGCCTGGCAGAGCGCGGTCGACAGCAGCACTGCCGCCCCGGCAGCAAGCTGGGCAAGCGGCGGAAGGATCGGGGCTTGTCTCTGCACAGGGTCTCCGGCCGGTCGGGCTTGTGCCGCGCATCATCGACGACGGTGATGACGCTTGTCCAAGCCGTCGTCGCCGCCTGCGGCCTCGACTTGCATCTGCAGGGCCGGGACATCGCTAGGATGGCCCCATGAAGCCCAAACCCGCCTTCTGCTTTGCACTGGCCCTGCTGGGCGCCATGGCCCAGGCCGCGCCGCCGCCCCGCTGCCTGGCCTATGCCCCGGCCGTGGTCAGCCTCGGCGGCAGGCTCGAAAAGCTGAAGGCGCCGCAGGGCGAAGCCCGTCTGGTCCTGGTGCTGCAACAGCCGATCTGCATGACCGTGCCCCGCGAGGAGAAGCAGGCGGGCGGACTCAAGCCACTCAAGCAGGTCGGCCGCGTGCTGGTCGAGACCGATGCCCGCCGCACGGCCCAGCTCGAGGCACGGGCCGGCCAGCGCATGGCCTTGCGCGGCCGGCTCAGCCCCGCACCGGCCGGCCCGGTACCGCTGCAGCTGTCGCTGGCCTTGCCGGGCTGACGACGATAGGTCAGGCGGCCTTGAAAGCCCTGCCGCGACCGCCAGATTCAGCTCCTCAAGACGACAACACAGGAGACGCGATGAAGAGCAAGAACGGCAAGCCCTCGGGCTTCAACATGCGGCCCTGGCTGGCCGCGGCGCTCGCCGCCCTGGCCCTGGGCGCCCAGGCGGCGCCGCCCGTGCCGCTGGCCATTGCCGGCGCGCAAGTGCAGAGCACGGCGACGACATGGAAGGCCGCCGGCGATGGCCAGTGGAGCCGTGCCGATGGCCCGGTGCGCCTGTCCCTGCAGCTGTGGTCCGAGAAGGCCAGGGGCGACGGCAGCGAGATGTCGTTCTTCCGCCTGGCCGAAGCGGGCAAGGAGGACGAACTGCGCGCCGACCCGCGGCCTCCGACCAGCCTGCATTTCAATACCTCGATGCAAGACGGCACGCCCTGCCTGCAGTACGACGCGCGCCGCGCCGGGCTGAGCGGTGCCGGCGAGCTGGAATGGCTGCTGGGCCTGGTTTGCCGCCACCCCACCGACCCCGGCCGCTGGATCCATGCCGAGCAGCGCATGCAGGCGCCGGCCAAGCACGATCTCTCGACCGCGTTTGACGAGGCGCGGACCCTGCTGCGCTCGCTCAGCTACCCGGCCACCCGCTGAGGCCGGGCGCTGCAGGGCCGCTCAGGCGCCCCGTGTCACCGGCATCCGGACCTTGTCGGCCGGCAGCTTCATGTGGCGCGCCAGCTCCAGCTTGGCCAGCGCATTGCGGTGGACTTCGTCGGGCCCGTCGGCCAGCCGCAAGGTGCGCTGATGGGCCCACATCATGGCCAGCGGCGTGTCGTCGCTGACGCCCATGCCGCCGAAGACCTGAATGGCCCAGTCGATCACCTTCAGCGCCATGTTGGGCGCGACGATCTTGATCATCGCGATCTCGGCCTTGGCGACCTTGTTGCCCACGGTGTCCATCATGTAGGCGGCCTTGAGCGTCAGCAGGCGCGCCTGCTCGATGCTGCAGCGCGCCTCGGCGATGCGCTCCTGGGTGACGGTCTGCTGGGCGATGGTCTTGCCGAAGGCGGTGCGGGCGATGGCGCGCTCGCACATCAGCTCCAGCGCCCGCTCGGCCGCGCCGATGGAACGCATGCAGTGGTGGATGCGGCCCGGGCCCAGGCGGCCTTGTGCGATCTCGAAGCCGCGACCCTCGCCCAGCAACAGGTTACCCACCGGCACCCGCACGTTCTTGAGCTCCACCTCCATGTGGCCATGCGGTGCGTCGTCATAGCCAAACACGCTTAGCGGGCGCAGCACGGTGATGCCGGGCGCATCGGACGGCACGACGATCATGGACTGCTGCTCGTGGCGGCCGGCCTCGGGATCGGTCTTGCCCATCACGATGTAGACCGCGCAACGCGGATCACCGGCGCCCGAGGACCACCACTTGCGGCCGTTGATCACGTACTCGTCGCCATCGCGCTCGATGCGGCATTCGATGTTGGTCGCGTCCGAGGAGGCCACGGCCGGCTCGGTCATCAGAAAGGCCGAGCGGATCTCGCCGCGCAACAGCGGCTCCAGCCAGCGGTCCTTGAGCGTCTCGCTGGCATAGCGCTCCAGCGTCTCCATGTTGCCGGTGTCCGGCGCCGAGCAATTGAAGACCTCGGGCGCCCAGGACACCCGACCCATGATCTCGCACAGCGGCGCGTACTCCAGGTTGGACAGGCCCTCGGGCGCCCGCTTGGACTGGGGCAGGAACAGATTCCACAGCCCGGCCGCCTTGGCCAGCGGCTTGAGCTCCTCGATCACCTTCGTCGGGATCCAGGCATTGCCGGCCGCCCGGTTGGCGGCGATCTCCTCGTGGAAGCGGCGCTCGTTCGGGTAAATGTGCTGGTCCATGAAGGCGAGCAGGCGTTCGCGCATCTGCTGCACCTTGGGGCTGTAGTCGAAGTTCATGCTCATGGCGCACTCCTGGCTTGGCGTGCGCCTAGTTTGGCGCAGCGCGCGCCGCCTGGCTGTCGCGCAGGCAGCAGGCTGGCTGTCGTCAAGCGGACAGCAGCTTTTCTTCCGCCAGGGCCAGCGCCTCGGTGACGCCCGAGATCACCAGGGTGTCGCCGGCCTGCAGCTTGAGCTCGTCTACCGCCTGCACCACGGCGCCGCCGGCCCGGCGGATCGAGACCACGGTCACGCCCACCGCATGCAGGGCCAGGTCGCCCAGGGCCTCGCCCGCATGGGGGCTGGCCTGGGGCAGGGTGACGGTGCGCAGCCGTGCCTGCTGGCGCTCCTCGATGCCGTCGTCGTCGGCGCCGTGGAAATAGCCGCGCAGCAAGCCGTAGCGCGCATCGCGGGCGTCGCGGGTCAGGCGGATCACGCGGCGCATGGGCACGCCCACCAGGGCCAGCGCATGGCTGGCCAGCATCAGCGAGCCCTCGATGGCCTCGGGCACGACCTCGGTCGCCCCGGCGGCGCGCAGCTTCTCCAGGTCGGAATCGTCGATGGTGCGGACCACCACCGGCACCTGCGGCGCATGGGCCTGCACCAGGTGCAGGATCTTCAGCGCCGAGGGCGTGTCGTGGTACGAGACCACCACGGCGCTGGCACGCGCCAGGCCGGCGGCCATCAGGCTCTGCACCTTGGCGGCATCCCCGAAGACCACGCTCTGGCCGGCCGCCGCGGCCTGGCGCACCCGGTCGGGGTCCAGGTCCAGGGCCATGTAGGGAATCTGCTCGGCCTCCAGCAGCGCCGCCAGGTTCTGGCCGCTGCGGCCGTAGCCGCAGATGATGACGTGGGCCTCGTTCTTGATCGACTTCTTGGCGATCGTGGTCAGCTGCACCGACTGCAGCATCCAGTCGCTGCTGGACAGCTTCATCACGATGCGGTTGCTGTACATGATGAGCAGCGGCGTCGCCAGCATAGAGAGCACCATGCTGGCCAGCACCGGGCTGACCCATTGCGGCGCGATCAGGCGGTGCTCGGAGCCCAGCGTCAGGAGCACGAAGCCGAACTCGCCGGCCTGGGCCAGGTAGAGGCCGGTGCGCAGCGCCGTGCCGGCGGGTGCCTTCATCAAGCGCGCCAGGGCGGCGATCAGGGCCGACTTGGCCAGGATGGGCAGCAGGGTCAGCAGCAGCACCAGCGGCCATTGGTTGATCACCGGCCGCCAGTCCAGCTTCATGCCTATAGTGATGAAGAACAGGCCCAGCAGCACATCGTGGAAGGGCCGGATGTCGGTCTCCACCTGGTGCTTGTATTCGGTCTCGGCGATCAGCATGCCGGCCACGAAGGCGCCCAGGGCCAGCGACAGGCCGGCATGCTCGGTCATCCAGGCCAGGCCCAGCGTCATCAGGAGCAGGTTGAGCATGAACAGCTCTTCGCTCTTGCGCCGGGCCACCAGGGTGAGCCACCAGCGCATGGCCTTCTGGCCGCCCCAGAACAGCACGCCCAGCAGGGCCACGGCCTTGACGCCGGCCCAGGCCAGCGACTGCAGCATCACCGTGCCTTCGCTGTTCAATGCCGGGATCAGGACCAGCAGCGGCACCACGGCCAGATCCTGGAACAGCAGCACGCTGATCACGCGCTTGCCATGCTGGCTCTCCAGCTCCAGCCGCTCGGCCATCAGCTTGACCACGATGGCGGTGGAGCTCATGGCCATGGCCGAACCGAGCACCAGGGCGCCCTGCCAGCCCAGCTCCCAGCGCACGCCCAGCAGGCCGAAGCCCCAGTCCAGCAGCTCGTTGCCGATCAGCGTACCGACGATGGTGATCACCACCTGGGCCAGACCCAGGCCGAACACCAGGGTCCGCATCGAACGAAGCTTGGGCAGGTTGAATTCCAGGCCGATGACGAACATCAGGAACACGACGCCAAACTCGGCCAGGTAGCGGACACCGGCCGTGTCCTTGGCGAAGGCCAATGCGTTCGGCCCAATCAGCACGCCCACCGCCAGGTAGCCCAGCATGGGCGGCAGCTTCAGCGACCGGCAGACGACCACGCCCAGCACGGCGGCAACGAGGTAGAGCAGGGCCAGTTCCAGCGAGGTCATGGGGCCCGATGGTAAGGGCTGAGCTTTTTCAGGCCGGCCCGCGGAGTAGGATGCGTCGCGGCCCGGAGCATGGGTCTCGGAGGAGAACAGACAAGATGCAGAGCAACAACAAGCGGCGCCTGCGCCGGATAGCGATAGCGGCCGGCGTGTTGGCCATCGGTGGTGTCAGCCTGTGGGCCTGGGGCAAGAGCCATCCGGCCGCGCCCCCGCCACCGCCCTACCGCACGGCGGCCATAGACCAGGGCCCGATCACCCAGGTGGTCAGCGCCAACGGCAACCTGCAGGCCATAGGCCTGGTGACCGTGGGCGCGGCCGTCAACGGCACGGTGGTGGAACGCCGCGCCGACTTCAACGACCGCGTCAAGAAGGGCCAGGTCTTGCTGCGCCTGGATGCCACGCCCTACGAGGCGCGGCTGCGCCAGGCGCGCGCCCAGCTGGCCTCGGCCGAGGCCCGCGTGGCCTTTGCCCAGGGCAGCCACGAGCGCAACGAGAAGCTGCTGGCCCAGGGCTTCATGGGCCCGGCCCAGCGCGACCAGAGCAAGCGCGAGCTGGACATGGCGGTTGCCGATGTCGCCGCCGCCCGCGGCCAGGTCGAGGCCGCCGAGACCGACGTCGCGCGCTGCGTCATCGTCTCGCCGGTCGACGGCGTCGTGATCAAGCGCAGCGTGGACGTGGGCCAGACCGTGGCCGCCAGCTTCCAGACGCCCGAGCTGTTCCAGATCGCCCGCGACCTGGGCCGCATGGAGGTCGGCGTCAACGTCAGCGAGGCCGACGTGGGCATGATCCGCGAAGGCCAGGCGGTGCGCTTCGTCGTCGATGCCTTTGCCGAGCGCGAGTTCGAAGGCCAGGTACGCCAGGTGCGACTGGGTTCGACCAACCAGTCGGGCATCGTCACCTACGCGGTGATCGTGGACGTGGACAACCACGAAAGCCTGCTCAAGCCCGGCATGACGGCGCAGGCCCGCATCGTCGTCGCCACCAAGCCGCAGGTGCTGCGCGTGCCGACGGCGGCCCTGCGCTTCCGCCCGGACGAGGACGCGCTGGCCGCCGCCAAGCCCGCCTCGGGCGCCTCAGCTGCCAAGCCGGTCGCACCGCCGGTCTCGAACGACGACGGCGTGCTCAGCCAGCTGCGCGGCGGCTCCCGCGTCCACAAGGTCTGGACCCTGGACGACAAGGGCAAGCCGGTGGCCAACGAAGTCACTGTGGGCTTGAGCAATACCCGCTTCACCGAGCTGGTGAGCGGAAAGCTCAAGGCGGGCGATGCAGTGGTCACGCGCTCGAAGAACGCGGGCAAGGACGACAGCAAGTGAACCCAGCCCCCCTGATTGAACTGCGGGGGCTCACCAAGAGCTACCGCAGCGGCGAGATCGTGACGCCGGTGCTGCACGGCATCGACCTGGACGTGGCCCGCGGCGACTACGTGGCCCTGATGGGCGCCAGCGGCTCGGGCAAGAGCACCTTGATGAACCTGATAGGCCTGCTGGACCGGCCCGACGGCGGCAGCCTGCGACTGGCCGGTGCCGAGGCGGCCGAGGCCGATGCCAACGAACAGGCCCGCATCCGCAACCGCGAGATCGGCTTCGTGTTCCAGAGCTTCAACCTGCTCAAGCGCATGAACGTGCTGGACAACGTGGCCCTGCCCCTGGTCTACGCCGGCAGCGCCCGCAGCCCGGCCCGCGAGCGCGCCGCCGAGATGCTGGACAAGGTCGGCCTGGGCGCGCTGGGCAAGCGCCTGCCCAACCAGCTGTCCGGCGGCCAGCAGCAGCGGGTGGCCATTGCCCGCGCGCTGGCCAACCGTGCGCCGCTGCTGCTGGCGGACGAGCCCACCGGCAACCTGGACACCCAGACCACTTCCGAGGTGCTGGACGTGTTCGAGCAGCTCAACCGCGACGACCAGCTGACCATCGTGCTGGTGACCCACGAGCCCGAAGTGGCCCACCGCGCCAAGCGCCTGGTGCGGCTGCGCGACGGCCGCATCGCCTATGACGGCAAGCCCGGCGGGGAGGTGCACTGAGATGGGCTTCTGGCAACTGACTCTTGAAGCGCTGCGCTCGCTGCGCGCCAACCGCCTGCGCTCGACCCTGGCCATGCTGGGCGTGATCATCGGCATCACCTCGGTGGTGCTGATGATGGCCACCGGCGACTGGATGCGCGCCTACATCGACAAGGAACTCTCGCGCCTGGGCCGCAACCAGCTGCTGGTGTTCCCGGCCGCGGCCACCGAAGGCGCGGTTCGCACCTCGGGCAAGCGGCCGGCGCTGACGCTGGGTGACGCGGAGGCGATTTCGCAGCTGCCCTCGGTGCGCGTGGCGGCGGCCGAGATCCGCGGCTTCGTCCAGGTGCATTTCGGCAGCGACAACGAGAACCTCTCGGTGCTGGGTGTCACGCCCGACATGCTGGCCCTCAAGGGCTGGCCGGTCGATCAGGGCGTCAGCTTCGACGACAACGACGTGCGCAGCGGCCGCCGCGTGATGCTGATAGGTGCCAAGCTGGCCAAGAAGTACTACGCCGACCGCGACCCCATAGGCCAGTCGGTTCGGCTGGACGGCCGGCCCTACACGGTGATCGGCGTGCTGGCCACCGAGGGCCAGGGCCTCAACGGCAATGACGAAGGCGAGCTGGTGCTGGTGCCCATCAGCGTGGCGCCCAGCCGCGAGCGGCTGCTGCCTGGTGTGGTGCATGCGCTGACGGTACAGGGCCGCGAGGGCTCGGCCATGGTCGACGTGGAGATGGACGTGGCCGAGCTGCTGCGCGACCGCCACCGCATCACCGGCGATCGCGAGGACGACTTCCGCACCATCGACCTGGCCGGCATCGCCAAGGCCGGCGCCGCCATTGCCAAGGGCCTGCAGCTGGGCATGGGCCTGATCGGCGCCATCGCCCTGATCGTCGGTGGCATAGGCATCATGAACATCATGCTGGTCAGCGTCAGCGAGCGGGTGCGCGAGATCGGCATCCGCATGGCCATAGGCGCCAAGCCGCGCGATGTGCTGGCCCAGTTCCTGGTGGAAGCGGTGGTGCTCTGCGTGTTGGGCGGCCTGGCCGGCCTGGCCCTGGCTTGGGGCGCCGGGGCGGCGGTCAGCAAGTTCGCCGGCTTCGACATGCCGCTGGCCGTGCGCCACATGGTCGTGGCCGTGGCCTTTGCCGGCAGCGTGGGCCTGTTCTTCGGCTACTACCCGGCTCGCCGGGCCAGCAAGCTGCTGCCCATCGAATGCCTGCGGCAGGACTGAGCTGGGACCGAGAGAAGTCCCTGCGGACTTGTCGACGCCCAGCGAAGGCCCGGCCGCCTGCCAGCGGACGGGCTGAGCCCGCACCGAGAGAAGTCCCTGCGGACTTCTCGACGCCCAGCAAAGGCCCGGCCGCCTGCCAGCGGACGGGCTGAGTGAGCATTTGTTTGCGCAAACCCGGCCCGAGTAGCACACTCGCCCGACCCTATGCACAAGGCGCATAGGCGCATGTGAACAAGGCTGGGCGCGCGTCTGGCGCCCGCAGGCCGGTTCGCGATACCGTTCGCGCCACCGAAAATTACGGAGCAGTACATGCCCAACCTGTCCTTTGTTTCGCCCACGCGCAACAGTCCCTGGGGTACCTACCTGTCCCAGATCGACGCCGTCGAGCCCTACCTGGGTTCGCTGGCACGCTGGGTCGAGACGCTGCGTCGGCCCAAGCGCGCCCTGATCGTCGACATCCCCATCGAGCTGGACAACGGCACCATCGCCCACTACGAAGGCTATCGCGTCCAGCACAGCCTGACCCGCGGCCCGGGCAAAGGCGGCGTGCGCTACCACCCGGACGTGACGCTGGAAGAGGTGATGGCCCTGTCGGCCTGGATGACGGTCAAGAACGCCGCAGTGAACCTGCCCTACGGCGGCGCCAAGGGCGGCATCCGCCTCGATCCCAAGACGCTGTCGCTGAAGGAACTGGAAAAAGTTACGCGCCGGTACACCAGCGAGATCGGCATCATCATCGGCCCGACCCAGGACATCCCGGCGCCTGACGTCAACACCAACGGCCAGATCATGGCCTGGATGATGGACACCTATTCGATGAACGTCGGCGCCACCGCCACCGGCGTCGTCACCGGCAAGCCGATCCCGCTGGGTGGCTCGCTGGGCCGCGTGCAGGCCACCGGCCGCGGCGTGTTCGTGATCGGCCGCGAAGCCATGCGCCGCCTGAACGTACCCATGGAAGGCGCCCGCATCGGCGTGCAGGGCTTCGGCAACGTGGGCTCGGTCGCGGCCAAGATGTTCGCCGCCAACGGCTCCAAGGTCGTGGTCGTGCAGGACCACAGCGGCACCATCCTGAACGAGAACGGCCTGGACATGGCCGATCTGCTGGACCACGTGGCCAAGAACGGCGGCGTGGCCGGCTTCAAGGGCGCTGACAAGATTGACAACGAGAACTTCTGGGACATCAAGACCGATGTGCTGATCCCGGCCGCGCTGGAAGGCCAGATCACCGCCGAGCGCGCCCAGCGCCTGCACACCCGCATCGTGCTGGAAGGCGCCAACGGCCCGACCACGCCGGACGGCGACGCCGTGCTGGCCGACCGCGGCATCATCGTCGTGCCCGACGTGATCGCCAACGCCGGCGGCGTGACCGTCTCGTACTTCGAATGGGTGCAGGACTTCTCGTCCTTCTTCTGGACCGAGGACGAGATCAATGTCCGCCTGGACAAGATCATGATCGGCGCCTTCAAGGGCATCTGGGAAACCAGCGAGCACCACAAGATCTCGCTGCGCACGGCGGCCTTCACCGTGGCCTGCACCCGAGTGCTGCAGGCGCGCGAGGAGCGCGGTCTGTATCCCTGATCGTCGGCCCAGCGCTGTTCGACAAGGCCCGCTGTGTGCGGGCCTTTTTCTTTCCCCCTCAAGCACGGGGTTCGCGCGCACATCGCCCAAAACCTAGAATCCGCCGCGCCCCAGATTGGGGGTGTCATGCACAAGACAGGCCGCTCAGGCTCGCAACGCATGCCGCGAGATTGATAGAAACAACAGAGGGAGCCGGCGGGAGCCGGCGCAAAGGGAGAAAACCGTGATCAAGAGAATGCGGGCCACACAAGGTGGCCTGGTGGCGGCGTGCGCGCTCGCCACGTTGAACTGCACGCCAGTGCTGGCACAAAGCGCTTCGGCACCAGCCCGGCCTCCAGTGCATGTCTTGTCAGGGGGCGTCAGCAAGATGGTGGCGGCCATCAACACGGACAGGTGCCCGATCATCGAAGAAACGGGGCAACCCGACTGCGTGGTCGAGATCGACGGCGGAGGGGGTGGCATCCGGGGTGGCGGTTCGGGACCCAGCGCGCAGGCACCGGCGCCGGGGCGTGGAGGCCCTACGGCCGGAGCAGGCGGTGGAAGCGCTGTGCCGCCTAAGGCGCCAGAGCCGCCCAAGAGCCCTGAAGAGAAGAAGAAGGATTGTGATCGGGCTGACGAAACCCGCAAGAAAGCAGCAGAGATCTGGGCGCAGGGATTGGTCACCGTGTGCACCAATCGGCCGATCACGTCCCAGTTGGCACAGGCCATTCGGGGCGTCTTCGCTGGCATGACAGTCTCTCTGCTAGGCGAACGCGAGCACCAAGCCTGTCTGAACCGGCAGTTCGATGTGATCGTCGCCAAGTTTGATGAGATCACGGTGGAATACAACCGTTGCATGAAACTGAACTAGGGGCAGCCATGCGTGCCGTTCGACGGAACCTATCAGTCGCAGCCGTGATCACCCTGGCTTGCTTGGTACTTGCCCGCTGCTTGCACGGTCCAGTGGGTCAGGTGGACACACCGGTGCCCCGGTCGCCACCGGTAGCCTCGGCCGATTCACCGGGCTCCGTGGAAGCCTCGCAGGAACCGCCTGTTGGCAATCGCCAGCAGGCGGCGCTGAACACTGCAAAGTCGTCGGCTCCATTTGAAGAAGCGGACAAGCCGTTTGTCGACCTTGGAACGATGGTGCACAGGGCCCTGGAGACTCGAGACGGCCCTTCGGCAATGCGCGCGGCCAACAGGGTGCGCGAATGCCAGTTCCTCGAGCTGCATCAGCGTTCTGCGCAGCGCGCCATGCTCGCGACTTCCGACCTGGCCTTGAGACAGCTCCATGCAGGCAAATTCACGGAGAGCATGGTCAAAGCCAACCAATGCCCGGCATTGGGGGGAGACTTGATGGGCCTGCAACGCAGGTTGCTCGCCATTGCCACACAAAAAGGCGAGATCGGTGCTGCCGCAGCCTTGCTTGCCATAGAGGGCTCCGGGAGTCCAGCCATGTTCGGCCAGATTGCCATGGATGCGCGGGCGGGTGACGTGGAATCCTTGGTTCAGCTCATTTCGCGTTCCACGCAAGCCACTGGGCAAGCGCGCGAACTACACCAGGCCCTGACCCAGGCCTTGTTGGCCGCACGCCAGGATCCGGAACTGGCGACGCTTGCCAAGGCATATCTCGATGTTGCAACCGGTTGGGCCGCAGCGCGGCAGTCCTCCGATGCGGACTCAGCCTCGGATTTGGCTCGCAGCATTGCTGCACGGCCGCCTGAAGCTGTCGCCAGGGAAGCCGAGCTGGTGCTCGGGAACATCAGGCGACGCCACGCCGGCCGGTGAGTGCTCGCTACGAGAAACTGCACGCCAGCGATGGCACAAGGCGCTTTGTCGCCAGACCGGCTGCGTGGTCGAGATCGACGGCGCAATCGCCGCTTGCAACAAGGACGCGATGCGAAAGGAGGAGGGGCAGATCTCTGATGCCTTCAAGGTATGCGTCAGACGTGCAGAAGGAGGCTGAAATGCCGATCGCAAAGTTGAATGGAAAGACTCGTGCACTAGGTGCCTGCCTGTTGCTTGCACTCGCAGGAGCCGCCCTCTACTTGCTGGCAGGACGATCACCCGTTGATCAGAACGCTTCCTCCCGACAGGCCTTGCTGCGTACGGATCAAAGGGCTGATTTTCCACGCCCGGTCAATGGTCAGCCCACTCAGGGCGAGGTGGCGGAGCAGCCGCTGCCTCAGCAAGGCGGCTCACCCCGCTTGGTCGAGTTGCCGTCAGAGTTCGACCTGGGTCGCTTCCCGCGTGGGCTCAGTGCGCATGTTGACGAGGCCCTCTCCAACCGGCGCGGGGTGCAAGCACTGGAACTGGCCCGAATCGTTCGGCGATGCGGCACCGTTGATGAACGCATGGACCGTGAGCAGGCCAGCATGGCGGCAGACCGTGATTTGGTGGCCAACCAGTACCGGTTGGCTTCCTATTCGGCCATGCAGCACTTTCAATCGCAATGCCAAACCCTCAACGGCCAGGGGGACCGACTGCGCGAATCGCTGTTGCGTGTTGCGTTTGCTGAAGGGGCTGAATCAAGCGCGGCTGAGCTTTTCGGTTCAATCGGTGTCACGGAGCACGATGTCGTCCAGTCCTTGGTGCGTGACGCTGCCAATGGCGACTTGAGTTCAATCGCTACGCTGACTTCTGTCTTGCGCCCTGAGAGTGCGGTGCCTGCAAAAGAGATCGACAAGGCTCGCTACGTGCTCCTGCAAGCAGCAGCACATCCCACGCTCGGTTCAATTGCTCGCCCTTACTTGGACTTGGCTCGCCGGG
This sequence comes from Pelomonas sp. SE-A7, assembly GCF_030345705.1. Classification (NCBI taxonomy): domain Bacteria; kingdom Pseudomonadati; phylum Pseudomonadota; class Betaproteobacteria; order Burkholderiales; family Sphaerotilaceae; genus Roseateles; species Pelomonas sp. SE-A7. The sequence continues at coordinate 3,028,776 of NZ_JAUASW010000001.1, forward strand.
TTGGCTTCGGCGAATGGCCACTGATGCGGGACTTTCCGGAGCCACTCGAGCGTCGATACCAAGCCAGCGTTGTGGGCAAGACCGATGTCGTGAGCCTGGCGGCTGCCAATCTGGATGATGCGGCCAAAGGCGAGGCTACGGCGACCTTGCAGAAGCTGATCACGCGGGAAACCCGGCCCAAACAATGACGCCGTTGGTTCGGTACTGCGGTCGGCCCCATGCTGCTGTCCTTGCACTATGTCTCGGCACCGAGCGACTGGCCTATGGCAAGAGATCAAGAATCGCTGATGCTTAACTTTCAGCGTCGGCCTAGAACCTGCAGACCAAGCGCGCGTAGGCGCGGCGCAGCTTGAGGCAAGGCCCGCCATGTGCGGGCCTTTTTCATTAGCGGGCGGCCCGCCGCAGGAACAGCCAGCTGCTGACGGTCGTCACCGTCCAGCAAATCCACATCGTCCACAGCGTGTGGCTGGCGTAGTGGGCGCCGCGCACCATCTGGGCCCAGCCATAACAGGCGCCGCAGATCATCAGCAGCACCAGGAAGACCCGGGCCGCACGCGGATAGGCGCGGCGCAAGGCGAAGAAGCCGGCGAAGAAGCTGAAGGCCGAGCTGGCATGGCCAGAGGGGAAGCAGTGGCCCGGCCCGCCGTCGGCCACGCCGAAGCGCCAATGCGAGACGTACTGGGCCAGGCCGCCGAACTCGTTCAGGTCCCAGGGGCAGGACGTCAGGCTCTGGCGCTTCAAGAGCGGGATCAGGAGCAGGCACACCACGCTGGTGGCCAGCCACCAGAGGCGCTCGCGCCGGGTCATGGCCGGCAGCAGGCCGCGCCACAGATTGAGCACAAGCATGAACAGCAGCACCAGGCCGGCCAAAGCCCGGCCGCCTTCATGGAAGACGCCGCGGGTCAGCCAATGCTCGCGCAGCGGGAAGCCGGCGCTGCCGGCCCAGGGACGTATCACGGCCAGGTCCAGGCCCGCGAAATCCCAGGCGAGCAGGGCGGCGAGGCCCAGGCCGGCGACGATCCAGGCGGTCTTCAACGAGGGATTGGGAGCGGCTTCTTGCATGGCGGGCGCATCGTAGCGGCCCGCCCGGGCGCCGCGCCTGCGGCAAACCCGCGCCGGAGGCCGGCGGCTACACTGCCGGCCATGACTGTAGAAGCCGCCAAATTCGACGCCGACCGGGCCGTCGCGATGGCCCGCCAGGCCTTGCAAATCGAGGCCAAGGCCCTGACCGAACTGGGGCCGCGCCTGGGCGAGGACTTCGCCCGCGCCGCCGCCCTGGTGCTGGCCTGCAAGGGCCGCACCGTGGTGATGGGCATGGGCAAGAGCGGCCATGTGGGCCGCAAGATCGCGGCCACGCTGGCCTCCACCGGCACGCCGGCCCTGTTCGTCCACCCGGGTGAGGCCGCCCATGGCGACCTGGGCATGGTGACCACGCGGGACGTGGTGATGGCCCTGTCCAATTCCGGCGAGAGCGACGAACTCAATGCCATCCTGCCGGTGCTGCGCCGCCTGGGCGTGCCCATCATCGCCATGACCGGCCGGCGCGAATCCAGCCTGGCCAGCCATGCCGACGTGGTGCTGGACAGCGCCGTCGCCGAGGAGGCCTGCCCATTGAAGCTGGCGCCCACCGCCAGCACCACGGCCCAGATGGCGCTCGGTGATGCGCTGGCCGTAGCCCTGCTGGATGCCCGCGGCTTCAGGGAAGAAGACTTCGCCCGCTCCCATCCGGGCGGCGCCCTGGGCCGCAAGCTGCTGACCCATGTGCGCGACCTGATGCGCAGCGGCGACGAGCTGCCGCGCGTGGCGCCGGGTGCCGGCTTCACCGAGATGATGCGCGAGATGTCGGCCAAGGCGCTGGGCGCGGCCGTCATCGTCGATGCCGCAGACAAGGTGCTGGGCATCTTCACCGACGGCGACCTGCGCCGCCTGGTCGAGAGCGGCCGCGACCTGCGCTCGCTGTCGGCCGCCGACGTGATGAAGACCGGCCCGCGCACCATCCGCGCCGATGCGCTGGCGGTCGATGCCGCCGACCTGATGGAAGCCGCCCGCATCACCCTGGTGCTGGTGGCCGACGAGCAGCAGCAGTTGCAGGGCGCGATCAGCATCAACGACCTGATGCGAGCGAAAGTCATCTGATGCTGCAGCCGGCGCTCTCCTTTCCCACCGACCTGCTGGTCAAGGCCCAAGGCTCGGGCCTGGGCATCAAGGCCGCCATCTTCGACGTGGACGGCGTGCTGACCGATGGCCGCATCTACATCAGCGAGCAGGGCGAGGACTTCAAGGCCTTCTCGACGCTGGATGGCCACGGGCTCAAGCTGCTGGCCGAAGGTGGCATCACGCCCATCGTCATCACCGGCCGCGATTCGCCGGCCGTGCGCCGCCGCGTGGCCGACCTGGGCCTGAAACATGCGGTCTACGGCGCCAAGGACAAGCTGGCCGCCGCGCTGCCGCTGCTGCAGCAGCTGGGGCTGGAGTGGTCGCAGGTGGCTGCCATGGGCGACGACTGGCCCGACCTGCCCCTGATGACGCGCGCCGGCTTTGCCTGTGCGCCGGCCCAGGCCCATGTCGAGGTCAGGGCCGTGGCCCATCACATCACCATCGCCCCGGGCGGCCATGGCGCGGCACGCGAATGCTGCGACCTGCTGCTGATGGCCTGCGGCCGCTATGCCGAGCTGCTGAACAGCCATCTGCAGACCCTGGACGGGGGCACGGCCCGATGATGAGTCCGGCCGCCCGCCTGGCGCCGGCCGCCGGTCCGCGCCGGCCGGTCAGCAACAAGCCCTGGGTCTGGCGGGTCCAGGGCCTGCTGTCCACCTATCTGCCGGTGCTGCTGATGGTGTTCCTGGCCGCCGGCACCTCCTGGCTGGTCAAGAACTCGCCCCAGCCGGACGATGGCGGCACCGAGGCGCCGCTGCGCCACGAACCCGACTACCAGATGCAGGGCTTCGGCCTGCAGCGCTTCGACCCCACCGGCGGATTGCGGGTCGAGGTCGAAGGCCGCGAGATGCGCCACTACCCGGACACCGACACGGTCGAGGTCGACGGCGTCCGGCTGCGCTCCATAGGCCAGGACGGCAGCCTGGTGATCGCCACCGCGCAGCGGGCGGTCGGCAACGGCGACGGCAGCGAGATGCAGCTGATGGGCGACGTGCTGGTGCAGCGTTACCCCACCGATGGCCGCGGCGGCGCCCAGCCACGCGTGGGCCTGGAGATACGCGGTGAGTTCCTGCACGCCTTCCTGCACACCGAGCAGCTGCGCTCGCACCTGCCGGTACGGGTCAGCTACGGCCATACCGAGCTGCAGATGCAGGGCTTCGAGTTCGACAACCTCAAGGGCCGGCTGCTGTTCAAGGGCCGCAGCACGGCACGCTTCGAATCGTCCGCCGCCCGCCGCAGCAAGCCTTCTTCGTCCGCGCCATGAGCCAGCCGCAGCCCCTCGTCTACATCACTGGCGCCTCCAGCGGCATAGGCCAGGCCCTGGCCCTGCATTACTACCGCGCCGGCTGGCGCCTGGCCCTCGTGGCACGGCGCACGGCCGAGCTGCAGACCTGGGCCCGCGAGCAAGGTCTGGCCCCCGAGCGCTTCGCCATCTACGGCGCCGACGTGCGCGACATCGCCGAGATCACGGCCGCCGGCCGCAGCTGTGTCCTCACCCAGGGCCTGCCTGATGTGGTGATCGCCAATGCCGGTATCAGCATAGGCATGGACACGGCGGAGTTCGAGGACCTTGAGGTGATGCGCGCCCTCTACGAGACCAACAACCTGGGCCTGGCCGCCAGCTTCCAGCCCTTTGTCGCGGCGATGAATGCGCGCGGCTCGGGCCGCCTGGTCGGCATCGCCAGCGTGGCCGGCATCCGTGGCCTGCCCGGCCATGCCGGCTACTGCTCCAGCAAGGCCGCCGTCATCAGCTATTGCGAAAGCCTGCGCGGCGAATGCCGGCCGCATGGGGTACAGGTGGTGACCATCCTGCCGGGCTACATAGACACGCCGCTGACCCGCAAGAACCGCTACTCCATGCCCTTCCTGATGCAGCCGCAAGACTTCGCGTCCAAGGCCTATTCGGCCATCGCCGCCGGCAGCAGTTACAGCGTCATTCCCTGGCAGATGGGCGTGGTGGCCAAGCTGATGCGAATGCTGCCCAACTGGCTGTACGACAAGGTCCTGGCCGGCCGGCCGCGCAAGCGCCGCCAGGGCGAATGAGCCTTGCCGTCGGGCGGCGACAACGGCGCCGGCTCTGACCATTGGCAGGGGTCTAGGCCCTGCCTACACTGCGCCCCTCACTCATGCGTCCGTTCGAGGCGCAAGGAGGCCCAGATGATCAAGGTTCTGCATCCCTGCTGAGGATTCGCTCGCTCCGCTGAGCGGATCCACCCGCGCCGGCTCGCTCGCTGAATGGCAAGACCCCGGCAGCCCCGAACCCCTGCGATGCGGCCAGTCCTGGTCCGCATCGCCCTGGCTTCCTCCTGCTTCCATCCATGTTGAAGAAACCCCTTGCCACGGCCCTGCTGGCGGGCCTGAGCGGCTTTGCGCTGGCTGGCGAACACGCAGCAGCTTCGCTGCGAGCGCTGCGCCTGTCCGGCGCTGCCACCCTGCAGATCGACGGCCGGCTCGACGAGCCGCACTGGCGCCAGGCGCCGGTCTACGACAAGTTCAGCCAGTTCCTGCCCGAGGACAAAAGGGCCGCCCGCTGGCGCACCACCGTGCAAGTGATTGCCGACGAGCATGCGCTCACTTTTGCAATCCGCGCCTATGACCCGGAGCCGCAGCGGATCCGCGCGCCGCTGAGCAGGCGCGACCAGGTCGGCCTGGACCAGGACTTCGTCGCGGTCTACCTGGACCCGGTGGGCCAGCGCCGTGCGGCCCAGTTCGTCCGCATTGGCGCAGCCGGTTCCATCACCGACGGCGTGTTCAACGCCGCGGATGACAACGACGACACGGCGCCCGACTTCGACGTACAGGTCGCCGTCCAGCGCCTGGACGACGGCTACAGCCTCGAGCTGCGCTGGCCGCTGGCCGAGCTGCGTTTCCCCCACGCCGACGGCGCGCCTTGGCGGGTGATGGTGGTCCGCGGCATTCCGCGCGACGAGGCAGTGCTGGACGTCAGCTCGCCCCGGCTCAGCAAGGACGCGCTGAGCTTCATCGCCGAGATGCAGCTGCTGGAAGGGCTGGGCGACCTGGTCGAACAGGTGCGCGAGCGCAGCTTCATCAAGCTGCGGCCGGAACTGACGCTGCGGCGCGAGGCGGGCCGAAGCCAGTCCAGCCTGGGCGCCGAGCTCAAGTGGCGGCCGCGCGCCGACTGGGTGATCGATGCGACCCTGAACCCGGACTTCTCGCAGATCGAGTCGGACGAGCCTCAGCTCGCCGGCAATACCCGGTTCGCCCTGTTCCAGCCCGAGAAGCGGCCCTTCTTCCTGGAAAGCACCGACGTGCTGGGCCAGACCCAGCCGGACGACTCCGGCCTGGCCCAGGGCCTGGCCGCTTTCTACTCGCGCACCGTCAGCGATCCGGATTGGGGCCTGCGTGCCACCTGGCGCGGCGCGGCGGCCGAAGGCCTGGCCCTGAGCCTGCGCGATGCGGGCGGCGGCCGGGTGCTGAGGCCCTCGGCCTATGCCACGGCCGAGCATGCGCAGCCGGCGGGGAGCCAAGCCAGCTTCATCCGCGGCCGGGCCCAATGGGGCGCCGCCAATCTGGGCCTCTTGGGTTCATCGCGCGACTATGGCAATGGCGCCCGCAACCAGGTGCTGGGCGCCGACTTCGGCTGGGCCCTGGACGACTCCAACCAGTTGCGCGGCCATTGGCTGGCCTCGGACAACACGGTCAGCTTCGACACCCAGGACCGAATACAGACCAGCCCCATCGAGCGGGGCCACAAGCTCTGGCTGGCCTGGCGGCACCGCAGCGAGGCCTGGTCCAACGGCCTGCACCTGGAAGAGATCAGCCCGCGCTTCGTCAACGACAACGGCTTTGTGCCGCAGGCAGGCATCCGCCGGGCCCTCGTGATGCTGAACCGCCGCCTGGGGGCCGGCTCACTGGGTTCGCTGCCCGTGTTCGAGGCCGAGGCTCAGCTGAGGCTGGAACAGACAGAAACCCTGGCCGACGGCGCGCTGCAGCCCGGTGGCGAGCTGGTGCAGCGGCGGCTGGAGCCGGGCTTCTGGTTCTCGACCCTGCGCAACACCGGCCTCTGGGGCCACCTGGCCTTGGGCCAGCAGAGGTCCCGCACCGGCGGCCCGCTGCATTCGCCGCGCACGCTGAACCTGGGCCTGGAGTCCAACCCGGCGCCCTGGTTCACGCATCTGGCGCTGGAGCTGGAATGGGGCCGCCGCCTGGACGTGGAGGCGGACCGGCTCGGCAACGGCCTGGCCACCAACGTTCAGGCCAAGCTGCGCTTCGGTCTGCCGCGCGGCCTGTGGCTGGAGCTGGAGCAGCGACTGGGACAGAGCCAGGTCAGGAATCCGCAAGGGCAGCGGGCCTACGACGAGCGCAACGCCCAGCTGCTGGCCGTGCTGCACGTCGATGCCCGTGATTCGCTGCGCTGGATAGAGCAGCGCGGCCACAGCCGCCGCCAGGCCGAGGCCCTGCTGGCCGGCCAGGAATCGCATTCACGCAGCCAGTCGCTGGTGTTCCAGCGGCGCATGGGCCACGGCAAGCTGCTGGGCCTGGGCGCCAGCCTGGTGCGGCCCGAGACCGGTCAGCCGCTGCAGCGCCAGCTGTTCGCCAAGCTCAGCTGGGCCTGGGGCGGCTGAGGGAAGGAAGGCTCAGGCGAAGCCAGAAAGCACAAAGGCGCCCGAAGGCGCCTTTGCTGCTTGTGTCGGAAAGCTGGCTATCAGTAGCCGCCCGAACGGCCACCGCCGCCGTAGCCGCCACCGCCGGAGCGGCCGCCACCACCGTAGCCGCCACCGCCGCCACCGCCGTAGCCGCCGCCACCCGAACGGCCACCGCCGCCGTAGCCGCCACCACCGCCGCCGCCGCCGTAGCCGCCGCCGCCCGAACGGCCACCGCCGCCGAAGCCGCCGCCACCCGAACGACCGCCACCGAAACCACCCGGACGCTCTTCACGAGGACGGGCTTCGTTCACCACGACCGCGCGGCCTTCCAGGGCCTGACCGTTCATGCCGTTGATGGCGGCTTGCGCCTCGGCATCCGAACCCATTTCGACGAAGCCGAAGCCCTTCGAACGGCCGGTGTCGCGATCCATCATGACCTTGGCCGAGGTCACGGTGCCAAATTGACCGAACGCCTCTTGCAGCGATTCGTCACGCACGCTGTAGGCCAGATTGCCCACATAAAGCTTGTTTCCCATGGGGAAGCCCTTTCAATACCAAACAAAAACCATGCGGAGCTTCAACCCACGTGAACCATTCAAGCGAAGGTGCGGCGTCCAGACACAGATCACCGATTATGGGTGTTCGGTCCGGACGCCTACAGCGCCTGAAAAGTCAAGTGTTGTTTTTCGTGCCTAGCGTTAACCCGGCAAATCTGGCGTGACTGCGGGCAAGTCCCAGGCGGGCCCTGACTAAGATGCCCAGCCGTGACCCCGCCGACCCCCACTCCCCGCATCGCCAGCCTGGTGCCTTCGCTGACCGAATTGGCGGTCTCGCTGGGCCTGGCTCCCTGGCTGGTGGCCCGCACCGGCTTCTGCATCCATCCGGCCGAGACGGTGACCGCCATCCCCAAGGTCGGCGGCACCAAGGACGTCAATCTGGCCAAGCTGCGCAGCCTGGCCCCCAGCCATGTGCTGGTCAATGTGGACGAGAACCGGCTGGAAACAGTCACGGCGCTGCGCGAGTTCGTCCCCGAGATCATCGTCACGCATCCGAATTCGCCGGCCGACAACCTGGCCCTGCTGGACCAGCTGACCGGCCATTTCGGCCACCTGCCCGGCGTGCCGGACCGGTCGGCCGCGCTGAAAGTTGCGCTGACGGAAGAACTGGCGGCCTGCGCCGCGACCCGCTGGCCCGAACGCCGGGCCCTCTACCTGATCTGGCGCGAACCCTGGATGACCGTGGCCCGCGACACCTACATCGCCCGCATGCTGGACCAGGTCGGCTGGCAGACCTGGCCGCCGGTAGAAGGCGGTCCGCATGGCGCGGCCCGTTATCCGACGCTCGGCGGCAACGAACCCTGGTTGGACCAGGTCGAGGAGCTGCTGCTCAGTTCAGAGCCCTACCGCTTCGACGCCTCCCACCTGGCCGAGGCCCAGGCCCTGTGTCCGAATGCCCGGGTCCGCCTGGTCGATGGCGAGCTCCTGAGCTGGTACGGGCCGCGGGCGGCCCAGGGTCTCGCCTATCTGCGCGAGCTGGCCCGCACCTGACAATCCCGCTATGGACTTCAAGCCCCTCATCGCCCTCCTGGTCATCGTCAACCCGGTCGGCGTCGTGCCCTTCTTCATCCACTTCACTCAGAGCTTCACGCGCGAGCAGCGCCGCCGCACCATCGTCGTCAGCTCCTTCACCGCCTTCGTGGTGATCGCCCTCAGCGCCCTGTTCGGCATGAAGATCATCGAGTTCTTCGGCATCTCGCTGCCCAGCTTCCAGGTCGGCGGCGGCACCCTGCTCCTGATCAGCTCGCTGCAGATGCTGAATGCCCAGCCGGCCGAGGGCCGCAAGGAGGATGTGAGCGAGGGCGACCACAAGGTCGATGCTGGCGCCAGCATCGCGGTCGTGCCGCTGGCGATCCCGCTGCTGACCGGTCCGGCCACGATCTCGACCATGGTGATCTATTCCAAGCAGACCCAGCAGTGGTGGCAGCTGGGCGTTCTGGTGGGCTACGGCGTGGTCGTCGGCCTGGTGACCTTCGTGGTGTTCAGCGCGTCGGGCCGCATCGCCAAGGTGCTGGGCCAGACCGGCATCAACATCATGACCCGGCTGATGGGCCTGATCCTGGCCGCGCTGGCGGTGGAGCTGCTTTCGGACGGCTTGCTCAAGCTGTTCCCGGTGCTGGGCTCCCACGTAGGCAACTGACCGTGCCCCGGGTCCTGCTGCTGGAAGACGACCCGGCCATCGCCGACACCATCGTCTATGCGCTGGAACGCGAGGGCTTGCAGGTCGAGCACCGCGCCTGGCTGACCGAGGCCCGCGCAAGCCTGCGCTCGACGCCGCCCGACCTGGCCCTCCTGGACCTGGGCCTGCCCGATGGCAACGGCCTGGACCTGTGCCGCGAGCTGCGCGCCGCCGGCAGCCGGCTGCCGCTGATCATCGTCAGCGCCCGCGCCGAGGAATGGGACCGGGTGCTGGGCCTGGAGCTGGGTGCCGACGACTACCTGGCCAAGCCTTTCAGCCCGCGCGAGCTGGTGGCGCGGGTGCGCGCCCTTTTGCGCCGCGCCCAGGCGCCGTTGCCGCCGGCAAGCCCTTCGGCCGGATTCGAGATCGACGGCCTGTCGGTCAGCTTCCGCGGTCAGCCGCTGAGCCAGCTGACCCGCCGCGAGCTGGGCCTCTTGCGCCGGCTGCTCGAGGCACCGGGCCGCATCCACAGCCGCGAATCGCTGCTGGACGCTGTCTGGGGCCAGGAGGCCGAAAGCAGCGACCGCACGGTAGACACCCACATCAAGACGCTGCGCGCCAAGCTGCGCGAGCTGGCGCCGGAGCTGGACCCGATCCGCACTCACCGCGGCATGGGCTATTCCTTCGAACCCGAAAGCTAGGCCATGAAGCTCGGCCTGCGCCTGTTCTTCGCCTTCTTCCTGATCGCCGGGCTGACCTCGTTTTTCGTGCTGCGCGTGTTCCTGACCGAGGTGCGGCCCAGCGTGCGCGAGGTGATGGAAGACATCATGGTGGACACGGTCAACCTGCTGGCCGAGGCCGCGGCCGAAGAGCTGGCCGCCGGCCCCGAGGCGTTGCAGAACGGCCGCCTGGCGCGCCAGCTCAGCGACTACGCCAAGCGCACCGTCGATGCCCAGATCTGGGGCCTGCACAAGCAGAGCCTGGACTTCCGCGTCTACGTGACCGATGCCGAGGGCCAGGTCTTGCTCGACAGCGGGGCCGGCGCCTCCATCGGCGAGGACTATTCGCGCTGGCGCGACGTGGCCCTGGCCCTGCGCGGCGAATACGGCGCCCGCACCAGCCGCGACGTGCAGGGCGACGACCGCAGCAATGTGATGTACGTGGCCGCGCCGGTGCGCGAGCCCGGCACGCGGCGGCTGCTGGGCGTGGTCAGCGTGGCCAAGCCGCTGTCCACGGTGCAGCGCTTCATCGACCGGGCCGAACGCCGCATCCTGGTCGCCGGGCTGTCGCTGCTGCTGTTCTCCAGCGCCATAGGCGTGGCCGTGACCGGCTGGCTGGTGCTCAATGTGCGCCGGCTGCGCAACTACGCCCAGCAGGTCCAGGCCGGCGAACGCCTGGCCGTGCCGCGAGTGCCCGGCGAGCTGGGCGACCTGGCCCAGGCCATGGACGCGATGCGCAGCCGCCTGGAAGGCCGCGAGCACATCGAGCAGACGGTGCGCGCCTTGACCCACGAGCTCAAGAGCCCGCTGGCCGCGCTGCGCGGCGCCGGCGAGCTCCTGCAGGACGAGCTGCCCACGGCCGACCGCCAGCGCTTCGCAGCCCAGGTCGTGGCCCAGAGCGAGCGGCTCGATGCCCTGGTCGGCCGCATGCTGGAGCTGTCCAAGCTGGAGCTGCAGCAGCGGCCCGAGCATGTGCAGAACCTGCGCTTCGACCGGGTCATCGCCGAGGCCCTGGCCCTGCTGGCGGACCGCATCGAGCAGCAGCGCATCCGGGTGAGCTGGGACTCGCAGGAGGCGATCAGCCTGGAGGCGGATCCCGAGCTGCTGGCCCTGGCCTGCAGCAATCTCCTGAGCAATGCGCTGGACTTCGCGCCGGCCGGCTCCGAGCTGCAGCTGGACCTGCGGCGCGAGCAGGGCCTGGCCGTCTGGCGGCTGCGCGACCAGGGCCCCGGCGTGCCCGAGGCCGCCTGGCCGCAACTGGGGGAACGCTTCTTCTCGACCGCCCGGCCCGGCAGCGCCCGCAAGGGCACGGGCCTGGGCCTGGCCATCGTCCGCCAGGTCGCCCTGCTGCATGGCGGCCAGCTGAGCTTCGAGCCGGCCGAGCCCGGCCTGCGCGTGCTGCTGGCCCTGCCGGCGGCCTGACTTCACCCTGGCTTCACAAACTTCGTCGTCCGCTCACCGGCGGCGACCAGACTGCGCCCCCATGACAACCGAAGGAGGTAGTGCATGGGATCGAAGTCCTTGTTCTTCAAACTCGCCATCCTGGCCGCGGTCAGCCTGGTGCTGCTGGTGGTGCTGGCACGCATAGGCTGGCTGGTCGACGAGCGCCAGATGCGCCAGCGCGAGGCGGTGCTCAACGTCGAGCAGGCCCAGGCCGGCTCGCAGACCCTGCTGGGCCCGCTGCTGCACAGGCGCTGCGTGGAGGAATGGGAAACCGTCAGCGGCATTGGCAACCAGCGCACGGTCACGACCGACAAGCGCGAGTTCCGCCTGGCCTCCGCGCCGGCCCTGCTGCAAGTGGCAGGCAACCTCAACCAGGACGCGCGCTACCGCGGCCTGTTCAAGGTCAACGGCTATGCCGGGCGGCTGCAGTTCGACGCCCACTGGCACACGCTCGAAGGCCTGCAGCCGCGTGCCGAGCATGCCGGCTCGCGCCTCAGCTGCAGCGAGCCCGAGCTGATGCTGGCCAGCAGCGACGCGCGCGGCCTGCGGGCGGCCGAGCTCAAGCTGGACGGCCAGTCCTTCGTCGTCAAGCCCGGCACCCACCATCCCAAGTACGAGCGCGGCCTGCATGCCGACATGCCGGGCTTGATGGCGCGCCAGGTCACGAATGCCGCGCCCTTGAAGCTGCTCCTGCAGCTGGACCTGAGCGGCACTGAGCGCTTCGCCCTGGTGCCGGCCGCAGCCACCACGCGGCTGAGCCTGCGCTCGGACTGGCCCCATCCCAGCTTCGGCGGCCGCTTTCTTCCCGGCGCCCGCGACATAGGCGTGGACGGCTTCAGCGCCCAATGGTCGGTGTCGGAGCTGTCGAGCACGGCCGCGGCCGACGTGTTGCGCGAACGGCCGGTGCCGGGCATGAATGACAAGGCCGACAAGTCGGAGGCCATGGTGGACACGCTGGACGTGTCGCTGATCGACCCGGTGAATCCCTATGTGATGAGCGATCGCGCCATCAAGTACGGCGTGCTCTTCATCGCGCTGACCTTCGTCACCGTGGGCCTGGTCGAGCTGCTGTCGGGCCGGCGGGTCCACCCGGTGCAATACCTGCTGGTGGGCCTGGCGCTGAGCCTGTTCTTCCTGCTGCTGCTGAGCCTGTCCGAGCATCTGAGCTTCGGCCTGGCCTACGGCACCGCGGCCGGCGCCGCGGTGGCCCTGCTGACCCATTACGGCGCGGCCATGCTGGGCAGCTGGCAGCGCGGCCTGGGCTTCGGTGCGCTGATCGCCGTGCTCTACGGCACCTTGTTCGTGCTGCTGCGCCTGGAGCAGGCCGCCCTGGTGATCGGCTCGCTGCTGCTGTTCGCCCTGCTCGCCGCTGTCATGACGCTGACGCGCAAGCTGGACTGGTACAAGCTTGGCGCGGGCACAACGCCCACGCTCCCGACTCGGTAAAGCGCCTGTTGCCGCCGGCTGGCCGCTGGGCCAGCATGGCGGCAAGCATGGACCACCACCACTTCGACTACATCATCGTCGGCGCCGGCACGGCCGGTGCCCTGCTGGCCAACCGCCTGAGCGCCGACGGCAGGCGTCGCGTGCTGCTGCTGGAAGCTGGCGGCCGCGACGACTACCACTGGATCCACATCCCGGTCGGCTACCTGTATTGCATAGGCAATCCGCGCACCGACTGGCTCTACAAGACCGAGCCCGATGCCGGCCTCAACGGCCGCTCGCTGCGCTATCCGCGCGGCAAGGTGCTGGGCGGCTGCTCCAGCATCAACGGCATGATCTACATGCGCGGCCAGTCCCGCGACTACGACGGCTGGGCCGAGGCCAGCGGCGACGCCAGCTGGCGCTGGGACCAGGTCCTGCCCCTGTTCCGCAAGCATGAGGACCATTGGCGGCTCGACGGGCCAGGCGCGTCGGATGCCTTCAAGGCCCTGCACGGCCATGGCGGCGAATGGCGGGTCGAACGCCAGCGCCTGAGCTGGGACATCCTCGACGCCTTTGCCCGCGCGGCCAGCGAGGCCGGCATTCCGGTCACCGAGGATTTCAACGGCGGCAACAACGAGGGCGTGGGCTACTTCGAAGTCAACCAGCGCAGCGGCTGGCGCTGGAACACGGCCAAGGCCTTTCTGCGCCCGGCCTGCTACGGCCGGCCCAACTTCGAGCTGTGGACCGGCGCGCAAGTACAGCGACTGCTTTTCGACCGCACCGAAGGCCGCTTGCGTTGCACCGGCGCCGAGGTGCGCACGCCGCAGGGCGTGGAGACGGTGAAGCTGAACGAAGGAGGGGAGCTGCTGCTGGCAGCCGGCGCCATTGGCTCGCCGCAATTGCTGCAGCTATCAGGCATTGGGCCAGGCGCGCTCTTGCAGCGTTATGGCATCGAAATCCAGCAGGAGCTGCCCGGCGTTGGCGCCAACCTGCAAGACCACCTGCAGATCCGCGCGGTCTTCAAGGTCCAGGGCGCCAAGACCCTGAACACCCTGGCCTCGACCTGGTGGGGCAAGGCCAAGATCGGCCTCGAATACGCGCTGACCCGCAGCGGGCCCATGAGCATGGCGCCCTCGCAGCTCGGCGCCTTTGCCAGGAGCAGCGCGGACAAGGCCTGGCCCGACCTGGAATACCACGTGCAGCCCTTGTCGCTGGACGCCTTCGGCGAGCCGCTGCATTCGTTCAACGCCTTCACGGCCAGCGTCTGCAACCTGAACCCGACGAGCCGCGGCAGCGTCAGCATCACCTCGGCCGACGCCTCGGCCGCGCCGGCCATCGCGCCGAACTATCTGTCCACCGAAGAGGACCGCCTGATCGCCGCCAACAGCCTGAGGCTGACGCGCCGCATCGTCGGCCAGCCGGCCCTGGCGCGCTACAGCCCCGAGGAATACAAGCCGGGGCCGCAGTTCCAGACGGACGAGGAACTGGCCCGGCTGGCCGGCGACATCGCCACGACCATCTTCCATCCGGTCGGCACCTGCAAGATGGGCCGGGCCGACGACGCGATGGCCGTCGTCGACTCCGAACTGCGGGTGCGGGGCGTCGAAGCGCTGCGCGTGATCGACGCCAGCGTGATGCCGTCCATCACCAGCGGCAACACCAATGCGCCGACGCTGATGATTGCGGAGAAGGCGGCGCAGCTGCTGCTGCGCCGGCGCGTTTAGGCCTCGGCCGCGAAGCGCTCTTCGATGTAGGCCAGCAGCAGGCGGATGGTCTGGGCCTCGCCGCCGACCGGACGGCCCGGGCGGGCCGTGTCGTTGGAGGCGTAGATGTCCAGGTGCAGCCAGTCCTGCGCGGCCGGGATGAAGTACTCCAGGAACAGGGCCGCGTTGATTGCACCGCCCTTGGGGCCCTTGCCGGTGTTGACGATGTCGGCGATGTCGCTCTGGATGCCCGGCTTGTAGGGCGCCCACAGCGGCAGGTGCCAGACCGGGTCGTCCAGCTTCAGGCCCAGGTCCACGAGGTCGCGTGCCTGGTCCATGTCGCGGCAGAACAGGGCCGGCAGTTCCGGGCCCAGGGCGATGCGGGCCGCGCCGGTCAGCGTGGCCAGGTCGATGATCAGCTCGGGCTTGCGCTCCACCGCATAGGCCAGGGCGTCGCACAGGATCACGCGGCCCTCGGCATCGGTATTGCCGATCTCGATGTGCAGGCCGGCGCGGGTCTTGAACACGTCGCCGGGGCGGTAGGCATTGCCGGCCACCGAGTTCTCGACCGCCGGGATCAGCAGCTGCAGCTGCACCGGCAGCTTCAGCGCCATGATCAGGGTGGCCAGGCCCAGAGCATTGGCAGCGCCGCCCATGTCCTTCTTCATCTGGCGCATGCCCTCGGGCGTCTTCAGGTCCACGCCGCCGGTGTCGAAGCAGACGCCCTTGCCGACCAGGGTCAGCTTGGGATGCTTGGCACTGCCCCAGTTCAGCTCAATCAGGCGCGGTGCCCGGTGGCTGGCGCGGCCGACCGCATGGATGGCCGGGAAGTTCTTCTTCAAGAGCGCGTCACCGACCACCTGGCTGAACTTGGCGCCATGCTGCTTGGCCACATGCTCGGCCGCCTTGGCCAGCTCTTCCGGGCCCATGTGCTCGGCCGGCGTGTTGACCAGGTCGCGGGTGGCGCTGATGGCCGTGGCCAGGGCCAGGCCACGCTGGGCCTCGGGCGAATCGGCCAGCACCAGGGTGGCAGCGGCGCGGCGGCGCGGCTTGTAGAGGTCGAAGTCGTAGGCACCCAGCTCCCAAGACAGGGCGGCCTGCTCGGCCGGCAACGAGAGGCCATCGTCGGCCAGTCGGTAGCTGCCTTCAGGCAAGGCCTTGGGCAGGCTGGAAAGCAGCCAGGGGCTGGCCACATGCTCGACGCCGGCGAACACCTGGCCGAGCTTGCCGTCGGCCGCAGGCACCAGGGCGTGGCTGTCGGCCTTGCCCTCGAAGCCGACGGCGGCCAGCCAGTTGCGGGTGGCGGCAGGCAGGCTAGGGGCCAGCGTCTTGAACAGGGCGCGGTCCACCACCGTGATGGCAATGGCGGCGGCAGGGGGGGACTTCTTCAGTTGGACCGACATGGCTGCGGAGCGGGTATTTTTTAGAAGCCCGCATTGTCGCCCCGGCCCCAGGGGGCGGCCGACACCAAAGGTTTGGCCGCCTTAACTGCAGCTTTGCTGAAGCCGGGCCAGCAGGGCCTGGGCGGAGGGCGGCGCCGCGGCGGTGGCCGGAGCCTCGGCCAGGCTGGTCAGCAGGCGTTCGGCCGTGGCCAGCTGGGGTGTGATCGGGCCCAGGAACTGCAAGCGGCTGCCCAGGCCGACCAGCAGGGTCGGAAAGGTTTCGACTTCCAGGTCGCCGATCAGCTCCTCGTCCTCCTCGATGTCCACCCAGACGAAGCGGGTCGCCGGGTAGCGGGCCCTGAGCTCGGCAAACACCTCGTGGTAGCTGTCGCAGACGCGACACCAGGCGGCACAGAGGCAGGCGACCAGCGGGGCGGGGGTGGCTGTCATGGTTTGCGCAAATGTAGCCCCAGGCCGGCGGGCCTCGGCGGAGCCGCCAAAGAATTGTTGCTGGACTGTCAACCTAGCCTTTGGCACTGGCGTTGTGCCCGTCAACGACCCGTCATGGGACCCCGCAAGAGGGACACGGGTCGGGGAAAAAGGGCAAATGCCATGAAGTCTCAGCAACGTAGCAACGAACCGCAACCGCGCCGCATTCCGATGCCGGAATGGCAGAGCGACAAGGGCCGCAAGCACGAGGCCTTCGAGTCCGGCCACTTCGGATGCGACCGCCGTAGCCAGGCCATGGCCCAGCGTTACGACCGCAAGCGCTGAATTCCCCCGCCCCAGAACGGCGCACCAGACCGGTGCGCCGTTTTCATTTCAGTCCCCACTGACTAGAGCCTGGCCAGCGGCGCCAGCAGCAAGTCCAGGTCCTCGGCCGTGAACTTGGCCGCCCCGGCCTCATCGCTGCCCAGGACCTCCCCCGCCAGCGCCTTCTTGCGCGCTTGCAGCTCCAGCATCCGCTCCTCGATGCTGCCTTCCACCACCAGGCGATAGACGAACACCGGCCGGTCCTGGCCTATGCGATGGGCGCGCGCCGAGGCCTGCTCCTCGACCGCCGGGTTCCACCAGGGGTCCAGGTGGACGACGGTGTCGGCCGCCGTCAGGTTCAGGCCCACGCCGCCGGCCTTGAGGCTGATCAGGAACAGCGGCACTTCGCCGGCCTGGAAGCGCTCGACCAGGCGCCCCCGCTCGCCAGCCGGCGTCGCCCCGGTCAGCTGCTGCCAGGGCAGACCCAGCTCATCCAGCTCGGCCGCCACCAGGTCCAGCATGCCGGTGAACTGGGAGAACAGCAGCACGCGGCGCCCTTCCTCCACCAGCCTCGGCAAGGTTTCAACGAGCCAGTCCAGCTTGGCCCGGCCCGGGTTGCCGCCGGCACCGCCGGGCAGCAGGCGCGGGTCGCAGCAGACCTGGCGCAGCTTCAGGAGCGCGTCCAGCACGGCGATGCGGGCGCCGTCGAAGCCCTGGCGCTCCAGGGCGCGCCGCACCTGCTTGTCGGCCGCCACCCGCACGCTTTCGTACAGCTCGCGCTGGGTGCCTTCCAACGCCACGCGGGCGACCGTTTCGGTCAGCGGCGGCAACTCGGTCGCCACCTGGTCCTTGAGTCGGCGCAGGATGAAGGGCCGCAGCCGCTGGCGCAGCAGCTGGGCGCGCAGGGTTTCGCCGTTCTCTTCGATGGGCTTGCGCCAGCGCTTGGCAAAGCTGCGGGCATCGCCCAGGAAGCCGGGCATCAGGAAGTCGAACTGCGCCCAGAGTTCGCCCAGATGGTTCTCTATGGGCGTGCCGGTCAGGCACAGGCGGTGGCGCGCCTTGAGCCGGCGCAGCGCCTTGGCCGCCAGGCTGCCGGCGTTCTTGACCTGCTGGGCCTCATCCAGGATCAGCAGGTGCCAGGGCCGGGCCGCGAGGACCTCGATGTCGCGCCAGACCAGGGCATAGCTGGTCAGCACCAGGTCGGCCTCGGCCAGGCGGACGTGGTCTTCGTGGCGAGCCGGCCCGTGCAGGGTCACGACTCGCAGATCCGGCGCGATCCGCGCCGCCTCGGCCCGCCAGTTGAACAGCAGCGAGGTCGGCAACACGGCCAGGGCCGGGCGATCCAGCCGGCCGGCCTGCTTCTCGACCAGCAGATGGGCCAGGGTCTGGGCGGTCTTGCCCAGGCCCATGTCGTCGGCCAGGATGCCGGCCAGGCCCTGGGCGCGCAGATGCTGCAGCCAGGCCAGGCCCTCGAGCTGATAGGGCCGCAGCTGCAGACCGAGGCCGGCCGGCGCGGCAATGGCTGCGGGCGAGCCGGCCGCCCGCAGCCGCTCGGCCAGCTCGCGCAGGTCGGCATCGCCCTGGAACTGCCAGCCGGCGCGCCCGTCCAGCGCTTCGAGCCGGCTCGCTTCCCAGTCGGTCAGCGGCACACCGCCAGCGTCCTGGATATCAATCAGCAGCTCGACCATGGCGCCCACCACGGCCTTGATGGGCGCCGCCTTGGCGATGATGCGACGGCCACCGGGCGCATGCAGCAGCACCTCGGCCTCGTCCGGCATGCTGGCGATGGCTTCGGGGCGCAACCAGCGGGCATCGCGGCGCAAGAGGTCGGCCACCAGCGGCGCCAGGTCCAGCATCTCACCCTCGATGTCCAGGCCCAGGCTCAGCAGCCAGGAGCCGCGCCGGCCTGAGCCGCCCATCTTCTCGACCCGGGCGGTGCAGGCGCCGGCCCGCACCGGCAGATGGGCCAGGCCCGGATGGAGCACGAGCTCCCATCCCAGTTCCTGCAGCCGCGGCAGCCGGGTCGCGCAGAACTCGCCGAACAGCGCTTCCTGGACCAGGGTCCAGGCCAGCGGCGCACAGGCTTCGGCCGCCGCCGGGTCGCGCCACTGCAGGCTTTCGGGCGCTACCGGCAGCAGGCCCGACTCCCACAGCTGGTCGCGCGCCTGGGCCTCGGCCACCAGGTCGCGATGCAACCAGAGTCCGGCCACTTGCTGGCGCGCTGCGGGGCGGCTGTTCAGAAGGCGGCGCGGTGCCGGCGTGGTCCAGGCAAAGCCGGCATCGTCGCCATAGGTCCAGTCCACCCAGGCCAGGGTCAGGTCGGCGCCGCGCGGGCCCATCGCCCCTTGCCGGGACAGTCCCAGCAGGCCATCGCCCCGGCCCAGGGTGCGCAGCGTCAACCTCGGCCGGAAGCGCGCCGCCAGACCGGGCGCATCCTCGTGCAGCAGCAGGTCCAGCAGCTGGCCGGCCTGGGCCTGGTCCAGCTTGGGCAGCTCGCGCAGCTGGCTGCGGCTGACCTGGCGGCGCAGGGCGCCAGCCCATTGATGCAGGGCCTCTTTCTCGGGCGGGTCGGGCAGGTCGGCATCGTCACGCGGTGGGCACATGCCGCGCATTGTCCCCGTGCGAGCTCGCTGACAATCCGGCGGCGAACTGGAGGAAGAAGAACTTGGCTGCTGTGCGATTCCTGGCGCGCTGGAGCGTGCGCCTGCTGCTCCTGGGCTTGCTGACCCTCGTGATCCTGGCCCTGCTGGCCGTGCAGACCGAACCCAGCGTGCCGGTACGGGCATCGACCTCGGCCGCCGATCTCGACGCCGCCCGCGCCCTGCTGCGCCGGGCCGATCCGCGTCAGGGGCCGCTGGGTCGCTCACGGGTGCTGGTGGCCAGCGAGCGCGAGCTGGACCTGATGCTGAACTACGCGGTCCGCCACGGTGGCCTGGGTGCCAGCGAGCTGAAGATCGAGCAGGGTGAGCTGCGCGCCCGCCTCAGCCGTCCGCTGGTCGGCCTGTGGCTGAACCTGGAACTGCGCCTGGCCCAGGGCCCCGGCCTGCCAGACATCGCCGGCGGCCGGCTGGGCCGCTTGCCCTTGCCCCGGCCGCTGCTGCGCTACGTCGCGTTCCGGTTGCTGGAGCGCTACAGCGCCGTCGCCGGCTTCCAGCTGGCCGGCGACCTGGTCCAGCGGGTCGAATTCCAGCCGCAGCGCGCCCTGCTGGTCTATGTCTGGCAGGCCGACAGCACACAGCGAGCGCTGGCCAGCCTCGTCCCAGCAGCGCTGCGGCAGCGCGCCCATGTCTACTGGAACCTGGTCCAGCGGCAGTTGCCACCCGGCTATGAGTTCCGGCCCGTGGTTGAGGTTTTGCCCCAGCTGGCGGCCGAAGCCTTGAAACGCGCGGCCGACAGCGATGAAGACCTGAGCCAGGAAAGCCGCGCCCTGCTGATGGCCCTGGCCATGCACGCCACCGGCCGCGGCCCGTCCACGCTGCTGCCGGGCACCGGAGACTGGGCCTCCGCCAGCCCGACCTGGCTGGCTTTTGTCGGCCGCCAGGATTTCGGCCAGCATTTCCTGATCTCGGCCGCGCTGGCCTGCGAAGCCGGCGGCCCGTTGGCCGACGCGATCGGCCTGCAGAAAGAACTGGCCGACGCCCGCGACGGCAGCGGCTTCAGCTTCAACGACATTGCGGCCGACCGCGCCGGCAGCCGCTTCGGCAGCTGGGCCCGGCAGCGGCCGCGCGAATTCCTGCAGACGCTGGCGGCCGGCGTTGTGGAGACACAACTATTCCCCCCAGTGGCGGATCTGCCCGAGTTCCTGCACGAAAAGGACTTCCGCCGGCGCTATGGCGGTCCGGGCGCCCCGGCCTACCGCCAGATGATGGAAGAAATCGAGCACCGCCTGCAGGCCTTGCCCCTGGGCGCCCCGGGCTGACACCTGGGCGACACGAAGTACCCCGCCCGGCTGTCAAGCCGCGGATCGCGGGGGTGTTGTCCGAAAGTAACTACCAGTCGTTGTTATTGGGATTCACCCTGACGGGGGGTGGAGCGGCCTTCGCGAAAAATCGGCCGCTCGCGTGTCTGTGACTAATAGGACATGAACCTAGTCACAGGGGCACACCCTTTTTCTTGATGGAGAGATCCTCTATGAAACCAGCAAAGCGATCGTCGGCGCTGATGCGCCAATCGATCCTCGCCGCTGCCGCCAGCCTGTGCATGGCCAGCGTGGCCATGGCCCAAAGTGCTGAAGGCTCGGTCTTCGGCCGTGCCAATGCAGGCACGACGGTGACCATCGTCAACCTTGAAACCGGCCTGAAGCGCCAAGTCACGGTGGATGCCGGCGGCGCCTTCAACGTCGGCAAGCTGCCCCCGGGCCGCTACCAGATCTCCGGCGACGGCCAGACTCGCGAAGTCCAGGTGAACGTCGGTACCGGTACCGAAGTGCGCCTGGGCGCCGAGTCGCTGGAGCGCGTCGACGTGGTCGGTTCGCGTCTGCGCACCACCATCGACGTGTCCAGCGTCGAAAGCAACACCGTGCTGACCGCCAAGCAGATCGAAGCCCTGCCGGTGGCCCGCAGCGTCAACGCCGTGGCCCTGCTGGCCCCGGGCGTGGTGGCTGGCGACGCCGGCATCGGCGACGGCACCCTGCCTTCGTTCAGCGGCGCTTCGGTGGCCGAGAACGGCTACTTCATCAACGGCCTCGACGTCACCAACATCCGCAACTTCACGTCCTACGCGCGCCTGCCGTTCGACGCGATTGCACAGCAACAGATCAAGTCGGGCGGCTACGGCGCCGAGTTCGGTCGCTCGCTGGGCGGCGTGGTCAACCTGGTGTCCAAGCGCGGTACCAACGAGTGGAAGTCGGGCGTCTCGGTCTACTTCGAGCCCTCGGCCATGCGCTCGTCCGGCACCGACGTTCTGGACAAGGAACCCGATCGTCCGAACGCCTACTACCTGTTCCAGTCGGCCAACACCCGTTCGTCGACCAACTACAACCTGTATGCCGGCGGTCCGATCATCAAGGACAAGCTGTTCGTCTTCGGCCTGATCGAAGGTCGCAACACCAAGACCGAGACCTACGGCACGACCCAGAGCACGATCACCCAGAACACCCGCCCGAACAGCATGATCAAGGTCGACTTCACGCCGACCGATGACCATCGCTTCGAGCTGACGGCGATCGATACCAAGGGCGAGGTCGAGTACACCGACTTCAAGAACGCCAAGAACTACAGCCTGACGCACGACGGCGCCGGTGCCAAGAGCAAGCTCAAGGGCGGCGGCGACGTCGGCATCCTGCGCTACACCGGCTACATGACCGACAGCCTGACGGTGTCGGCCCTGTACGGCCGCGTCAACGACTACGTGCCGGTCTGGTCCGGTGCCCGTACCGGCGGTGCCGAGTGCCCGACCGTCTTCGAAGTCGGTGCCCTGCAAGCCCTGGGCTGCTGGGTCGAACCCTTCCCGGGCACGCCGGGCCGCGACCCGCTGGCTCCGCCTGACCGCGACCTGCGCGTCAACTCGCGTCTGGACCTCGAGTACAACTGGGGCACCCACACCATCCGCGCCGGCATGGACAACGTGAAGTTCACGTCCTGGCAAGCCGGTGGTTCGGCCTACTCGGGCGGCCAGTACTGGCGCTACTTCGTCACTCCGGCAGCCGGTGGTTCGGTCGCCGGCGTGGTGCTGCCGGGCAACACGCCCTACGTTCGTCTGCGTACCTCGGACCAGACCAGCGGTAGCTACGACCTGACCAACAACACGATCTACGCCGAAGACAGCTGGCAGGCCACCAAGAACCTGCTGCTGTACGGTGGTGTGCGTGCCGAGTCGTTCGACAACATGAACAGCGCCGGCGTCAGCTTCATCAAGGCTGACAACCTGATCGCTCCGCGTCTGGGCTTCGCCTGGAACATGAACGGCGACTCGTCGATGAAGCTGTACGGCAATGCCGGCCGCTACTACATCCCGGTGGCGTCGAACACCAACATCCGCGCCACCCGCGCCGAGTCCAGCATCGAAGCGTTCTACCGCTATACCGCGCGTGACGCCAAGACGGGCGCTCCGACGGGCATCACGCAGATCGGCACGACGACGGTGAACCAGGACGGCCGCCAGCCGGATCCGCGCACCATCGCCGCGACCAACCTGAACCCGATGAGCCAAGACGAATTCATCCTGGGCTTCCAGAAGATGATCGCCAAGGGCTGGACGGCAGGCGTCAAGGGCACGTACCGCGTGGTCCAGAACGGCATGGACGACTTCTGCGGCCACTATCCGATGGTCAACTGGGCCAAGGACAACGGCAAGACGAAGTTCGACTCGCACACGCTGGCTCCCTGCCTGATGGTCAACCCTGGCAATGACGTCAGCGTGGCCATGGACGTGGAGAACAACGGCACTTACAGCGTCGTGACGATCCCGGCCAAGTACTTCAACCTCGCCAAGTACGAGCGCAAGTACTCCGCCCTGGAACTGAGCCTGGAAAAGCCCTTCGACGGCAAGTGGGGCATGAACGCCTCCTACGTCTACTCGAAGAGCAAGGGCACGGCTGAAGGCTATGTGCAGTCGACCCTGAACCAGGAAGACGCCGGCCTGACCCAGGACTTCGACTTCGGCTCGTTCACCGACGGCGCCTACGGCTACCTGCCGAACGACCGCCGCCATGTGCTGAAGATCTTCGGCAACTACGCGGTGACGGACGAGATCCGCATGGGCTTCAACGCCACGATGTCCTCGGGTCGTCCGTACAGCTGCATCGGCTTCGTGCCGAAGACGGTGCCGGACTACGACGAGACCTGGAAGTCGAGCCCGTCGTCGTACTACTGCCGCAGCAGCACGACCACCGTGTCGCTGGTGCCGCGCGGTTCGGCCGGCCGCACGCCGTGGAGCACCCAGCTGGACATGCAGCTGGCCTACACGCCGAAGTGGGCTTCCAACAAGCTGACGCTGCAAGCTGACGTGTTCAACCTGCTGAACTCGCAGAAGCCGCTGGAGCTGAACGAAACCCGCGACTACGACCAGGCCACCGGCATCACCCCGCCGTACCGTCTGAACCAGAACTACCTGAGCCCCAGCCGGTTCCAGACGCCGCGTTATGTGCGCCTGACCGCTCGCTACGAGTTCTGATCTGCCGAACGCCGAGGCCCCCGGGCCTCGGTCAAAGCAAAGGCCGCCCCTCGGGGCGGCCTTTTTCATTGGGGCTTTCAGAGTCAATCAATCGCCGCTCATGCCCTGGTGATGGCTGAGAAAGATCTGGCCGCGGAACCATTGTTCCCAGCCGCCGGCCCGCAAGCGATCCAGCACCGGGCCCTTGACCTCGGAAAGATCCAGCCGCACCTGCTGGCGCTCCAGCGACCCCTGCAGCTCGCGCAAGGCCTCGAGGCCCGAGAAGTCGATGGCATTGACCGGCGACATCAGCAGCACGATGCGGCGCGTGCCGGGATGGTGGTCCAGGTGGACCTGCACCACGTCGGCCAGGCTGCGGGCGTTGGTGAAGACCAGGCTCTCGTCGATGCGCAGGCCCAGCACATCGGCCCGGCATTCCACCTGATGGCGGTCCACGTTGCGGTAGTGCTCGGTGCCCGGCACCCGGCCTATCAGGGCCACATGAGGCCGCGCCGTGCGCTGCAGCAGCAGGGCGATGGAGCCGGCAACGCCCAGGGCCAACGCGGCCGACAGGCCAAGGGCCAGCACGGCGATCGTGACCAGGCCCATCAGCAAGGCCTCGGGCCGCGAAAAGCGCCAGGCCTCCAGATAGGGCTGCAGGCGCAGGCCTGACAGCACGGCCACCAGGATGGTGGCGGCCAGCACCGCCTTGGGCAGCCAGGCCAGCGGCTCGGCCAGCAACCAGGCCGCCAGGCCCATCAACAGGGCGACGAAGACGCCCGTCATGCGGCTGCGGCTGCCAGCGTCATGCATCAGGACGCTGCGCGAGAAGCTGCTGGCGACCGGCATGGCGCCGCAGCAACCGGCCACCACATTGGCCGCCCCCAGGCCCAGCAGCTCGCGCCGGGCATCGACCCGCTCGCCGCGCCGGCGCGCCAGCGACTCGGCCACGACCAGGCTGGACACATAGGCCATCAGGCCCAGCAGCAGCGCATGCGGCAGCAGGGCGCGCCAGATCTCGGCCTCCAGCCGCGGCAGGGAGAACTGCAGCGACAAGGGCGGCAGCGCGCCGACGAGGCTCACGCCGTGACCCTGGGCCTGCAAGCCCCAGGCAAGTGCGAGCGACAGCAGCAGCACCGCCAGTGGCGCGAAGCGGCCCGGCTGTCCCTTGAGAAAACGTCGGGCCAGGAACAGCAAGCTCACGGCACCCAGGCCGAAGGCCGCGGTGGCCGGCTGGATCTCCCAACGACCTGACGGACCCAGCAACGGCGGCAGCTGAGACAGCGCGATCGACAGCGTGGCGCCAGCCTCGAAGCCCTGCAGCACCGGCACGCTGAGCAGCGAGGCCAGGGCGTCCAGGCGCAGCAGCGCCGCGAGCAGCATGACCAGGCCGACTTCGACGGCCAGCACCAAGGCGCCCTCGGCCGGCGACACGCCGGCCGGCAGCGCCGCCAGCGCCTGCGAAATCATCAGGGCCAGCACGGCGACCGGACCAATCCCCAGCACCGGGCTGGAGCCGAGCAGGGCATAGGCCAGCAGCGGCAGCAGGCTCGCATAGAGCCCGACCTGGGCCGGCAGTCCGGCCAGCAAGGCATAGGCCAGGCTTTGCGGAATCAGCAGCACGCTGACGACCAGGGCGGCGCTGAAGTCCTCGCGCAACAGCCGGCGCGGATAGTCGCGCCAGGATTCGAGCGCTGCCGCCATCAGGCCTCGCGCTGCGGGCCGAGGATCTGCTGCAGGCTGACCCGCTGCGAGGAGCAGGCCGCGTCGAAGTCGGCCTCGATCTGCAGCAGGGCGTCGGTGTCCTTGGCATCGACGGTGGCAATGCCCATGGCGCGGTTGCGGCCCTGGGACTTGGCGGTGTACAGCGCCATGTCGGCCCAGTTGACCGCCTGTTCCCAGTGCAGGGCCAGGCGCATCGGTGGCAGCGGGAAATGGGCGAAGCCAATGGAGACGGTGATGCTCAGCGGCCCGTCCTCGGTCTGCACCGGCGCATTGCCGACGCTGAACAGGATGCGCTCGGCCAGGCCATGCAACTGCGACTGGGCCACGCCCGGCGCGAACACCAGGAATTCCTCACCGCCCCAGCGCACCACCAGGTCCTGCTGGCGCACCGCGTGGGAGATGCGGCGGGCCACCTCGCAGATCACGATGTCGCCGGCCGCATGGCCGTGGCGGTCGTTGACATGCTTGAAGTGGTCGATGTCGATCATCAGCAACGCGCCGTCGAACTGATCGGCGGCCCGCTGCTCCATCACGGCCAGGAAATGGCGGCGGTTGGCCAGCTCGGTGAGCGGGTCGCGCTCGCTCTGGGCGCGCAGCAGCACCTCGTTGGCCTTGAGCTTCTTGTTGGCCAGTTGAACGCGGCGCACCATCACGCCGCCCAGCACCACCAGCAGACCCAGCAGCACACCGACGGCGATGCCGACCTGCTGGGCCAGGCGGCTGTTGGCCAGCTCCTGGTCCTTGATGCTGCGATCACGCTGTGCCAGCTGGAGGTCGCGCTGGCCACGCGCGCTGTCGTACTTGATGCGCAGCGCCTCCAGCGCCGCATCCTGGGAACGCTCATTGACCTTGACGGTCAGCGCGCGCTCCTCGTGGTACATCGCAATCGACTCCCGCGCCAGGCCGGCCTCGGCCAGCGCCTCGCCAAGCTCACGCAGCTGGCGCACCCGCACCACCGGCCGCTGGCCGCCCTGGCGGAGCTGGTCGGCCACGGCGATCTCGCGCCTTGCGGCGTCGAACTGGCGCAGCCTCAGCAGGGCGATGGCCATGTTGTGGTGCAGCACGCTCTCGCGGTCGCGGTCCTTGAAACGCTGCATCACCGGCAGGGCCTTGCGGGCCAGCTCCAGCGCCCGCGCCGGCTCGCCGCGATGCATGTAGTAGTCGGCCAGATTGGATTGGGCCCGCGCCACGGCGCGGACCGCGCCCGACTGCTGGGCAATCTCCAGGCCGCGCAGCTGGAACTGCAGCTGGGCCTGCTTGTTGCCGCCGCGGCCGGCGACCACGGCCTGCGTGGTCATGGCCGTGTACATACGCGCCGAATCACCCTCGGCCGCCGCCATCATCTGCTCCAGCCAGCGCTGGACCTCGTCGGGCTGCTCGGCCACCTGGGCCAGCAGGGCGAGGTCGGAGGCCGAATTCACGACCAGCAGGTTGTCACGCGCCGCCTGGGCCAGCAGCAGTCCGCGCTGGGCCAGGGCCAGGGCGGCCGGGTAGGCTCCATCGTCCCGCTGAGCATGCTGCAGGCTGCGCATGGCCAGCCAGAGGGCCCGCGCGTCGCAGTGGCCGCTCTCGATGGCCGCGCGCTCGCCGCCGCGGGGGCAGGTCTTGTCCAGCAGGGTCACGGCCTTGCCGGCATTGGCCAGCGCCGCCGCGTCGTCGCCGCGGCGCTCGGCCAGCAGCGAGCGCAGCAGCTGCAGCCGGCCTTCCTGCCCGGCCCGGCCGGCCAGCTGCTTGATCAGGGCCTCGGCCGCTTCAAGCCGGCCCACGTCGATCAGGATCCTGGCGCGCGAGAAGTCAACGGCGGACTGCAGGCCGGCTGCCACATGCAGCTCACCCAGCTTGGCCAGCGCCGCGTCCGGGTCCTGGCTCCCTTCGGCTTCCAGCTGCGCCAGCTGGGTCTCGAGTTCCAGCTTGGGCGAACCCGCCGGCACCTGGGCCCAGGCCGAGCCCAACGCCAGCAGCAGGGGCAGGAGCAGATGACTGCGCTTCATTGGCGGCTCTCCGCTGCCGGGCCTTGCAAGCCGGACAGGCCGACCTGGCCTTCATGCCAGGCCGCTTCCATGCGGGTGCTGACCGCCTGCAGACCGGCTTCGTCGGCGACATCAATTCGTTCGATGCCGTAGGCGCGATTGCGACCATGGGCCTTGGCCATGTACATCACGGTGTCCACCAGATCGATGGCGCGCTCCCAGTCCACCGCCAGTTCATTGGGCAGCAGCGGGAAGCTGCCGTAGCCTATCGAGGCAGTCACCGGCACACGCAGGCTGCCGTGCATGATGGCCGGCTGGGCGATCAGGTCCAGCAGGCGCTGGGCCAGGTGCTGGGCCGTGGCCGCATCGCGGGTCTCGACCACGATCAGGAATTCCTCGCCGCCCCAGCGCACCACCAGGTCGTCCTCGCGCAGCGCCGCACGCAGCCGTCGCGCCACCTCGATCAGCACCGAGTCGCCGGCCGCATGGCCATGCTGGTCGTTGATGCGCTTGAAATGGTCGATGTCGATCAGGAACACGGTGCCGGTCAGCCCACCCTTGGCGGCCAGCCGCTTGATGGCGGCCTGGAAATGGCGGCGGTTGGCCAGTCCGGTGAGCGGGTCGCGCTCGCTCTGCACCTTGAGCTTCTCGTTGCTGGTGGCCAGCGCCTGGTTGGTACGACGAATGCGCTGGTAGGCCAGGCCCAGCAGCACGGCCGACAGCACGATGCAGCCCCCCAGCGCCGCCCACAGCTTGAGCTGCAGCTCGCGGGCGCGGATCTGCTCGCTCTTGAGGCTGTTGTCGCGGTTGATCAGCTCCATTTCCCTGGCACGCTGCTCCGCGTCGTAGCGCTCCTGCTGTTCCAGCACGGTCTTGCGGGCGTCGTCGCGCAGCACCCGGTCGCTGAGCTCGCGGTAGCGGTGGTAGGCATCGATGGCCCCGGCCAGGTCCCCGGCCTTTTCCAGGTACTGTCCCAGCTCCAGCCAGCCATCGGCGGCGATGGTGATGGCACCCTGCTGCTCGTCCATGGTGATGGATTGCCGCACCTCGGCCTTGCCTTCCTCGATGCGCTTGAGCGCGATCTTGGCGATGCCGCTGTTGTGCAGCGAGACCGATTCGGCGCTGTGGTTGCGAGCCTCGCGCGCCATCTTGAGCGCCTGCGTGGCCAGCTCCAGTGCCCGCGGGTACTGGCCCTGGCGCAGGTGGAAGTCCGCCAGGTTGCCGAGGTTCAGGGCCATCACGCTGGGCGCGCCGGCCTGGGTCGACAGCTCCAACGCCTTCTCGAAGGACTGGCGCGCGCCGGCCAGGTCGTTCAGGTTGGTGAAGACTATGGCCCGGGCGGTCTGGACCTGGTTCTGGGTCATCAGGTCGGAATCGCTGTCAGCGATGCGCACCGCCTCTTCTATGGTCTGCTTGCCGCGCTCCGGTTGCTGAGAGCGCATGTAGACATTGGCCAGGTCGGCCAGGACCAGGGCCTTGCGCCAGCCCTCGCCGCTGGCCTCGGCCAGCTTGAGGGCCCGGTCGACCGCCACGATGCTGGCGTCCAGGTTGCCGGCGTCGCCCTCGACGAAGGAGCGGGTCTGCTGGTAGCGAAGCTCCAGCGCGGGAGGCAGCGAGGCGACGGCAGCCGGACTGGCCTGGCGCAGCACCTTGACGGCCTCGCGCAGGTCGCCGCGTTCACGGTGCAGCCGAGCCCAGGCCGTTGCGGCCACGACCTTGGCAGCGGCCGCCGTCTTGGGATTGGGCCATTGCTCCAGCTCGGTGGCGATCTGCTCGATCAGGCCACGCTCCAACGAGATGCCGGCCAGTTCGCCGCGCAGGCCCAGCAGGCGCAGCCTTTCGTCGCTGCCCGGGGCCATGTCGGCCTGGAGCTTCTGCAGCTCGGCCTGGAATTCGCGCGGACGCGCGCGAGCTTCGCGCTCGATGTGCTCGAGCCGCTGCTTCAGCTTGGAGGCCTGGACACCGCTGGCCGCGCTCACGGCGGCCGGCAGGTTCTGGTCAGCCGGCTGGCAGCCCAGCAACAGGGCGGCGCAAAGGCTGCCGAGCGCGAACGCCAGCGCCCGCGGCCTGGGCCGGCGGTCGGGGCGAGAGGTAGCGGTCGCGGTGAGGGCCATGCTCATCGAACAGGGGGGCGGGCTGTGCGCGCCGAGCGCGCCACCGGCCGCCTGTCCAGCCGGGATCTTCAGTTGTTCTTGGGACAGGGTTGGTGCCTGCACCGAGTGTAGTGAAGCCCGGGCCCGCCCCGCCCCGGGCTATCCCCGAAGATGGCCGCATACCGCCTCCAGATGTGACATATGGTCGAGAACCCGGCGATGACCCAGGCCTTGACTTGAGATCAAGCGGGCCTGGGGCAGCGCCTGGGCCAACCGCCCGGCCAGCTCGAAAGGGGCAGCACGGTCCTGCTCGTCGTGGATCAGCAGCACCGGCAGGTGCAAGCGGCTGGCCAGCCAGCCGGGCTCGAACTGCTCCAGCGGCCCGTCGCTGAGCCGCTCCAGCCGGCGTCGCAGCTCCTGGCGGGTGGCGTCGCCCAGGCCGAAGGCATTGGAGAACCAGCCCAGCACCGTGGCCGGCGGCGCCGAGGTCGCCAGCAAGGCCAGGCGCTGGACCGGCAGGCCGCGGGCCGCCGCACTGAGCGCGGCCACCGCGCCCAGCGAATGCGCCACGATGGCATGCAGCGGACCCAGCTCAGCCACCACCGCAAACAGCGCGCGCCGCCACTGCGGCAGGTTGCTGGTCCAGCCGCCGCTGTGGCCATGGGCCGGCCAGTCCAGCAGTACCGGGTCGTAGCCTTCACGCCACAGGGCCTCGGCCAGCGCCAGCATCTGGGCCGAACGACCGCCCCAGCCATGGACCAGCAGCACCCGCGGCCGCGTGCCATCCGACTCGGCGTGGCGCCAACGCCGCAGCGAACGGCCGTCGAACTGCCAGTCCTCGCCCCGCCAGGGCGCCGGCAGGGCCCGTCGGCCGGCCCACTTCGGCGGCAGCGGTGTGGAGAACAGGCGCAGCGCCAGCGCGCCGCCGTAGCGCGGCCCCAGGCCCTGGGCCAGGCGCAGGCCCTGCCTCAGCAGCCGCGCCGCGAAACCATCGGCGTAGAACAGGGCGGCGGGATTGGCAGTCGCCTGGCTCATCACAGCTCCTCCAGAGAAAAGTCGTGGTTGCTGCTCGGCAGCGACTGCCAGAGCCGGCGCAGCGAGCCGAAGGCCCGGGCCAGGGTGAGGATCAGGACCAGGGACAACAGAGGAATCAGCATGGCAGCCTCCTTGTGGCTTTGCGCACGACCGTGCGAAGTTGGTTGTGCAAGAACGCGCTGCGGGTCTTCATGGGACCTCAGGCGCGGTAGTGGGACAGCAGGTGACGGTAGGCGGTCAGGCCGCGCTTGGCCGTCTCGGGATTGCGCAGGAAACGGGCCTCGCGCAGCAGGCCGGTGAACAGGGCGTCGAGCTCGAAGATCAGCTGCTCGGCGTCGGCATCGGGCTTGAGATGGCCGCAGTCCTTGGCCTGCAGCAGGCTGCGGCGCAGCATGCCGCGCCAGCGCTGCACGCCCTCCAGCAGCAGCTCGCGCAGCGGGCTGTCGCGGTCGTCGAACTCGAAGGCGCCGGCCACATAGAGACAGGAGCCCCGCGAGCCCTGGCGGCAGATGCGCTCCAGCCAGCCCTGGATCATGGCGTCCAGCCGCGGCAGGCCGCGCGGTTCGCGCAGCGCCGGCAGGATCACGTCCTGCTGCATGCGACGGTCGAACTCTTCCAGCACCGCACGTTGCAAGGCCTCGCGCGAGCCGATGCGCGAGAACACGCCGCTCTTGGACAGGTTCAGCTTCTTGGCGACCTCGCCAATGCTGAGGCTGTCCAGGCCGTCCAGCGCGGCCATCTCCAGCGCGGCATCGACGATGGCGCTCTGGGTCAATTCGCTGCGTTCGGTCTTGGCGGCTTCCATGATGGCCGCGAATTTAGCACGACCGTGCGAACTTGCAAGCCCCAGCCGAAATCAGGGGGATTCGTCGCCGCCATCGACGTCGTCGGCCTTGGGCGGCCGGCCGCGCCGGGCGGGGTTCAGCTCCGGCTTGATGCCGCGCCGGGCCAGGGCCTCGCGCAACAGGTACTCGATCTGGGCATTGGCCGAGCGCAGCTCCTGGGCGGCCAGGCGCTCGACCTCGGCCCACAGGGCCGGGTCCAGGCGCAGCGCAAAGCTCTTCTTGTCGGGACTGGCCATGGTGGCAAACCTTCAGCGGGCCGGCACGGCGATGCGCGGTGCCAGGGCCTGGATCAGGCGCTGCGGCTCCTGGCTGCCCAGGCGCAGGCGGCGGCCGCTGCGCAGGGTCAGGCTCACGGCCTCGAAACCATGGGAGTTGTAGAGCATGCCCTGGCTGGTGAAGCGGATGCCCCAGCCTTCCAGCCAGCCGCTGCGAGCCGGCTCGGCTGCCACGATGTCGTCCAGGTCCAGGCGCCAGCGCGGCCAGCCCAGCCACCCGAAGCGCCAGCACAGGCTGTTGCCCCGCACCTCGGTCACCAGGCGACCGACCAGCAGCAACGGTACGAGCAGCAGGGCGCCGACGATCTGCACCTGGCTTGGCGCCTGCGTAGACAGCGCCACGGCCAGCAGAGCCAGCGCGGCCAGCGGCATCACCATCAGCAGGGCCCACATGGGCTGGACTTCGCGCCAGACCAGCTCGTCGCTGCGTGAGACATCGAAGCGCCGCGCCTCCGTGGCCACCGGCACGGCCGGCGGCCGGTTGCGGTAGCGGATCAGCACGATGGCGCCGGCCGCCACGCCCAGGGCCAGCCCCAGGCCGATGGCAGCGGCCAGGCCCGGCCGGGCCAGAAATTCAGTCCAAGGCATGACCTGACCCTCCCGCTCAGTTGTAGAGCGTGCCGGCGTTGACGATGGGCTGCGTGTCCTTGTCGGAGCACAGCACCACCAGCAGGTTGGACACCATGGCGGCCTTGCGCTCGTCGTCCAGCTCGACGATGTCGCGCTCGGACAGGCCCTTGAGCGCCTCCTCGACCATGCTGACCGCGCCTTGAACGATCTTCTTGCGGGCGCTGATGATGGCCTCGGCCTGCTGGCGGCGCAGCATGACCTGGGCGATCTCGGGCGCATAGGCCAGGTGGGTGATCTTGGCGTCCAGCACGGTGACGCCGGCCTCGGCAAAGCGCTCCTGCAGCTCGGCGATCAGGGTCCTGACGACCGCGTCCTGGCCGGCGCGCAGCGTGGTCTCGCTCTCGGCCAGGTCTTCGCCCTCGTCATAGGCGAACTGCACGGCCAGGTGGCGGATTGCCGCCTCGGCCTGGATGCGCACATAGGCTTCGAAGTCGTCCACGTCGAACACGGCGCGGGCCGTGTCCTCGACCCGCCAGACCACGGCCGCGGCAATCTCCACCGGGTTGCCGCGCTTGTCGTTGACCTTGAGCGTGGGGGCATTGAGGTTGCGGGCGCGCAGCGAAATCTTGCGCTTGAGCGCCAGCGGATTGGCCCAGCGCAGGCCGCCCTTGCGGTCGGTGCCGGTGTAGGCGCCGAACAGGGTCAGGATGCGCGCCTCGTTGGGCTGCTGCATGTACAGCCCGGCAAAGATCAGGGCGGTAGCGACAAAGGCCAGGACGCCAATGACTGTGAGGCCGGGTGCGCCGTCACCACGGTACAGGAACAGGCCACCGAGGAAGGCCAGGACCAGGCCCAGGGCCACCATCGAGTAGCCGTCGGCCGTTGCTGCAGCCTTTTCCCGGCGGCCGTCTTGAATCGTGCTCATCGTGATATCTCCTCTAAAAGGTGATATCACTTTAATAGCCAATCGGGCCGATTGCAAGCGACCCGGTCAAAAAAGTCTTCGCGGGCTTACTTGCAGACGAAGCTCTTGGTGTTGACTTCCTTGACGTTGCCCGAGCCGCAGGTGGCCACGGCCTGCTGGCCCATCTTGGCGAGCTGGTCGGTGTCGGACACGGTGGTGACCGGCGGTGCGAACACGCAGGCGCTGCACAGGGCGGCGGCGATCAGGGGCAGGGACAGGGTGGCGATGCGCTTGATAGTCATGATGGGGAACTCCCTCGGTTGAACAACGAAGGGGCGGACTGTAGGCGAACGCAAGCCACGCGACCCAGCCCAGATCGACGAAATGCAGATCGGCCGGATCAGACTGCAGCAGCGCCCTGATAGCCGCGCGGCACCGCTCCCAGCAGCTTGCGCGTGTACTCCTGCTGCGGAGCGTCCAGCAGGGCCTGGGCCTGATTCTGCTCAACCACGTCGCCCTGCTGCATCACCAGCACCTCGTCCGAGATGAAGCGCACCACGGCCAGGTCGTGGCTGATGAAGATGTAGCTCAGCCCGAACTCGTCCTGCAGGTCCTTGAGCAGGTTCAGCACCTGGGCCTGCACCGACACGTCCAGCGCCGACACCGCCTCGTCCAGCACCAGCACCTCGGGCTGCAGCGTCAGGCAGCGGGCGATGGCGATGCGCTGGCGCTGGCCGCCGGAGAACTCGTGCGGGTACTTGGCCAGGGCCGTGTCGTCCAGGCCCACCTTGATCAGCAGCTCGCTGGCGCGGGCCAGGCGTTCGGCATGGTTGGCGCCTATGGCGTGGATCTCCATCGGCTCGACCAGGGTCTGGGCGATGGTGAAGCGCGGGTTCAGCGAGGCGTACGGGTTCTGGAACACGACCTGGATGCGGCGGCGCATCTTCTGCCATTCGCTGCCGCCGAGCTTGAGCAGGTCGCGGCCCTCGAACAGCACCTCGCCGCCGCTGGGCTCGTGCAGCCGCAACAGCGTCAGGCCCATGGTCGTCTTGCCAGAACCCGACTCGCCCACCACGCCCAGCGTGTGGCCCTTGCGCAGCTTGAAGCTGACGTCCTTGACCGCGTGGAACTCCTTGCTGCCGAACAGGCCCTCCTTGAAGAAGAAGCTCTTGCGCAGGCCGCGGGCCTCGAGGATGACCGGCGCCTCCGGGTCCTTGGGCCTGGCGGCCATCGGCGCCACCGCGCCGCGGCCGGCCATGTGGTCGTCGATCACCGTCAGCCGCGCCGGGTTCTCCGTCAGCGAGGGTCGGCAGGCCAGCAAGGCCTTGGTGTAGCTGTCCTTGGGCGAGGCGAAGATCTCGGCCACTGGAGCCTTCTCGCGCACCTCGCCATGGCGCATCACCACCACCTGGTCCGAGACCTCGCCGACCACGCCCAGGTCATGCGAGATGAACAGCAGGCTCATCTGGTGGGTCTGCTTCAGCCGCGCCAGCAGCTCCATCACCTGGCGCTGGATGGTCACGTCCAGGGCCGTGGTGGGCTCGTCGGCGATCAGCAGCTTGGGGCTGCAGGCCAGGGCCACGGCAATCATCACGCGCTGCTGCTGGCCGCCCGACATCTCGTGCGGATAGCTCTTGAGCCGCCGCTTGGGTTCGGGAATGCCGACCTCGTTCAAGAGCTCCTCGGCCCGCGCCAGGGCCTGCCTGCGGCTCATGCCCATGTGCTTCATCAAGGGCTCGCAGATCTGCGTGGCCACGTTGAGCACCGGGTTCAGGGAGCTCATCGGATCCTGGAACACGCAGGCGATCTCGCGGCCGCGCAGCGCCTGCAGTTCGCGGGTCGAAGCCTTCAGGAGGTCACGCCCCTGGAACAACACGCTGCCGCTGCGCTCGGCATTGCTGGGCAGCAGGTTGAGGATGGACATGGCGGTCACGCTCTTGCCCGAGCCCGACTCGCCGACCAGGGCCACGGTGGCGTTCTCGGGCACGTCGAAGCTGACGCCCTTGACCGCGTGCTGGCGCTTCATCTCGCCGCCCTCGCGGCCCATCCTGAATGCGACCTTGAGGTCTTGAATTGAAAGCAGCATGTTCGTCACTCCAGGCCGCGCAACTTGGGGTCCAGCGCATCGCGCAGCGCATCGGTGAACAGCGCGAAGGCGGTGACGAACACGGCCATGAAGCCGGCCACGGCCACCAGCTGCCACCAGTAGCCCAGGATCAGCTCGCCCTGGGCTTCGGAGAGCATCGTGCCCCAGGACACCTGGTCCACGCTGACGCCCAGGCCCAGGTAGGACAGGATGACCTCGCTCTTGAGGAAGCTGACCACGTTCAGCGACAGCTGCACCAGGGCCACATGCGAGACATTGGGCAGGATGTGCTTGAACATCCGCGAGGCCTTGGACGCGCCAATCGCCTCGGCGGCACGCACGTATTCGCGGCCACGGTGCTTGATGAACTCGGCCCGCACCAGGCGGTAGGCGCCGGTCCAGCCGGTCAGGCCCAGGATCATCACCACCGAGCCTATGCCGCGCCCGAAGATCACCGCGAACGAGAAGATCAGCAGGATGTTGGGCATGGCGGTGAAGACGTTGTAGATCCACTCCATGAAGTCGCCGATGCGGCCACCGAAGAAGCCCGAGATCGAGCCCAGCACCGTGCCTATCAGCGTGGCGACGAGGGCGGCCAGCAGACCCACGACGATGGACACCTCGGCGCCCTTGATCACCTTGGCCAGCACGTCGCGGCCCAGGCGGTCGCCGCCGAAGGCCAGGGTCTCGGCCTTGACCGTGTCCGTGGTCTTGAACTTGGCGGCGCGCTCGTTCCACTCCTGGTAGCGCGGCGCGAGCGGGTCGATGTCGGCCAGGCTCACGTTAGGACCCTTGGGCACCTCGACCACGCCGGTGGCTTCCGGCGGCGCCGGACCCAGCAGCGTGGGCGGCGCATTGGCCACACCCTTTTCCTGCTGCCAGTCGTCCGCCACCCAGCCCAGGGCCGCGGCCAGCACCAGGACCAGGAAGCAGGCGACCACGCCCATGGCCAGCAGGCCCACGCGGTCGGAGCGCAGGCGCTTCCAGGCCGCGTGCCAGACGCCGCGGGCGCGCACGTTCGCGGCGCCGCTCACTTGAGCACCACCCTGGGGTCGACGGCTCGGTAGAGCAGGTCCGTCAAGAGATTCACGCTCATCGTCAGCATCGACAGATAGATGGCGAAGGCCTGGATCACCGGGTAGTCGCTGCGGTTGACCGCCAGCAGGATCTCGCGGCCCAGGCCCGGGATGGAGAAGAACACCTCGATCAGGAAGCTGCCCACCAGCACGCCGGGCACCAGCACCGTGATGTTGGTGAGGATGGGGATCAGCGCATTGCGCAGCACATGCTTGAGCAGCACGGTGCGCTCGGAGAGGCCCTTGGCCCGCGCGGTGCGCACGTAGTCGTGGCCTATCTCGTCGAGGAAGAAGCTGCGGTAGAGCCGGATCTGCGGCGCCAGCGCCACCGCCACCACGATCAGGATGGGCAGCGGTGCGTAAGTCGTCAAATTGGTCCAGGTGGAGTCGCTCCAGCCCTGGACCGGGAACCAGCCGAGCCGGAAGGCGAAGAAGTACTGGGCCAGGATCACGTAGACCAGCAGCGAGACCGACAGCGCCACCGTGGCCACCGTCATCACGGCGCGGTCCGTGAGGCTGCCGCGGCGGTAGGCCACGGCCATGGCGAACGGAATCGCCAGCAGCACCTCCAGGACCAGGATGGGCAGGGTCACGGTCAGCGTGGCCGGCAGCCGGGTCTTGAACAGATTGGCGACCGATTCGCCGGTGGCCCAGCTCTTGCCCCAGTCGAAGGTGACGATGCTGGCCAGGTAGATGCGCAGTTGCTCCCAGACCGGCTTATTCAGGCCCAGCTGCTCGCGGATGGCCTCGATCTGTTCGGCGCTCGCGTTCTGGCCGCCCAGCACCTCGGCCGGATCGTTGCCGAAGCACTTGAACAGGAAGAACACCAGCAGCACCACGCCCAGCAGGGTGGGGATCATCTGCCACAGGCGCCGTATCAGGTATGCCGCCATCGCTGCCGGACCTCCATCGCACAACAGGGCCTGCAGTCTAGTGCAGGCCCTAGACTGCGGGCTTCGCTGCTCTGCCCGAGTGAATGCCGTGCTGTTTGTGAAGCCCCGCTGGCGCCTGCCTTGCGCCGCGATCGCATTGATTGCCCTGCTGGCCGGCCTCGTGCAGACCGCGCAGGCCGACGAGCCTCGCAAGGTGCTGCGCTACGCGATCCGCGTGGCCGAGTCGGGCTTCGATCCGGTGCAGATCAACGACCTGTATTCGCGCATCGTGACCTCGGGCATGTTCGAGACACCGCTGCAGTACGACTACCTGGCCCGGCCCTACCGGCTAAAGCCCGGCACTGCCGCCGCCATGCCCGAGGTGTCCGGCGACTTCAAGACCCTGAGCTTCCGCATCAAGCCCGGCATCTACTTCTCGGACGACCCAGTGTTCCAAGGCAAGAAGCGCGAGCTGACCGCGGCCGACTACCTGTACACCATCCGCCGCCACTTCGACCCGCGCTGGAAGAGCCCCACGCTGTTTGCGCTGGAACCGGCCGGCATCCTGGGCCTGTCGGAGCTGCGCCAGGAAGCGCTCAAGAACAAGAAGCCCTTCGACTACGACAAGCCGGTCGAGGGCCTGCAGCTGCTGGACCGCTACAGCTTCCGCATCCGCACCAAGGTCGGCAATCCGCGCCTGATCTACCAGTTCGCCGACCCGCTGATGGCCGGCATGGCGCGCGAGGTGGTCGAGCATTACGGCGACAAGATCATGGAGCATCCGGTCGGCACCGGCCCCTGGGTGCTGAAGGAATGGCGGCGCAGCTCGCGCATGGTGTTCGAGAAGAACCCCAACTACCGCGAGGTGCTCTACGACGAGCAGCCACCGGCCGCCGACGCTCGCCTGGTGGAGCAGGCCGCCAGGCTCAAGGGCCGGCGAATGCCGCTGGTGGACCGGGTCGAGATCTCGGTGATCAACGAGAACCAGCCGCGCTGGCTGAGCTTCCTGGGCGGCGAGGTCGACATGATCGACGAGGTGCCCTACGAGTTCGCCAGCACGGCGATGCCGCACAACCAGCTCGCGCCCAACCTGGCCAGGCGCGGCATCCAGATGATCCGCTATGCGCGGGCCGACATCTACGTCTCCTACTTCGGCATGGAGCACCCGGTGGTCGGCGGCTACACGGCCGACAAGGTGGCGCTGCGCCGCGCGATCTCGCTGGGCGTGGACCTGGACCAGGAGATCAAGCTGGCGCGCAAGGGCCAGGCCATCCCGGGCCAGGGCATGGTCGGCCCCAACACCTTCGGCTACGACGCTTCGCTCAAGACCGAGATGAGCGAGTTCAACCGCGCCCGGGCCAAGGCCCTGCTCGACATGCACGGCTATGTGGACAAGGACGGCGACGGCTGGCGCGAGCAGCCCGACGGCAGCCCGCTCGTGCTGGAGTACGCCACCCAGCCCGACGGCCAGAGCCGCGCCCTGGTAGAGCTGTGGCAGAAGAACATGGACGCGCTGGGCCTGCGCATCAAGTTCACCATCGCCCAGTGGCCCGAGAACCAGAAGGCCTCGCGCGCCGGCAAGCTGATGATGTGGGGCCTGGGCTGGAGCGCCTCCATCCCCGACGGCGAGGACTTCCTGGGCATGGGCTACAGCAGGAACGCCGGCCAGTCCAACCATGCGCGCTTCAAGCTGCCGGCCTACGACAAGCTGTTCGAACACATCGCCGAGCTGCCCGACGGCCCCGAGCGCCAGGCCGCGATGCGCGAGGCCCAGCGCCTGCTGGTGGCCTACATGCCCTACAAGGTCCATGTGCACCGCATCTTCACCGACATGGCCCAGCCCTGGGTGCTGGGCTACAACCGCAACCTGTTCGTGCGCAACTTCTGGCAGTACGTGGACATAGATCTGAACCGCCTGCCCGGCAAGGACTCCTGAGCATGCAGCGTCGCACCCTGCTGCAGGCAGCGCTGGCGGCCTCTCTGGCGGCAGAAGCTGCAACGGCTGCCGATGCACCCAAGCTGCTGCGCTATGCCTTCCAGGTGGCCGAGACCGGCTTCGACCCGGCCCAGCTGACCGACCTGTATTCGCAGACCATCACGGCCCATATCTTCGAGGCGCCCTACGGCTACGACCCGCTGGCCGTGCCGCCGCGCATCGTGCCGCTGACCGCCGAGGCCCTGCCCGAGGTCTCGGCCGACTTCCGCACCTTTCGCCTGAAGCTCAAGCCCGGCATCTTGTTCGCCGACGACCCGGCCTTCGGCGGCAAGCCGCGCGAGCTGGTGGCGACCGACTATGTCTACAGCTGGAAGCGCATGGCCGATCCGGCGGTCAAGAGTCCCAACTGGGCGGCGGTGGAGGAGCTGGGCATCGTCGGCCTGCGCGAGCTGCGCACCGAGTCCCAGCAGCTGAAGCAGCCCTTCAACTACGACCGGCCCATCGAGGGCCTGCGCGCGGTCGACCGCTACACGCTCGAGATCCGCCTGGCCCAGCCGCGGCCGCGCCTGGTGCAGGCACTGGCCCAGAGCGACCGCATGGGCGCGCTGGCCCGCGAGGTGGTCGAGGCCCAGGGCGCCGACCTGATGGCGCACCCGGTGGGCACCGGTCCGTTCCGCCTGGCACGCTGGCGGCGCAGCTCGCTGATCGTGCTGGAACGCAACCCGACCTACCGCGAGCGCTTCTACGAAAGCCAGCCGGCGGCCGACGACAAGGAAGGCCTGGCCATCGCCGCCCGGCTGAACGGCCGCCGCATCCCCATGGTGGATCGCGTTGAGATTTCCATCATCGAGGAGTCGCAGCCGCGCTGGCTCAGCTTCCTCAACGGCGAGCAGGACCTGGTGGACCGGGTGCCGCCGGAGTTCGTCCACATCGCGCTGCCGCATGGCAAGGTCGCGCCCAACCTGGCGCGCCGCGGCATCCAGCTGACCCGCACGCTGGCGGCCGACACGGTGTTCACCTTCTTCAATCTGCAGGACCCCGTCGTCGGCGGCTACGCGCCCGAGAAGGTGGCGCTGCGCCGCGCCATCTCGCTGAGCTGGGACGTGGAGCGCGAGATCCGGCTGCAGCGCCGCGGCCAGGCGATTCCGGCCCAGTCGCTCCTGATGCCGCACACCAGCGGCTACGACCCGCATTTCAAGAGCGAGATCGCCGACCACGATGTGGCCCGCGCCAATGCCCTGCTCGATACCTACGGCTACCTGGACCGCGACGGCGACGGCTGGCGCGAGCTGCCGGACGGCCGGCCGCTGGTGATCGAGTTCGCCACCGAGCCCGACTCGCTGCGCCGCTCCTACGACGAGCTGTGGAAGCGCAGCTTCGCCAGCCTGCGCCTGCAGGTGCGCTTCAACGTGGCCAAGTGGCCCGAGAACCTCAAGGCCGCGCGGGCCGGCAAGATCGCCATGTGGTTCCTGTCCGATACCTCGACCCAGGCCGATGGCGCCTATGGCATCCAGCGGCTGTACAGCCGCCAGATCGGCGCCCGCAACATGTCACGCTTCCAGCTGCCCGAGTTCGACCGGATCTACGAGCAGCTGCAGGTGCTGCCCGACGGCCCCGAGCGCGAGGCCCTGTTCCTGCAGGTCAAGCGCTTGCAGGCGGCCTACATGCCGCTCAAGAGCCATGTGCACCGCATCATCCCGGACCTGCAGCAGCCCTGGATCTACGGCTACCGGCGGCCGCTGTTCCGCTACGAGTTCTGGCACTTCCTGGACGTGCTGCCGCATTAGCCCTCACTGGCACTCCGGCCCCTCGGGCGCCGGGTCCGGCGCGCCATAGCGGGCGTGCACCAGGCGCCGCCCCTCGGCCGCCGGCGTCAGCAGCAACAGGTGGCTGAACGAGGTCTCGCAAATCGTCCTGAGCTCCGGCCCGCCCAAGGCCTTGACCAAGGGCGCCAGCGTATTGCTGTGGCCAACGATCAGCACGGCGCCGTCCAGCTTGTTCACCGCCGCCGCCACTTCCTGCAGATGCTCGGCCAGGCCGCCCGGCTTGATGGTCAGCACGGCGGGCTGCAGGCCGCGAGCGGACAGCAGTGGCGCAGCGGTCTGCTGGGTGCGGCGGTAGTGCGTGGTCAGTACGTGATCGATGCCGGCGTGCTTCAGTGCCTCGGCCAGGGCCTGGGCTCGCGCCTGGCCGATGGCGGAGATGGCGGGGTCCTTGCTGCCGTCCTCGGCCCGCTCGGCATGGCGGGCCAGCACGATCAGCGAAGGCGCGGCAACGGCCGGCAGGCTCAGGCTCAGCGCCAGCAGGGCGCCCAGGTAAATCCTCATGCGTCGGTCCTCTCAGCGGATGCGGCAGCCAGTATGCTCGGTTCACTGGGGGTGG
Organism: Pelomonas sp. SE-A7; assembly: GCF_030345705.1. Lineage (NCBI taxonomy): Bacteria > Pseudomonadati > Pseudomonadota > Betaproteobacteria > Burkholderiales > Sphaerotilaceae > Roseateles > Pelomonas sp. SE-A7. The sequence goes on from NZ_JAUASW010000001.1 coordinate 3,070,001, forward strand.
CCATGCGGTGCTTGTGCGCATTGCTGATCTTGCTCTTCTTGGGCCTGCGGCCTGTGCAGGCGGCCGAGCTGCGCATTGCCTTCGCCCTTTCGGTCGCGCCCTTCGCCGATCCGCGCGACGGCACCGGCCTCGAGATCGACATCATCCGCGCCGCCCTGCAGGCCGCCGGCCACACCATACGCCCGGCCTTCATGCCCTCGGCCCGCAAGATGGTGGCGCTGCGCAGCGGCGAGGTCGAGGCCGCGGCCACGCTGTCGCCGCAGGATGCGCCCGATGCCTGCCTGTCCGAGGTCTACATCCACTACCAGGACTATGCGATCACGGCCAAGGGCCGCTACCCCAAGGGCATCAAGCTGGCCGACCTGGCCCTGCTGCGCGTGGTGGCCTACCAGCTGGCCTCGCACCACCTGGGGCCGGAGTACGCGGCCGCGGTCAAGGCCAATCCGCGCTACCAGGAGCAGGCCGACCAGCTCTCGCAGCTGCGCATGCTGTTCGGCGGCCAGGCCGACGTGATCGTGGCCGAGCGCCACATCTACGAATACCAGCTCAAGCGACTGGCGGCCAGCCGCTTCACTGAGCAGCCCTTCGCGGTGGACTACGTACCGCTGTTCAAGCCGGTGGCCTACCGGGTCGCCTTCAAGAACCAGGCCTTGTGCGAGCAGTTCAACGCCGGCCTGGCCCGCATCCGCCGCGAGGGCGTGCTGGACCGGATCACGGCGGCCTACCTGCCGGTGATCAAGCTGCCGCCCTCAGGAGACAAGCCATGAGACTGGCCAGCAATGGCTTGCAGTTCGAACTGCTGGACGAGGGGCCGAGTGACGGCCGCCCGCTGCTGATGATCATGGGCCTGGGCATGCAGCTGACCGCCTGGCCCGAAGGCCTGGTCAGGCAGCTGCACCAGCGCGGCTTTCGCACGCTGCGCTTCGACAATCGCGACATTGGCCTTTCGAGCTTCCTGGACGAGCAGGGCCTGCCCAATCTGGGCCTGACGGCAATGCTGTACGCGATGCACCTGCCCACGCCGCATCCCCCGTACTCGGTGCAGGACATGGCACTGGATGCGCTGGGCCTGCTGGACGCGCTGGGCCTGAAGACGGACGTCCATGTGCTGGGCGTGTCCATGGGTGGCATGATCGCCCAGCGCCTGGCCCTGCTGGCGCCGGAGCGGCTGCGCAGTCTCAGCCTGATGATGACCAGCAGCGGCTCGCGCCGCCTGCCCGGCCCGACGATGCGGGTGCGCAGCGCGTTGATGAAGCGGCCGGCCAATCCGCAGGACCTGGACAGCGTGACCGAGCACATGCTGGGCATCTACCGCCTGATAGGCAGCCCCGGCTTCGCGCCCGACGAGGTCGAGCTGCGCGAGCGCGTTTCGGCCCATGTGAGGCGCAGCTACCACCCGCGCGGCGTGGCCCGCCAGCTGGCGGCCGTGGTGGCCGATGTAGAAAGGGCCAAGCTGCTGGGCCAGATCCGCACGCCCACCCACATCACCCATGGCCGGGCCGATCCGCTGGTGCCGGTGGCCGCCGCGCCCGACCTGCAGCGCCGCATCCCGGGCGCTTCGCTGGACCTGATAGACGGCCTGGGCCACGACCTGCCGGCCGCGCTGTGGCCGCATTTCGTGGCCGGCATCGCCGAGGTGGCGGAGCGGCGCTAGAGCAAGCCCAGCGCGCGGGCGCGGGTCACCGCATGCTTGCGCGAGCCGGCATCGAGCTTGGCGTAGACCTTCTTCAGGTGCCACTTGACCGTCTCGTCGCCTATGGCCATGGCCGTGGCGATTTCCTTGTTCGCATAGTTCAGCGCCAGCAGCTTGAGCACCTCGTGCTCCTTGGGCGTCAGGCGCAGCGCGGCATGGCCGTCGGCCTCGTCCGGCAGCGGCGCGGCGAAAGCCGGCCGCCACAGGCCGGCGGCATCGCTGACCGGCGCGCCGCGGACCGGCGTGGCGATGGGCCGGGTCTCCAGCAGCTCGACCGCCCGGCGCGCGTGGCCATAGGCCTCCTGCCAGTCGCCGGCCGCGGCACAGTCCTCGGCCAGCAGGCGGAACAGATGCGGCTGCGGCTTCCAGCCCGGCAGGCGGCGACCTTCTTCCAGCGTTGCCCGCGCGTAGTGCAGGGCCGCGGTAGCGGCCGTCATGCCGGCCGGCGCGGGCAGGTCGGGGTGGCGCCGGTGGATCTCGGCCAGCGCCTCGTAGACATCGACCTGCAGCGCGCTGAAACCATGGATCGCGCTGAGCTGCTCGCATTCGGCGATGGCCGCCAGGGCGGCCTCCGGCTGCGCCGCAGCCGCCAGTGCGCGGGCCTGGTTGATCAGGCACAGGGCCAGGTTGTCGGTCGAACTGGCCTCGCGATACATGCGGATGGCCTCGGCCACATGGGCCACGGCCTCGATACCGCGTCCCAGCAGCAGCAGCGAGCGGGCCAGCTCGCCGCAGGCGTTGGCGCGGTTGATGCCGCCCGGCGTGGCGGCCAGCGAACGCAGGGCCGCGCCGGCCATGGCATGCGCCTCGTCGGGCCGGCCCAGCTCATTGAACAGGGCCGCCAAGCGGGTCTGGCTGGCGCCCAGCAGGGCGGGCCAGCCGGTCTGCTGGGCCACGCCTTCGGCCAGGTCGAAGCAGGCCACGGCATCATCGATCTCGCCCAGGCTTTGCAGCGCCGTGCCGGCATTCATCACGCAGACCACGGCCAGCCGCAGCAGGCCCACGCGCTGGGCCTGTTCGCTGGCATGCAGGAACAGCGAGGCCGATTCGGCCAGCTCGCGACGCGACAGCCGCAGGGCGCGGGCCGCGCTCCACAGCGCATCGCAGGCCGGATCGGCCACCAGGGTTTCGCTCAAGGCCAGCTCGGGCTGGGCAAAGGAGCGCTCGTAGGCCTCCCAGGCCTGGGCCTGGGCCTGACGGTCCAGCAGGCGCGCTTCGCCGTAGACGGCGGCCGCCCGGCCGTACGCTTCCAGCTCACGCTCGCGCTGGCCGCGCGCCTTGGCCACGGCGGCCTCGGCCAGCAGCGCGTCGCCGCTGGCCATGGGATCCGGCCATTCGGCCAGCTGGCGGCGTGCCTGGGCCAGGCGGTCCTCGGCCTCGTCGAACTGGCTGTACATCGCCGCGATCTCGGAGCGGATCAGGGCCAGGCGTATCAGCACCCGCTGAGCTGCCGCACCGGTCTCGTCGCCCAGCGCCTGACGGGCCTGGTCGGCCAGGGTCAGGGCCCTTCGGCTGTCGCGCTGGCGCAGGGCCCAGGCCAGGGCAGTGAGGGCCGCGGCCCCACCGGCGACGGCCTCGGTTTCCAGCAGAGCCAGGTCGGCTTGGGGCGGATACAGCAGCATGGCCAAGATTCTAGAAAGCCACCAGGGCTAAGATGCCGCGCCGAAACCCTAGCCCTGTGCCGCATGAACATCGCCTGGAGCCTATTCACCCCCTGGAGCGCCCTGCTCGGCGGCGCGCTGATCGGCCTGGCGGCCGCGCTCTACTTGTTGGGCAACGGCCGCATCGCGGGCATTGCCGGCATCGTCGGCGGCGCCTTGCAGCAGCTGCGCAGCGGGGGCCGCATCAAGCCTGACGCGGTGCGCCTGCTCTTCATCGCCGGATTGCTGATCGCGCCCTGGGCCTGGCAGCTGTTCGCGCCGCTGCCGGTGGCCCGCGTCGACGTGGGCCCGCTCGGCCTGGTGATTGCAGGCCTGCTGGTGGGCTTCGGCGTGCGCCTGGGCAATGGCTGCACCAGCGGCCACGGGGTCTGCGGCCTGAGCCGGCTGTCGCCGCGCTCGCTGGCCAATGTGCTGGCCTTCATGGGTGCCGGCTTCGTCACCGTCTACGTGCTGCGGCACCTGCTTTGAGCGAACTGGGACTCGCGATGAAACGTCTGGTCTTCGCCTTCTTCAGCGGCCTGGTCTTCGGCCTCGGCCTGCTTGCCAGTGGCATGAGCAACCCGGCCAAGGTGCTGGGCTTCCTGGACCTGGCAGGCGCCTGGGATCCCAGCCTGGCCCTGGTCATGGCCGGCGCCATCGCCGTCGGCCTGGTCGCCTTTGCCCTGGCCAAGGGTCGTCGCAAGTCCTGGAGCGGCGAGGCCATGCTGCTGCCCACTTCCACGCAGATCGACGCCCGGCTGCTGATCGGCGGCCTGCTGTTCGGCACAGGCTGGGGCATCGCCGGCTTCTGCCCGGGACCGGCCCTGGTGGCCCTGGGTGCGGGCTTCGGCCCGGCCCTGATCTTCGTGCCGGCCCTGCTGGCCGGCATGCTGCTGCACGACCTGTGGCTGGGTGACCGCGCCTAGGCCGCCCCGCGTTCTGGAGACTACATCCATGCTGATCTTCCGCCAGCTGTTCGATACCGCATCCTCGACCTACACCTACCTGCTCGGCGACAGTGCCAGCGGCGAGGCCCTGCTGATCGATCCGGTGTTCGAGCATGAGCGCCGCGACCTGGCCTTGTTGAACGAGCTGGGACTGAGCCTGGTCGCCACGCTGGACACCCATGTGCACGCCGACCACGTGACCGGCGCCTGGCTGCTCAAGCAGCACGCGGGCAGCCAGATCCTGCTGGCCGAGGCCTCGGGTGCCAGCGGCGCCGACCGGATGCTGCGCCATGGCGAGCGGGTCTCGTTCGGCAAGCGCTGGCTGGAGGTGCGCGCCACGCCCGGCCACACCAGCGGCTGCCTCAGCTATGTGCTGGACGACCAGAGCATGGCCTTCACCGGCGACGCGCTGCTGATACGCGGCTGCGGCCGCACCGATTTCCAGCAGGGCAGCCCGGCGATGCTGTACCGCTCGGTCCATGAGCAGTTGCTGTCGCTGCCGGCCCATTGCCTGCTGTACCCGGGCCACGACTACCGCGGCCTGACGGTCACCAGCGTGGCCGAGGAGCGCCGCTACAACCCGCGCCTGGGCGGCGACGTCAACGAGGGCGACTTCAGCGGCTACATGAACCACCTGGGCCTGCCCCATCCCAAGCTGATGGACTTGGCCGTGCCCGCCAACCTGCGCTGCGGCCAACCGGCCGACGGCACGGCCCGTGGCGCCGATGCCGAGTCCGACTGGGCACCGCTGACCCTGGCCTTCAGCGGCATCTGGGAAATCCAGGCCGGCGTGCTGGCTGAGCGCCTGGCCGACGGCACGGCGCCGCAGCAGATCCAGCTGGTCGACGTGCGCGAGCCGCAGGAGTTCAGCGACGCCCTGGGCCATATCCCGGGCGCCAAGCTGCTGCCGCTGAACCAGCTGACCCAGCGCCTGGACGAGCTGGACCGCGAGCGGCCGGTGGTAGCGGTGTGCCGCTCGGGTGCCCGCTCGGCCCAGGCCACGGTGCTGCTGCGCAAGGCCGGCCTGGCGCGCGTGGCCAACCTGGCCGGCGGCATGCTGCGCTGGCGCGCCGAGCAGCTGCCGGTCGAGGACGGCCAGGAATAGAAACTCAGTCCACTCAGCTCAGGCGCGCACGCGCCCCAGCTTGAGCAGGCGGGCCGTGATGGCGCCGCGGCTGCGCTGGTGCGCCTGCATCAGCTCGGCCATGCTAAGGCCCTGGTCGAACTCGCTGCCGAGGCGCTGCTCCTCGTCGCTGCTCCAGGGCAGGCCGGCCTTGGCCGGCGCCGGCCGGGCGCGCGCCAGGCTTTGCACCTGGGCATGCAAGGCCTGGGCGGCCAGCACCATGGCCCGCAAGACCTGCGGCTGGTTGAGCAGATGATGGTCCGGCAGCATCTCGCCGGTCTCCGGGTCCACGCCATCGGCCAGCTGGGCAATCAGCTGGCGCGCCTGTTCTGGGCTCATGGTGCTCCTCCTGTCCCTCGTCCACGGATGGCCTCGATCGGGCCTGGGCGATGAGGCTAACGTTTACAAGAAGCGCCCACGTCCTGCTTGTTGTGGAGATTCAAGCCGGCGACGGCCGGCAGGCCACCACGTCGACCTCGACGAACCAGGCCGGATCGACCAGGGCGGCGACGAAGACCGCGGTCGAGGCCGGACGGTGCGAGCCCAGGTGCTTGAGCCGCGCCGCGCGCACCGCGTCGCCATCCTGGCCGGCCACCATGTAGGTGGTCAGCTTGACGATGTCGGTCGGCCGCAGCCCCTGCGAAGCCAGCAGGGTAACGATGTTGGCGAACACCTGGTCCGCCTGCTCGGCAATGCCGGGCGGCGTGCTGCCGTCGGGCCGCACACCCAGCTGGCCCGACAGGTAGACCAGCTCGCCGCCGGCCGGCACGCGGACCACATGGCTGTAGAGCCCCAGCGGCGGATGGACGCCGTCGGGGTTGACGAAGCAGAGCGAAGAAGGAGGACGAGGCGGAGCAGAAGTCATGGCGGGCCCGTGGCTGCAACTGCGTGCTTATAGCCGGGCCCTGCCGGCGGCGCAGCAACCCGGTGAAGGCCAGGGACTTAGGCCGAAGGCGGCGGCCGTCGGAACACCGCGCAGGCACCGTCGCTGGAGTCCAGCATCTGGCATTCGAGATGGAACTCCCGGGCCCAGCGCTGCCGCAGGTTGTCGGCCCGGGGCTCGTCGGCATCATCGAGCAGGACCTCGTCGCAGCCTATGCCCAGCCGGGCCAGCGTGGGCAGCAGGCCATAGCGCCACTGCAACTGGGCAGCCCCCCATTCGGGATGCACCGCAGGTCCGTCGCACAGGGCAAGGCCGAACTGGCGCGGCAAGCGCTCTCCCAGCGCCTCGGCGTCGTACCAGACGAAGCCACCGTGGTCCTTGAGCGGCGCCAGGACGATCTCCACGTTGCCGATGGCGCAGGCCTGCAGCCGACCCTGCACGAAGCGCGCCCAGCCGGCATCCTGCTCCAGGCTCCAGACGTTCTGGCCACGGGCCTCGGCGACCAGGGCCACGACCAGCGTGGTCAGGCCGCTGCCGCATTCGAGCACCGGGCCCTGGCTCAGCTCGGCCCGGCTGATCACCTCGGCGACATAGGTCTCGTCGGCCGAATAGGCCTCGTTGCCCCAGGCATGGCGCAAGCGGCGGATGGCCTCGGTGTCGGGCCTGAAGCCTCTGCGGACCGCGTGCACATACTGTGCGATCCGGTGGGCGGCGAGCCGGTCTTGGGCCGGCTGCAACAGGCCCTGGCGCACCAGGCGCTTGGCCAATTTGAGAGGGCTCGACAGGGGTGGCGTCATGGCTGGGCTCCGCGGTGGCGACCTGCTGCCGCCGATTATGGGCAACCCGCGTGACGCATGGATGATCAAGCCGGGCGACGTCCTCGACATCAGCGACGCCCGGGGCCCGCCACTCAGGGAAAGTGTTCCGCCGCGGGAGGCGGCACGACCCAGCGGTGCATGCGCGATTCGTAGACGGAGACGGACGGCGTCGGAAAGCCCGGATCGGCAAACGCGCCTATCGGCACCGCCAGGAACTCCGGCATGGCCTCGATCTCGTAATAGACCGTGTCCCCACAGGTCGGGCAGAAGTGGAAGCGGGCCCGGCCGCCTTCGTCGCCCACACGCACATAGCTCGTCGAGATTCCCGTCAGCGACACCTGCGCCCGCGGATAACGGGCCTGGGCTGCGAACACGCTGCCCGAGCGGCGCTGGCAGGCCAGGCAATGGCAGATGGAGATACGCACGGGATCGCCGTGGACCTGGGCCCTGAGCTGGCCGCAGGTGCAGGAGGCTAGGCGGGACGACATGGCGGACTTCTCCTGGTGGGTAGATCAGCGAAGCCCGAGCTTAGCCCGCAGCAGCCACCCTGCTCAGGACCGCGGATCGTCCCCGAAGACGCGCAGCTCCTGCTCGCAGCGGCAAGCCTTGGCAATGCGCGCCGCCCACACCAGCGCTTGCTCGCGCGAGGGCAGCTCCAGCACGGTGAAGCCGCCGTTCAGCGGCGGTGCCCAGGGGTAGCCGCCTTCGGCGAACGCGCCGTCGGCCGAGACCAGCAGGGGAGGCACCGCTTCGTCGATGCCACCGGCAAAGAGATAAACGCCCGCGGCTTTCGCCTCATCGATCACCGCATGCGCAGCGCGACCCACCGCTTCCATCTCTTCCGCAGGCACGACCATCGCGGCGCTGGGAAAGGAAATCAGGTACTTGGCCATGCTGCGTCTCCCTGGCGGGTCGGTGGAGGGCTTGGACGATCGGGGGCCCGGGGCGACCGAAAGACGCGGGCGCTCACACGTCGAGCCTGAAGCCGAGGTCGACTTCAGAGGCCGGCTTGCCGCCGACGCCCCAGTTGTCGAGCGAGGGCTCATGCAGGATCACCGTGATGTCCGACGACGCGATGCCCAGCTCGTCGAAGCGCCGGGCAATCTCGGCGTACAGCTTTCTCTTGGCATCCAGCGAGCGCCCGGGAAATATCTGGATCTCGACCAGGGTGTAGTTCTCCGTCTTGCTCGGAGGCACCGGGAAATGCTCAGGCTTGTGCTCGACAAACCGAATCTGCTTGTCGTCCTCAGGCACCTTCAGCGCCAGCAACTGGGCCTGGTACACGGCGTCGATCAGCGCAGCAACTTCGGTCGATGAGCGGGGGCGACAGACTTCGATCTTGGCAATTGGCATGGGTGTCGATTCTGCACGCGACGCGCAGGAGCTGCCCGAACCGTGAGTAGGCAAACAGCGCCCCGATGAAGACGGCAGCCCCCTCGGCCCGCAGCAACAGCCTTACCTGCCCAGTCGTTGCGCCCTGCATTTGATCCTCGATGAAATCGGTCAGACACGTCGCTCAGCACCCGATGCCGCCATGACAGGCCAGCTTGGCCACGAGTGCACCGCCGGAGGCTCTCGACGAAAGAAAGAGACAAGCGCCACCACGGTTGTAGCCGCTGTACGCCACCAGAAGATCCAGCTTTCCATCTCCATCCAGGTCACCCGCCCAGAGGAGCCTGGCGGATGCCGAGAAATCTGAGGCCTGGTCTTCACTGACGACAAGGTCCTCAAGCTTGCTGCGCTTCGCCCCGTTCACCAGAAAAATATCGCCTCGCGAGACAACAAGCTGATATTGCTCGCCCTTGAATGGGATGCCCAAGGCGTAGGACGGGGAAATTTCCCTTGGCTTGCCAAGGAAGCGCATATTGGGTGTGTCGATCTTCCCGGCACGAAGCGCCGGCGATCGAACCAGGGCCAACGCCTCCGGATGCCTGGACCCGATTCGAAGGCCCGTTGTCTGGCCTTGCGCGTCCAGCACCGCGTCGTAAATCTGCTCCGCAGAAACCACGGTAGGGACGAGATGCCATAGGCCATCGACGACCACGAGCGCGAGCCAGCCGAGCCCCGGCCGTCTTGGCGCCTCATCGCCGTGGTAGTCCCCCGGTACAAGCACACTCCATTGCTCATTGCCGGCCACGGCATGTGCCGAACCGGCAAGTGACAACACGGAAGCGATGATGAATTTGCGCATTCAGGCGATCTCGAATTTCGGGTGCAAATGCGGCCGCCGCGCGTCTTGCGATGGCTTGCAGGCGCTTGTCGGATCGAGCGACTGGTTAGACCGCACCTTAGGCCTACAAGCGGTGCCCATACCAAACCAGTAGCGGGATGATGCACAAGCCCAGCAGACCGAAAAGCAGAAAGTTCCCCGTGCCTGGATTGAAGTCGGGCCAAATCTTGGCCCAGGCCTTTCGCATCAGCCACCTTCCAATAACGATATCGAAGCCGGCCATGAACACCGCAAGACCAACGCCCAACATAAGGTGGGCACCTTGCGACTGAAGGCCAATGCTTGGCACCAACAGCCAGCAGATAGCGAAGGCGAGAACGGTGCCGGTAAGTGCACTCAGCCTTACTGCGCGTTCCTTGCCGATACGCGGAATGACCAGCGTCGTTCTTGCAATTCCATGCAGCGTCTCGGCCCCTGCGAGAACGACACAGAGGGCGGCAATACGAATTAGAGCGTCCGAAATCATGGCGAGCTTGTGTTCTGCGGTCTAAGCTTGAAGCTTAGCCGCGAGCGACGGCACGCCGACGCGAGTCGGCTCGAGTGACTGGTTAGGCTGCAGGTCGTGGAATTTGATAGACATTGCGGTCCTCCCCGTCTGGAAACGCTTGCCGTCCTATCTTCATTCCGCCAAGGCGCGATATCAGCGCAATTGCTGCGTTGTTCGTGTCGGCACAGTAGGTATTTACCGCCGCCCATCCCAACTCGCCATATGCGTGCTCAACAGCAGCGCGCGAAGCCTCAAGCGCGTACCCCTGCCCGCGGGCTTCGGGAAGGAGCCACCAAGTAAGCTCTCGTGGCCAATCGCGCCCTTGCCAAAATCCGCAAACGCCGATGATCGCCGCATCCGAGCGGCGACGAAGCGCCCAGACTCCGAAACCTTGAAGGTGCCAGGAGCCTAGGTCATATGTAAGGCGAGACCAAACTGCATGAGGCGACAAGGGGCCGCCATATGCAGCGGATGCGTCAGGGTCGGTGTAGAAGCGCAAATACGCTGAATCACAAGTCACATCCGGCGGAACTAGGTCGAGCCGTGGCGTTTGTAGAGTCGAAATGATCATGGCGCTTCGGATTGTTGCCTAACGTTGGCCATAACCGGCCCGCGGAAGCCGCCGCAGCCGGTTGCAGCGGGCCCGCTTGATGGACGGGTTAGGCATCACTCGCAGTACCGTCTGATGGGGCAGTCTGTTCATTGGAATCGCGCGTCCGGCGGAGCCAGGTGCCAACGACCTTGCTCATACCCACACGCTCTTCGGAGTAGCCAAGCTTGTCATAGAAGCTGACAGCATGCTCTGTGAAGAGCGCGACGTGATGACCCTCAAGACGCTGCTCAAGAAAGGTCATCATTCGCTTGGCCAGTCCTTGCCGCCGGAACGCGCTTTTCGTCCAGACATCGACAACGAAGGCGTTGCAAACTCCGTCCGCAAGAGCGCGCGCGGTACCAATTACTCTTCCGTCCAGCAGGGCAAAGACCCGAACGTTTGTTGCGGCGAACGAGTCTCGCAGCTCGGCCGGTGTGCGGCCGTTGTCGAAGTTGTCTTCGGCCACTGCGCGCTTCAATTCAGCCCAGTTGATCACGGCCAATTCATCGGACAGAACAACATGGGGAGGCAGAGTTTCTGGCATGTGAGGCCTAACGTTGAAGTTGAGCCGAGAGCGGCGGCCTGCCGACGCGAGTCGGCTCGAGCGAATGGTTATGGAGCCGGATAGTCATCAACACAAACCTCTCTTGGCTTCGGGCCGCCTGCATGCTGGGAAATGCACCCGGCCGGTTCTGATGGCAAGAGCTCCGGCTCCGCGGCAGGGCATTCTCCGCCACTGGAGCTTTGCAACTTTCCGGCCGCGTATTTGCATTGAAGCTTTGCGTCGAAGAGCCCAACAACTCGTCCCTTACGGACCTGAATGCGCGAGGCCACCCATCCGGCAGGTGACTGCACCCATAGCGTCTGGCATCCGCTAAAGCTAGCGGGAATACTAGAAATCCTCGGATGGACCTTCATCAGCTTCCCGTGCGCAGCCAGCTCTCCCGCTTCAGGCGGTGGATCCTGGACCCGGCATGACGCATCACTTAGAGAATCGGCGTCAGACGCGCAACTGGTCGCAGCACCCACAAGCATCACCAGCACAAGGCCTCGGAAGTAGAACGATGCTGGCATTGGCTGCCTAACGTTTGAGCTCACGGTTTAACAACGTGCTCGGAGCCGTTCTCGTTCCGAAGCCTGAGGACACTTGCGTTCTCCTTCGACTCCAGAATCACGTATGTGTCCCTCGTACCGGTCGGCCCGGCAAAGCTCAGGCCAGCTGCCTGCTCTGACGCGGCGATCTTCACCGAGGGACGACCGCGTTCGGTGATGAGGCGAAGCAGAACTGTTTCGGGGAATGCGACACCGTTGGGTGTGACTCCGGCGGGCTGCACGTTCAGGCTGGCGCGCAAGCGTCCTTGATCGTCTACGAGTTCTAGAGCGCGACCGCGAAGGACGTTCGAGGTGCTCTGGGCGTGGGCGACGCCGAGGTTCTGAGCCAGCAAAACCAGCATGAGAACGGCATTCGCTGCGGTGAGCGCAAGAAGCAAACGTGCGTCTCTCATGGCTTCATCTCCGAGGGCTGACCTAAATTGAGGCAATGAATCAAGTTGCCGCGGCGTTGGTACTCGTGACGCCTAACGTTTGACATAAGGGGCGGCCCGCTTGCGGGACGTCCCCTTGACGGAGGGGTTATGCGTCACGGCCGACAAGCACATGGTTTTCATGGCGCCCCTCGCCGAGGACGAAGTACGAGGTACCGACCTTGGAATAGCCCTGACGATCATAGAAAGCGATAGCCCTATCGTTTCTGGCATTGACCGTCAGCCACAACTTGGACTCCGACTGCTCGTGTGCCTTGGCCTCGGCCGCCTGAAGGAGCGCCCTCCCAACACCGTGGCCGATGTGATGCTCCTGAACATAGAGCGTTTTCAGCTCGACGGCCGAACTCGCTTCCGCCGGGCACTGTGCGCCGAACTTGACCGCGGCAAAGCCAATGAGATCTTGGCCGCGCTCGGCCACGAAGAAGTAGGTAGATGGCTCGCTGAGCGACTGCGAGTACTTCGCCGGAGTGAGCTCGGAAAGAATGTACTGGGCGGTCAGGTCACTGATGCCATCGGTGGCGTACGTGTGCAGCCAGACCTGAGTGGCCAAGACTGCGAGACGGTTGGCATCCGCTGCTCGACCGATCCGAATTTGGTAGCTATGACGCATAACGTTGAAGCTGAGCCGCGAGCGGCGGCTTGCCGACGCGAGTCGGCTCGAGCGACTGGTTAGGCACCATGGGCTTTCGCGAAGGTATCAGCCGCAGCTACGAAGCCCCCTTGTTCAGACTGAATGAAGCTAAAGAACTCACCGTCGAGTTCATTGAGAGATTCATGCCTCAACATCTCCAGCTGTTCCTCCCGTGCTGCTCGGTCAGAAGGGTACGCTGACCCAAACAGCGAAACGGCCTGGCGGACGACGCTAGCCACGTTCTGCATTCCAAGCGCCTCGAAGCCAGCCACAGCTTCCAAAGCGAGCACTCCCGTGCTGTTTCCGAAGAACTGACCAAACCCACCGTTACAGACCTCAGACTGACACCAATGGGCAGCGAACAAGGCTTGTGCGACACGATCCAACTTCTCAAAGTCCTCCGAGAAGCGCTCCGCCCCGTCATAAATGGAAACCTCATCCCAGATCGGATAGAGGATGGCCCAATAGGCTTCGCCTGGTTTCATGGTGCCTAACGTTGAAGCTGAGCCGCGAGCGGCGGCTTGCCGACGCGAGTCGGCTCGAGCGACTGGTTAGGCCGCTCTTTGCACAGATTCTCTGCCAACCCGGCCCGCGCTTTGTGCTTCATCTAGCGGCGTGCCCATGAAGCAGCGGCGGCACCTTTGCCTCCAGCAAGCGAATCAGGAAGGGATCCATGTATTCGTATTCATCCGGAATGCCGAGAACCACAACCCGCTTGCCATCAAGATAGCGCTTGAACTTCTTTGCGATCTTGTTCCGATGAGCCTTCTCCATCACAAAGATGATGTCGGCCCAAGCAATGAGTTCGGGATCAAGCGGAACATTCGCCGACTCGTGCACCCCAGCTGACTCGCACTCGATGCCTTCGTATTGCGAGAAAACCTGCTCCGCCGTCGGACTGCGAAGACGATTCTGCGAGCAAACAAACAATGCACGGACCATGTGTGCGGCCTAACGTTGAAGCTGAGCCGCGAGCGGCGGCTTGCCGACGCGAGTCGGCTCGAGCGACTGGTTAGGCATGTGCGGTTGCATACATCAGCCCAACTTCGCATTGAGCGAAATGATGCGCTCGATTTCGGACGTTGGCACTTCCAAGATTGCGCTCTCAAGCATGGCTAGCGAATACGTAGAGCTGAAATGAAACGAGTTCATCGAAACGTCGCTTGCTTCAGCGAGGCGAACGTATAGGCATTCAAGGCCGCGCTCGGTAAAGAAGTCGTCAAAGTAGTCGAACAGCTCTGCATCAGCGATCGAGACGATCGTCTCATTGCCGGCCGCAGTCACCGAAACGTATGAAGTGCAGATCATGACTCTTCACATGCCTAACGTTGAAGCTGAGCCGCGAGCGGCGGCTTGCCGACGCGAGTCGGCTCGAGCGACTGGTTAGACGCCATCTCCGCTACTCGACCTTAGACAGTTTGAAGGAGCCACGATCGACGCTACCCGCAACACCAAGAGTGAAATAGCGGCCGTGTACTGGCTGAACTGCCAGGCCACCTTCAAGGAGTGCGTACCCGTCGCAGAATTCAACGTTGCCGATGGTCAATGTCCCCTCTTCAATTCCGTAGGCGAGTGGATCGGTGACCGGATAGAACGTGCTCTCCGTAGTGGACATCGCTTCAATCTTCAATTTTCGCCACTTCAGGTCTTCTCGCGTCTTCGGATTGACGAGGGCCAGGCACGACTGGGCCTGGTCGCGAGTAAACCGAACGGTGAACGTCGTCACGACTTCTCGCTTGGCATTCAGGATTTCAAGTCTCCACCGCCCGGAGAGATCCTGAGCATGGGATGGCATCGAAATGCCAAGAGCAAGTGCGGCGAAAAGCATTCCTCTGCGCATGGCGGTGCTGGCGTCTAACGTCTGAGTTCACCGGCGGCCGTAGGCCGTCCGGTGGAACGATTGGTTAGGTCTCGATTCCGCTGCCACGCAGGACGTACCTCGAAACCCAGACCGACTGAACTGCGGCGCCCGATTCTGAACCACCCAGCCCACGACTCGAAGATCGCGGTCGACCATCCGGCCTTCCTCGCGCACAAGCAGCGCCCTGCAACTCTGCGCAGGCTGGCTTTGCGCCAGGCCACCGAGCAGCCTCTCGCAGACCACTCGACAAACCGACTGCCAGGCGCAGCACTGCGGCGCGAAGCGCCTGCAACGAACTGACTGTTCTGCCTCGCCACAACAACGCGCCTGCGACTAGCGAAGGACTGACTTCGAAGCCTCCAAGCCTCGGCTGCTCCCGCGCTCGCACACTCGTCGTTCTCGCCGCATGGCAATGCAGCACTTTGACTTCGTGGGCAAGCGATCAGCTGCATTTCCGGAGACCTAACGTCTGAGTTCACCGGCGGCCGTAGGCCGTCCGGTGGAACGATTGGTTAGGTCTCGATTCCGCTGCCACGCAGGACGTACCTCGAAACCCAGACCGACTGAACTGCGGCGCCCGATTCTGAACCACCCAGCCCACGACTCGAAGATCGCGGTCGACCATCCGGCCTTCCTCGCGCACAAGCAGCGCCCTGCAACTCTGCGCAGGCTGGCTTTGCGCCAGGCCACCGAGCAGCCTCTCGCAGACCACTCGACAAACCGACTGCCAGGCGCAGCACTGCGGCGCGAAGCGCCTGCAACGAACTGACTGTTCTGCCTCGCCACAACAACGCGCCTGCGACTAGCGAAGGACTGACTTCGAAGCCTCCAAGCCTCGGCTGCTCCCGCGCTCGCACACTCGTCGTTCTCGCCGCATGGCAATGCAGCACTTTGACTTCGTGGGCAAACGATCAGCTGCATTTCCCGAGACCTAACGTTGAAGCTGAGCCGCGAGCGGCGGCGGCACGCCGACGCGAGTCGGCTCGAGCGACTGGTTAGGCCACAGCTTGCAGTGCACTGACATGCTTCAGCTCCCGGGCTTTGCCATGACCATGACCGGCATACCAGGCGGAGGCAGTTCGTCTTCGACCGACCGCCACTTTGTGGCACCTTCCTCAACCCAGGTCTTTGGCCTCCTTCGCTCCAGCGCTACCCATTCAGGGCGGTGGTAGAGGCGTAGTGCGAGACATACAACCGCGTTGGTGAAACGGAATCTCGGGTCTTGAACTGGGTAGCCCGAGCCTACTGGTACGTCGGACTTGAGCGTAGAGCACAAGCCTTGAATTCGGGGGCTTGAAAAGGACATGCCATGCTTCTGGTGAGCGAATTCGTTCCGCACCTTGCGAATGATCCCAATCTCTGTGTATTCAAACTCGTCGATGAGACCCAGTGCGAAACAAGCTTCGACTCTTGACGAGAAGCTGCTCAGTGGCGCACTGCCGTCATCAAGAAGCTTCGCGGCACTTGGCACTTCGCAAAAGAACGACCGCAGTGTCTCGGTAAGACGATCATCGATCAGTGCGGCAGCAACCAAAGGGAGTCCGCGGTCGGTCTCGCGCCTTAGCTCATCGACGAACTTCGCCAGGTCTTCTGCGGTGGATAGGAGCATGCTATTTCTGTGGCCTAACGTTGAAGCTGAGCCGCGAGCGGCGGCTTGCCGACGCGAGTCGGCTCGAGCGACTGGTTAGACCTCACTGTAGCCCCGCAATACACCGTTGGCCTGGAGCCGGGCAAGGAGGGATGCCGGCACAACAGCCGATGCGACAGTGCAGTCATCGTGGAAGTTGTCGCATGCAACAAGGATCGGTTCCTCTCGCATTGAAACTTGAGTGTGGATGATGGCTCCGTCCTCTCCAAACATGCCAGGCTCGGCAAGCAACCGCTGCAAAGCGACCAAATTCCACGAAGTGATCGGAACGCAAACAAAGTCCATCAACGGTTCTTGAGTTTGTCGCGGCAGCGCCGCTGTGGGCTCAAAGGTGCAGCCTAGAAACTCTTCAAAACGCAGCGCCGAGAGATCCCCCTCGAAGGAAGCAATAGCTCGCCCCTCGTACTCCCGATAAATGGCCCAAAGGACCCCTGGGCAGTCACGGACCTGCAGCGATCGAAACTTCGGCATTTGTGAGGTCTAACGTTGAAGCTGAGCCGCGAGCGGCGGCTTGCCGACGCGAGTCGGCTCGAGCGACTGGTTAGAACTCAACTCGTAGTTCATTTCGTGCGCTTCATGTCGCCGAGTTCGGAGCGTACCGTGTCGTTCCCGATCAAGGTGTAGCGCATCGCAGTACCCTTCATCAGACCAGACTCATAGGTAACGACCACGTCATTGCCTTTGGATTCATACGAAACTTTGTCAATGATCCCAAGCGCTTCCACCTCACCTTGGCGGAAGTGAACTTTCATCTTCACAGGACCAACCATCTGCCAGGATCCGCCCAAACGACCTGGATCTCCGGAGGAGCAGCCAACAAGAACCGTCGCAACGAACAGCAACAGCATTTGAAGAACGCGGCGCATAAGCTGCCTCCTGAATTTGAGTTCTAACGTTGAAGCTGAGCCGCGAGCGGCGGCTTGCCGACGCGAGTCGGCTCGAGCGACTGGTTAGGCATTGCCTTGCTCAAGTCACTTACCACTTGCAAACGAACTGCGCGAGATCGCATTTGCTAGAGCCAGGAACTAGATCAAACCACTTTGTCGGATTGACTTTGATCTTCTGAATTGAACCTTCGCCGGTACCAATCTCTCGCATCTTTCGTGTCTTGCAATTCGTCTCTGTGCGAGTGAAATCAACTGCGTCAACACCAATGCGCTTGTGCAAGGCGTGGACAACGTCACCGACCTTCCTTGATTCGAGCAAGTAGTACTTGCCTTTGTCACCAGCCATGCTTCTCGGGATCCGGGTCTCTCCCTGTGCGTACCCGACGGACGCAGTGCTTGCGGCGATGGCAGCAAGCACCGAAGCGATGCCCTGACGTGATAAGACTTGCATTTCAACTCCTGTTCGAAGAACGACGTTCCTGAGCTCAATGCCTAACGTTGAAGCTGAGCCGCGAGCGGCGGCTTGCCGACGCGAGTCGGCTCGAGCGACTGGTTAGGCATCATGTGCCTTCAGAACCGCCCGAACGGCTGCCTTCCTTGATTTGAGCCTTGCCTCCGCTTCTTCTGGAGTGGGGAGGTCTCGATCCTCAAGAATGGTGTGCCAGGCGCCGCAGTTGGGGTCGGGGCATCCGCAGGACGTTACGCGAACTGGATGCCGCGTACCACCTCGCTTCTGCCTCGCGTTTGTGCGCTCCTCGCTCTTGATCGTGTCGATGATTGCGCCGCGCCGTAAGAACTTCCCGCTCATTGGTGATCTTCCTACTGATGCCTAACGTTGAAGCTGAGCCGCGAGCGGCGGCTTGCCGACGCGAGTCGGCTCGAGCGACTGGTTAGGCCGCACGCTGGATTGGAACGCCAAGTCTCGCGAACTCACCGCCAGGCCCCAACCAAGTGGCGATACAACGGCGGACCAACCCATAGCGAGGCTGGGCCAAAGAAGAAGACCGAGACGATCACAGAGCCCATCAAGGAGCCGACGTATCCGTACGCGAGCCAAATGATGAGCAGCTCAAGCATTGCGCAAATTCCCACTGTGACCAGAAATGGGCCTGAAAGGACACGGTCTGCCAGGGCATTCATTGCGTTCGTCATCTGGTGGATTCTGCGGCCTAACGTTGAAGCTGAGCCGCGAGCGGCGGCCTGCCGACGCGAGTCGGCTCGAGCGACTGGTTAGCCAACAATTCGTGCGACACCGATGACTCCAAGAAGCACGACAGGGCTAAGGAAGAGCATGTAACGAGCAACCATGATCATGCCGCTCACGCTTGCAGGATATGACTGCTTTGGAAGCTCTCGATCAAACAGCATTTGTCCAATGGCAATTGAGTTGCTCATTCCAACGCGAGGCTTTTCTCCAAGTTCGGAGTAATAGTCGGGATCAATGGATTGCAACTTGCGCATGGCCATGCGAGCCACTGCGTAGTAGATCGCAATGTACAGAGCGGCAAGTGCGATCCAATCTCTCGGTTCCATGCGACCCTTGTTGGCTAACGTTGAAGCTGAGCCGCGAGTGGCGGCGGCACGCCGACGCGAGTCGGCTCGAGCGACGGGTTAGGCCATGCGGCCTTCAATTGCACAGGCAGCATTCCTAGGTGTTCCACTTGATCCCTGTTGCTCGCACTGCCACGACTGGGGTCCGCGCAAGCTCTCTCCACGGAACCGTTGTGTCGTCGTACTCAACTATTTCGTAATCCCTGCCGCAAGTCTTCCACTGTACGCATGGAGCGATGTTTGGACTCTGGTCCCAAGGAATGGCAGCCAAGCGGCGAAGTTCGGCCATGGCCTCGTGGAACTCCTTGAATTTGCTTTCCAGAGTCTCGGAATGAAGAGTGTCTTCAATAGCAAACACAGAGCCCTCCCCTAGGTGAACTATTGCCGGGCCTAACGTTGAAGCTGAGCCGCGAGCGGCGGCTTGCCGACGCGAGTCGGCTCGAGCGACTGGTTAGAGCGCATTCTTGGCGAAACGTTGCGTCCCATTAAGGAAGCTTTGGCCGGAAGTTGGCAACCGTTTTGTTGAAGAGCGCTGCTGCCGATTGCTTGCTCGGCGGCGCAATTAACGTGACGTTGAGGATCTTCCTTGAGGTGACATAGCCCAGGTAGATATGGACGTGCCCATGAGCTTCAGCGGCGAAGCTCAGCTCGAGCCCACTACCACCGGAATGAGGTTTGATCGTTCTGTGAAGGACCTCAACTTGCCCCGGACTCAGCTCCTCTAAGGCCTCAAGCCTGCTATCCAGACACTTCTCGGCAATCGATTGAGCCTTCGAATCTGGGATTTCATAGAAGTCTGCGGAAATGATGAGCGCTGCGCTATGGGTCTCGGATGAGAAGTTGAGCGTGTTGTCCGTAGCGTTCGGCACCTGCTTCCAATGACTCGGTAGGTCAAGCAAGAACTCGCTGTAGGAGTACTCGTGCATTTGCTCGGCCGGAGCCGGCGGTGTCAGGGAGAAGGAGTACGAGAAGATCTTGGCCATGTGCAAGTGTATTAATGCGCTCTAACGTCTGAGCTCAGCTGTAGCCGTAGGCTGTCAGCTGGAGCGATGGGTTGGGCCCACTACACCCGCTCGCCACCAGACTGGTGGACATGAAAGACGAGTTTGGCGGCGAACGCAAAACCGTGCGCCGCCTGCCTGTGGACAGGCGGCCCATGCGAGACACGGCAGGCGCGATGGCGAAACTCATGGGTTGATTTGCGTGGCGGGCGAAGTGGCAAGTGTCGGGCCGGCTTTGCCGGACCGCAGCCCGGACCAACCCCAGCCACGCACCAGAGCTGTCGCCGCAGAGAGCCGCGACACCAGCCAAGCTCTTGCGCGCTTCGTGCATTACGCAGCCGCCCGACTCACGCGAAGCGGCGCTGAACGATACGTTGCAAGGGGTGATGGCAATGGTGGGCTCAACGTCGAAGCTGAGCCGCGAGCGGCGGCTTGCCGACGCGAGTCGGCTCGAGCGACCGGTTAGCCCTCGATTTAGAAATAGCCACCATCGGCTTCTTTCCACATCTTGTACCCCTCAAGCTCTTCTTCTTTCACCGGCACAACCTTGATGAAACGAGCACCCCATGACGCAAATGACTTGCGGCTTATGGGCGCATGACCCATGCCAAGCGTCTCGTTGGGCTTGCGATTCATTCCTGCAATGAACAGCTTGGACTCATCAAGAGTTGCCGGATGCTCAGCAAACTGATTGCTATACAGGCGAAGGTGGACGCCCTGTGAGTCGAGCTTAAGGAGTTTAAAGACAGAGTAGCTTCCGTTCTTGTCTCTCGTGGAGTAAAGGCCACCCGCGATAAGTCGCTCCTGGTCTTGGCCGCAAGCGCTGAAGATCAAGCTGAAACAGGTCAATAGCAGTGCAAAGATTCTCATCGTTGATTCCGGCGTGAGGGCTAACGTTTGAGGTAACCGGCGTGCCGGAGGCACGTCCGGTTGACCGAAGGGTTAGGTGCCACTAGCGGCATGGCAGCCTCTCGGTGGACGTGACCCCTGCCATAAGCTTTCGGAGCTTTGACAATGAGATTGGTCGCTGCCCATTCTTCTGCATTGCGCCACAGTTTGACCAAGCAATTGCCCCCGGACCATTGAACACCTCACTGGCTTGCCCGTCCTTTCCTAGGAATAGGACAACCAGATGCTCTGGCTCTGACCGCAACGCGACGGACGAGCCTTGTGTTGCCTTGATTTCAACTGCCCGCCCGTCCGATGCCACCGCGTCGTGAGCCTCCGTCGACGCACGACGAAGATTTAACCCGTATCGGTGTGCAGCTACGACTTCACCGATGCTTCCAACCAAGTGCCCGTCAGGCGTGAATTTTCGGCCCGGGAAGAGCTCCTCGAATTCGGCAACCAGTGCATACAAGCGCTGAACCAAGGCCGGGACACTATCGATCGAGCTACGCGACATACCTGCTCTGGCACCTAACGTTGAAGCTGAGCCGCGAGTGCCGGCTTGCCGGCGCGAGTCGGCTCGAGCGACTGGTTAGGCTGCTGATTGGGTTTCCTCGCTTCAGGATCGATTCGGAGCGTAGAGATCCGCCGAGTTCTCGATTCCACCCATGCCAACCACTTGTCCCGTATTCCACGAACCTCTTCATTGGTCGGTCTTACTGCGGACCAATACGGACTTCCGTTCTTCAGGAACAGCAAGAAGGTGCCTCCCAACTTGTAGTCATACGCAAAGCAAGTCCCGCTCTGCGCACCTGGGCGCGCCAACTCGTACGGAACAGGCGCCTTGTTCGGGCCAAAGTACTTGAGCGCGCCTACGAGGTCAAAGCGCATGGCCGTGGGTGCCCCTTTTAGCGTTCGAACTACCTCGAATGTCACCTTTGGCCCGGGTCCATCTCCGTCCTGAAACTGGGTCATCTCAATCGATGGCCAGTTCGGGTTCCCAAAATGTTCAAGCGTTCCAGCGACAACCTTTGCAACCACAATTGCTTCAGCATCGCGAATGAGGTCCTCATTGGTGTGGTGGCCCGGCGAATAGCAGGCCGATACTTCCAGGGAGGATCCAAGCATCGCAGTGAACGCAACAATTCTGCAAAGAGTGGCGTGCATTTCTCTGAAGCCTAACGTACTAGCTCAGCGGCGGCCGAAGGCCGTCCGCTGGAGCGATGGGTTGGGCAGCATGCTGCCGACGCTTGAACAAGAGACCGAAGACAAACGACGCAACGAGCAGCGGCGCGCAGACAAGGACTCCGAGAACCATGGCAGCGTACCCGCCGCCCAAAAGCAGGACCAGTAAGGCCTGCGCGATATTGGCGCCCCCAATCAAGCACTCGCCGACAGCATAAGGATTTGGATTGCATCCCGGTATTGCCCAGATTGAGACCTGAGCAAGAAGGGCCACGAAACTAGGGACGGCGAAGAGCCAGGCTGCAATCTTTCGAAGAAGACTCGGACTGACGTTCATGATGCCCAACGTTGAAGCTGAGCCGCGAGCGGCGGCTTGCCGACGCGAGTCGGCTCGAGCGACTGGTTAGCCATCTTTCTGTGCATACGCCACTCGCCCTTCAGTGATTGTGATGAACCCACTTGACCGCATTTGCTCAATCACTTCCGACACCTCCGCGTCGGAAAGCTGATTCTGAAAGAAGGATCGAACTGAGCCGGACAAGGTCTTCATCGCGCGCGGCCTAGTGACTTTGGGCTCATGTAGCTTTGCCATGTAGGCGACCGCCCGCTCATGGGGCGATTTGACGGATGAGCTCTTAACCAACGGGATGGAAGCTATGTCAGCCGATCGACCAGCAAAGATCTTCCGTGACTTCAAATGCTGTATCAGCGGATCGAATCCTTTGTCTTTCGAGATCACGTGAAAGAAGGCTGTCGGATCGATCGCGGCGAGCTGCCCAATGTAGAAAGCAATATGAAAGTCCAGCGCATTGGGCCCATTGCCACTGATCTGAACGTACTCCGCTCTCTCGCCCAGTCGTTGAATTGACATAGCCAGGTCAACGGGTACCTTGGCTTGGCTAGCGCCAAGAAACACCATCACCTTGAAGTGATCGTGATCAAGCGATGCTAAGGACTCCGGCTGCACGCTTTCGAAGTCCACTAGAACAACGTTCTTTCGCAAAGGGCGAACCTCTCTTGAAGATGGCTAACGTTGAAGCTGAGCCGCGAGCGGCGGCTTGCCGACGCGAGTCGGCTCGAGCGACTGGTTAGGCCGCATGGTTCCATTCACCAGCATAGACCACCGAAAAATCTGCTGCACTTACTTCGGCAAGCCGACGCGCCTCCGGAACGTCATCCGTCACTAAGGCAGGACTAGGCTCCACGTCGTGCCAACCATGGGCACGAACTTCATCGGCCGCATCGCGCCAACCAACCCATGCGTGAAATCGGAAACCAATCAACCCCGAGCTGCGCCGGAACACCTCGAGAACGAGCGACCCATCATTCGACTTTCTCCACGAGATCACGTCTGACGCCCGTGAATAGGGATCAGGTGGATCGACAGGTTGAAGAGAATCGTCGAGCAAGATCATCAGGACTGCGGCCTAACGTTGAAGCTGAGCCGCGAGCGGCGGCTTGCCGACGCGAGTCGGCTCGAGCGACTGGTTAGGGCGCATTCTTGTAGCCATTGAGCACGAACTCCCAAAGGGCATGAACGCTACCCTCTTTCCAAGGCGATGCACCGTCCTCGGGGTTCCAAAGCACAGCACACTGCGGCCCCGGCCTCCAACCAAAGAAGTTTCCTGTTCCGTCGTCCCCAAACCAAATCACATCTTGAAGCGTAGACGGATACCAGTCTTCAGCGCGCAGCCATCGATTCACGGTGCTGATTCCGTCCCTTAGATCGTCGGTCTCAGGCAAAACCAACCAGGCCCCATTCGAAGCGAGACGACCGGCCGGCAAGTTGGAGACGACCTCTGGTGGCAGAGAAGAAATCATGTATTGCGCTCTAACGTTGAAGCTGAGCCGCGAGCGGCGGCTTGCCGACGCGAGTCGGCTCGAGCGACTGGTTAGGCATCTTCGTTGCCTACCAAGCGATCTGCTGGCTGCACAAACATGCTGGCCGGGCATACGACATCAGTCGTGCCTGGCCAGAAGAGCTGGCCTCCACGACGCACAAAGTCATCGAGCATTGTCGAAACGAATTGCAATGAGACTTGAACGGCTTGCCAAGAATCGACACCGAGCAGTTCCCTCGGGGTTTCAAAAATTCGCGTGATGCTGACCAAGCAAGACCAGTCATCGCCATCAGGTCGAGGACTACCAACGCGAATCTTCATCTCGAACTCTTCATCGTCAGGCGCAATAGCCTGAAGGATTCGTTCCGCAAACATGGTCATCGCAACTTATCTCCCTGACGCGCCAGATGCCTAACGTTGAAGCTGAGCCGCGAGCGGCGGCTTGCCGACGCGAGTCGGCTCGAGCGACTGGTTAGGCGGCCGCCTAGGAAGCTTGCTCACGAAGACCCCGACCGGTTTGCACGGCTGAGAAGCCAGAAGGCGATAAAGCAGAGTACCGACAGCAGGGGCCAAGCCAGCACAAACGCGCCGTGGACCAGACCCCAGCTGTGGAAGACGGGCCAGTTCATTGCTCCGAATAGCCATCCGAGTGGCCACATGAGCAAGAAACCTCCGGCAATGGCGAGCATCACTTTCATTCAAGCGGCCTAACGTCTGAGTTCACCGGCGGCCGTAGGCCGTCCGGTGGAACGATTGGTTAGGTCTCGATTCCGCTGCCACGCAGGACGTACCTCGAAACCCAGACCGACTGAACTGCGGCGCCCGATTCTGAACCACCCAGCCCACGACTCGAAGATCGCGGTCGACCATCCGGCCTTCCTCGCGCACAAGCAGCGCCCTGCAACTCTGCGCAGGCTGGCTTTGCGCCAGGCCACCGAGCAGCCTCTCGCAGACCACTCGACAAACCGACTGCCAGGCGCAGCACTGCGGCGCGAAGCGCCTGCAACGAACTGACTGTTCTGCCTCGCCACAACAACGCGCCTGCGACTAGCGAAGGACTGACTTCGAAGCCTCCAAGCCTCGGCTGCTCCCGCGCTCGCACACTCGTCGTTCTCGCCGCATGGCAATGCAGCACTTTGACTTCGTGGGCAAGCGATCAGCAGCATTTCCCGAGACCTAACGTTGAAGCTGAGCCGCGAGCGGCGGCTTGCCGACGCGAGTCGGCTCGAGCGACAGGTTAGACATCTGGCGCATCTCCGGCTGCAGCGGCGGCAAGCTCGGCTAGAAGTTCACCCGAGATATTCACCCATCGCGTCGAATTCGAAACCTGCAAGGTTGTACCGCACTCATTCGCGAGCGTACGTACCAGGTGGGAAAGAAATTCTGAGTGCGCCCAACGCTCCGGCTCAGAGGCAAAGAACACCTTCTGACCTGGGTCCCATCTGAGCCCATTCGCAGCGCGATAGATTTGCTCGTAGCCTTCGCCA
This sequence comes from Pelomonas sp. SE-A7, assembly GCF_030345705.1. Classification (NCBI taxonomy): domain Bacteria; kingdom Pseudomonadati; phylum Pseudomonadota; class Betaproteobacteria; order Burkholderiales; family Sphaerotilaceae; genus Roseateles; species Pelomonas sp. SE-A7. Next base: position 3,094,938 of record NZ_JAUASW010000001.1, read on the forward strand.
CCAACCAGCTCCGGCCGCACCAACAGACGTCCGGAACTCTCAAGCGCGACTTCCTCGATCCTTCGCAGTGGCACGGATCAACTCTCCTGATGTCTAACGTTGAAGCTGAGCCGCGAGCGGCGGCTTGCCGACGCGAGTCGGCTCGAGCGACTGGTTAGGTCTCAGACCTTGCGCAAGAGCGACCCGCTGCATTTTGATTTGGCTACGCACAAAGATGCTTGTACTTGGAAGAAATGCACGTGACTGCTGGAGCATAGAGAACGAGCGCCAGGCCAACCGCGCCAAGCGGCACGAGCGCAGCTACCTTCTTCCAGCCAGTCAATTTCGCTATCTCTGTGTTTCCCGCTGCAATGGTGAACGAGGGAGCGAAGCACGCGTACACGCAAGCACCCAGAACCAACAAACCGAACAGACGCGTCACGCCGATAGCACCGAACCAATGATCGGTCGCGAAGGCTAAGGCGACTACAACAGCCAATCCGATGATTCCGCGCATCGCTTCTTCCTGAGACCTAACGTTGAAGCTGAGCCGCGAGCGGCGGCGGCACGCCGACGCGAGTCGGCTCGAGCGACTGGTTAGGTATCAGTCGTAACTTCATCCCAGGGAAGCCCGCAGTACCCAACAACCCAGTTGATTCCGTGATGCCGCTCTTGAGCGATGCCAATGTGAACATTCGGGTTTGGCACACCGTTGATTGCCGCATCACGCGCCTCCCAATGAAAGTCGAGAAGTGCCTCGGACATTCCCAAGAGTTCATCGTCCGATCTTCTGCGCGCTGATGCAATGAACTGCTGTGCCGACTGCTCGACGTATGGCGGCATGATTGCCTTGAACAGTTCAGGGTCACAGATCTCTGCTGGAGAAGGAATGGAAGGAATAAGCTCAAGCGACCATAGCAGGACCAAAAGCGCCTCGCTCCGCCACGAAGCGTTAATGATTTGCCTGTCACTCGGCTCATCAGATTCGACAAACGCCAGCTCGATTGGCGAGAGCTCAGCCCATAGGTCTTCAACACGAAGCCATTCAGTCAACCTACGCCGTTCTGCACCCAGGGAGATTGCGACCACAACAAAGAGTGCCATGGCACGACGCGCAATCGCCGCCGCATCGCGAATTTCGTCTTCGGGCTCTTCATCCAACACACTGCTCATTTCTGATACCTAACGTTGAAGCTGAGCCGCGAGCGGCGGCGGCACGCCGACGCGAGTCGGCTCGAGCGACTGGTTAGGCCACTCCACGCGAACCACCATTTACGTCAATGGCGTGGCTCTTCGCTACGACCTCTTGCCGAATGGCTTCGGAAAGCTGCATAAACTTTTGCACGTCAATTCCTTGGACTAAGTTCGGAACAGAAACGCGACGAAAAACAGAGTTCTCCTCGACGGAAAGTAGCTCAGTGTTGTGCTGAACCCAATCCGCATGGGCGATAGCCGTGTCTCGACGTTCAAGCAGAAGGGAATGTAGCTCTTCAAATTCGGTGTTTGACTCTATGCAGATTAGATCGGTACCTTGCAGTTTGGAAGTTGCATTGCCTTTGGATTCCGATCGCTTGAAGGATCGGCAATAGGCAACCACTGCAGCAACAAGGGCAGCTTCACAGTGATCGAAGTAGCGCGAATTGCCGGACTGCCGCTGCAGGTGATCGAGGTCCATATGTGCGGCCAAATACCTCTGCACATCGTCCATGTCTCGGTATGCGAGCGCCAGGCGATTCGCGTACTCGGGTGTCATCGAAAGCATCGTGTGGCCTAACGTTGAAGCTGAGCAGCGAGCGGCGGCTTGCCGACGCGAGTCGGCTCGAGCGACTGGTTAGGCCGCTGGCCCGCAAGCATGCCAACAGCCTTGGCTTGCACGTTGCACTTCATCTTGATGCATGCCCGCGAAGAAGTGGCGGCACTTTTGCCTCCAGCAGTCTGATCAAGAACGGATCCATGTATTCGTATTCATCCGGGATGCCAAGCACAACAACCCGCTTCCCGTCGAGATGGCGCTTGAACTTCTTCGCGATCTTGTTCCGGTGCGATTTCTCCATCACGAAGATGATGTCGGCCCAGGCAATTAGTTCAGGGTCTAGTGGCACGTTCGCCGACTCGTGAACCCCGGCGGATTCGCATTCGACTCCCTCGTATTGCGAGAAGACTTGTTCGGCCGTCGGGCTGCGAAGGCGATTCTGTGAGCAAACGAACAATGCACGGACCATGTATGCGGCCTAACGTTGAAGCTGAGCCGCGAGCGGCGGCTTGCCGACGCGAGTCGGCTCGAGCGACTGGTTAGGTCTCAGACCTTGCGCAAGAGCGACCCGCTGCATTTTGATTTGGCTACGCACAAAGATGCTTGTACTTGGAAGAAATGCACGTGACTGCTGGAGCATAGAGAACGAGCGCCAGGCCAACCGCGCCAAGCGGCACGAGCGCAGCTACCTTCTTCCAGCCAGTCAATTTCGCTATCTCTGTGTTTCCCGCTGCAATGGTGAACGAGGGAGCGAAGCACGCGTACACGCAAGCACCCAAAACCAACAAGCCGAACAGACGCGTCACGCCGATAGCACCGAACCAATGATCGGTCGCGAAGGCTAAGGCGACTACAACAGCCAATCCGATGATTCCGCGCATCGCTTCTTCCTGAGACCTAACGTTGAAGCTGAGCCGCGAGCGGCGGCGGCACGCCGACGCGAGTCGGCTCGAGCGACTGGTTAGGGCGCATTTTGTTTCCAACGACGAAGCACCCAGAACGCCAGACCGGCTACCGCCCCGGTGCCCAGATACTGAAGCGAGTCAAAGAAACCTGCGCTATTCCAGCGCGGTGAATCGAACGGCTGCGCGAGCTCGTACCAAACTGGCAAAGAAAGGACCAAGCCGCCCGAAACGTACCAGATCCAGTGCTTAAGCCCGACTCTACGAAATAGTGCATCTGCCGGAATGCCGACGACCACCGCGAATGGCGCAGCGATGATCGTTCCGATAGGCCAGACAAGGACAAAGCCGCACCAGGTATCTGTTCCCCGAGAAAGTCCAATGGCGCAAGCAGCCGATGTCGAGACGACGACACCAATGAGGCTAGCAAGCGCAAGCATTCCTGCAATTCGAAGCATTCGCGCGCCCTAACGTTGAAGCTGAGCCGCGAGCGGCGGCTTGCCGACGCGAGTCGGCTCGAGCGACTGGTTAGGCATCATTTCTTGCCTCTTCCGCAATGCGCTTGAGAAGCGCAACGACTGAGCCAAGTTGATGCCATTGCTCCGGCAATTCCTCTTGCCAAGAGTACTGCGCGGTGTTGAAACCTGAGTTGACTTCTAAGCGATAGACAACTGGATGCAACCAGACTTCAAACCTTGGGCATGCGGCTATGTTCGCGGACCTCAGCTCTGTCAAAAGCGAAAGAGCAAGGCCTGGGTCAAGCTGAGTTGCAGCCTGCTTCATTAGATCGCTTGTCACTGGGCCGAACAGCGAGCCACGCCAAAGTCGGTACTCGGCGTCAAGGTCTTCATCTCGCTCTTTGATTTGGACTTGGATGGCGAGCGCACCTTCTCCAATGCGCTCAATATCGGGCTCAATCCGAAGTTCTATGGTGGTCCAAAGCATGCGTTGTGATGCCTAACGTCTGAGTTCACCGGCGGCCGTAGGCCGTCCGGTGGAACGATTGGTTAGGTCTGGATTCCGCTGCCACGCAGGACACACCTCGAAACTCAGACCGACTGAACTGTGGCGCCTGATTCTGAACCACCCAGCCCAGACTCGAAGATCGCGGTCGACCATCCGGCCTTCCTCGCGCACAA